>JBJXGR010000048.1:0-3526 GCA_046160045.1 Bryobacteraceae bacterium
GCGCCGCCCAGATTGTGCAGAATCTTCGCGAGCCGCGCGCCTTCGATTCCCAGCGCCTCGGCGTCCTTCAACGCCTCTCGGAAAGCCTGTTCAGCTTCCGCGTATTTGGACGACTCGAAGAGTTTGAGCCCGCGAGCGTTGTGTTGTTCCCAGCCGCGAGGCGCCTCCTCAGGGAGTGATGCGGGGTCAGGTTTTTCGGCAAACGAGACCGGAATCGCGCCGCCGATCCCGGCAAAAGTGAAGGGTATAGTCAGAACGAATAGCAAGAACACAAATATGAGTTTCATTGGCGGCCTCCAGCCGGCTGTATAACGTCAGCGTTGAACCCGGGCAACACATGGAGCCGGTCCCCGACCGGCCCCGGTAATTGGCACTTTGGCGCGTCGATTGTAGGGGTCGCATCCATGCGACCCGTAGCCGGCCTTCGGCCGGCTGCCGCGGCTAACGCCCGCGGTTCGGTCTAGGTCCAATACCGTTTACTTAAGTAGCGAGCCCGCTTCCAGGCCTCGAACCGCGGGGCGCCCGCGGGTTGCACCGCGCAGTGCCAGTGGTCAATGCCACCCGCGGGCTAACGCCCGCGGTTCGGGGCGATCCGTCCGAACGGCTGGGAAGTCCCCTCGATTCCCAACTGAACGATATTGGGTCTAAGTCCGGAGGCGCAAAAAGAAAATGGCAAACTCCAACCCGCCGGGTCCCAGACCCGGGCGAAGGATTACCTCCGGACGCGCACCCGCCTCCAACTCACCGTCAACTCCAGCCGGCCGGCCCTGTCGTCCGCGCGTGGCCTTCTACTCTCAATACCGGAAAGCGGAGCCGAAACCCGTCACCGGGCGAGCGTTTTTCCGATATAATCCAACCGGCCATGGAAGAGTCCTCGCACAAGGACATTACGCGGTGGCTCCACGCCTGGCGTCAGGGCGATCGAGGCGCGCTCGACCAGCTCGTTCCGTTAGTCGAGCCCGATCTGCGCCGTATCGCCAAACAGCGGTTGGCGCGAGCCGGCAGCTGAGCCTCACGCAGTTGCTCGGAGCGCCGGCGGACGTCCGAGCGGATCTGTTCGGCCTGCTGCGCGCTGAATCCCAGACGGTCCCGAAGAGACAGCATTAAATCCTCCTGCCGCCATTGCGCGCGCATGATGCCGGTCGCCGAGTGGCTGTTGGAGCCGAGCAACAAGTGCCCGACCTCGTGGGCGATCACGCTTCCCATCAGGCGGGTCCACGGCGTCCTCTCCGCTTTGGCGAAGTCCACCACGCGGTCGGAGTAGATATGGGTTCTGGTCGGGAAGGGGGATTCACGGCTCAACATCGCCAGGCCGAACTGTTGGGGTTTGGTGGCGATTTTGCGCGACATCCTGCCGGTCAGCAGGGTGACCAGGAACTTACTGAACTCATCCGGATCGACGCTGCAAGCGGGATTGCGAGTTACTCCCGACCCGGGGACCGGGCAGTTCTGCCACCGGACGGCGATGCCCGCCTGCCCGAGGATTTCCCCGGCCGAGCGCTGCGCCTCAGCCAACGCTTGCGCCTGGATTCCGGAATAGTCATAGAGACGAATCGTGATCTCGCCGGGCTGCGCCCAGCCGGCCTGCGCCCAAAGAGATGCGCTCACGAAACAGAGCGTGAAAACGTTCCGACGGGGTCCCAGCCAGGCCGGCATCCGCCCTGGGGACAGCGGGGAGAGTTTGGTAATCGCGTCGACCATGAAGGTGCCTCCTTGTTTGGCCCGGCTTGTACCCGGGCACTGAGGACCTTCGAAAACGGAGGATCAAACGGCTAGCCACGCCGGTAATTTGTGGAAGAATTCTTGTGATGGGAGAATCCCCTTCCGTTTCCGAGTTGCTGGTCGCCTGGGGACGAGGCGAGCCGGCGGCGCTCGAAGAACTCACTCCGCGGGTGTATGGCGAACTGCACAAGGTTGCCCGCGCCTACCTGCGGCGAGGCGGTTCGGGCCAGTCGCTGCAGCCGACGGCGCTCATCAACGAAGCCTACCTGCGATTACTCGATCAGTCGCAGCCGGTCGCATGGGAGAACCGGGCGCACTTCTTCGGCATCGCGGCCCGGTTGATGCGCATCATTCTGGTCGACCACGCCCGCGCCCATCACGCCGCCAAGCGGGGCGGCGCCGCGGTTCCCGTCACCCTGGACGATTGGATGGCGGCATCTCCCGGCCGCGCTCCGGATGTGCTGGAGATCAACGAGGCTCTCGACCACCTGGCGGCCGTCGATGAACGGAAGGCCAAGGTGATCGAGATGCGCTACTTCCAAAACCCGTGACAGTAACCGCTTTGCAGATTTCTTGAGAGGTCTGATTCAAGGCGGATACGAGATAATCTCGGGGCAACCCGGCGGGTATTGCTTGGCGTGCGCTTCCGGTCCACCATCCCCTTAGAGAAGCACCGATCTTCTCGCAAGGAGGTTATTTCAAGGTCATCACACACAGTAGATTTGTTATGGCGGCCGTCGCGGCCGTGCTGCTGGCGGCGCCCTCATCGGCCCGCGCTGAGGCGCCCTGCTCGATCGAAGGAAGCTGGATCACCGGGTTCGCGGACCCGCCGGGACCTGCCGGCCTCGAAACGGATACTTTGATTCCGCTTGACCCAGCCGGCCACAGACTGGCTTACCGAGGCTCGATCACAAACCCGTCTCTCTGGACCCCTTTCGCGCCCAATGCGGCGGTGCTGAGCGCATTCGTCGGAACCTTCGTGCGCACGGGACCCGGCATATACAAGTTCAATATGCTCTCGCATGCCGCCGAGGCGCCTCCGGCGGGCGCACCCGGTCGCGGGCGGACCACTTCGTTGGCGCGTTATCGCGGCACGGCCGAGTGCCGCGGCGAGAACACCCTGGTCATGAAGGGCACGTTCACGATCTTCAGTGCCGTTGACGTTCCTGAGATGGGAATCCACAACCAGGACCAAGACCACGATGGATTTCCGGATGAGGGCGAGGCGCCGCTCGTGAGCGTGCCTGTGGAACTTGTCTCTAAGCGGGTGTTGGTCGATTAGTGGCGCATCCGGTCACAGAGTTGCCGCCGAGCCGGCGGCGGGGATGTGGCGTATCCTACCGGGCCTGTTTCGCGGCGAAGGCCTTCACCCTGCGCTCCACCTCCTCTGCTTCCGCTTTGCGCTTCAGCTTTCGCAGGACCGATCCATAAACCGCCAGCGTATCGGCCAGGGTGGGGTGGGCGGGGCTCAACGCCTTCTCCTGAATCGCCAGCACACGATCCAGGAGGGGCGCCGCCTCTTCGTACTGCTTCCGGCTCACGTACACCACGGCTAGTTCTCGCAACACGGTCGCCACACTTGGGTGTTCTGCTCCCAGGACCTGCTCTCGAATGACCAAGGCCCGGCGGAGGAGCGGCTCGGCTTGGTCGGATCGGCCGTTCCGTTGATACAGCCCACCCAGGTTGGCGGCGTAGTTCGCCGTCTCCGGGTGTTTCGGCCCCAATTGGTTCTCCGCGATGGCCAGGGCGCGCCGCATCAACGGCTCCGCTTCCCGGTAGCGGCCGGACACTGCGCAGATCACCG
>JBJXGR010000049.1:0-23538 GCA_046160045.1 Bryobacteraceae bacterium
GAGGAAGTGGCAGAACGCGCGACAAATAACATACGCACCGTTACGCGCTATCGCCCTTCCTCGTCGGAAGGGCAACGACACACTGATTGGTTCAACCACACGCGTTCCGGATCAAACTCCCTTACAGCCTCGACTTCTCCAGAGCGGATAATGACCTCTCCCATTCCCCGCCGATAGACATGCTAACGCCGTCTCGCCCTCATTTTCATCACCTTTGGTGGGCCGCAGGCCCATGGGGCACTCCGTTGAAGACGCTGTCCAGATTCGCCGAATTTTCGCCGTGAGCCGAGCGTCTTCAACGCTTTTGGTTGGCCGCAGGCCCATTTAGGCTGTCCACTATCGTCAAGTTCCAGGTAATCGGGGCGCCATCCCGCCACCGCTCGCTGACGCTGGCGGCTCAGACGGCGCGGAACCCTACGGCTCACGCTCGGGGCTGCGACGCGCGTTTGCGGTCGCGGCACTGAAATCTCATATTACCGGAAATCCACAGACCTGATTCTGCGATGAGGTACTAAGCTGAAAGAAGTGTCCCGAATCAGCCGCAAGCCGGAAGTGATGAGTCCCGCCGGGTATTGGCCCCAGCTTCATGCGGCCATCGAAGCGGGGGCAGACTCCGTCTACTTCGGGCTGAAACACTTCACGGCACGCGCCAAGGTGGGGTTTTCCCTCACGGAACTGGATGAGGTCATGCGGACCCTGCACCGCCGCGGAGTGCGGGGGTTCGTCACCTTCAACAGCCTGATCTTCGATCATGAGATCGAGGAAGCCGCACGCTCGCTGGCCCGGATTGCCGAGTCCGGAGCCGATGCCATCATCGTGCAGGATACGGCCGTCCTTGCTTTGGCGCGTGAGATTGCGCCGGATCTCGAGGTCCACGCCAGCACCCAGATGAGCATCACGGATTCGAAGGGCGTCCGGCTCGCGGCGGAGATGGGAGCGCGCCGCGTGACCCTGGCGCGCGAGTTGTCGCTCTCCGAGATCCGGGCCATTCGGGAACAGGTCGACGTCGAACTCGAAGTCTTCGTGCATGGGGCCTTGTGCGTGGCCTACTCCGGACAGTGCTTCTCGTCGGAAGCCTGGGGCGGACGGAGCGCGAATCGGGGACAGTGCGCGCAGGCGTGCCGCCTGCCCTACGAACTGGTGGTCGACGGGACGGTAAAACCGCTGGGCGACGCGCGGTATCTGCTGTCGCCCGGGGATCTGTTCGCTCTCCGGCAGGTGCCGGAACTGGTCGAGATCGGCGTCGCCGCATTGAAAATCGAGGGCCGCTACAAAGAGGCGGACTACGTCGCCGCTGCTACTGAAGCCTACCGGAAAGCGGTTGACGAAGCCTGGGCGGGCCGGCCCGTTGCCGTCACTGACGAGGAGGCTCTCCGCCTGGAACAGGTGTACTCGCGTGGGCTGGGTCCCTACTTCCTGACCGGTACGAATCACCAGGCCGTGGTGCGAGGACGTGCGCCCAGGCACCGCGGCGTTTGGCTGGGCCGGGTGGTCAAACCTTCCGAAGGCGGCGTGGTTATCGAACCGAGTGCGGCCAACCGGATCGCGCCGCTGAAACCCGGGGACGGATTGGTCTTCGACGGGAGCGATTGGAGAAGCCCGCAGGAGCCGGAAGAAGGCGGACGACTTTTTGAAATCGTGACGCTGAGGGAAAGCCGCTGCGAACTCCGCTTTGGGCGCGGCGCGATCGACTGGCGGCGGGTTCGGCCGGGCGACCTGGTGTGGCGGACTCACGATCCTGCCGTGGACAAGTCCCTACGAGTATTCACGGACGCGACGACGCCGGTGAGGAAGCAAGCCGTCACCGCGACCTTGATCGCGGAGGCCGGCCGGCCCTTGGAACTGGCCCTCCGACTCGTGGAGGATCGCGGCACATCGGTTCGCGTCCTGGGTCCCGACCCCTTGCCACCCGCGCGGAACCAGGGAGTGACGTGGGACATGGCCTGCCGGCACCTGGAGCGAATGGGCAACACGCCCTACTCGTTGGCGCACGTGGAGATGAAGACCAGCGGCGAGCCCTTTGTGGCTGCCTCGCTGATGAACCAGCTTCGGCGTGAGGCCGTGGAGGCGCTGGCGGCCCGGCAGGGCGAACTCAGGCCCATCGCGGTTCACTCCTACCTGGAAGCCGTTCGCCGCCTTCAGCCTCGTTCGGGCGCGTTCCCGGCAGCACGGGATCAGGCGCAGCTTCACCTGCTGGTCAGGACGCCGGAGCAGCTGGCAGCAGCCATCGTCGCCCGGCCCGCGAGTCTCACGCTCGACTATCTGGACCTGTTTGGGCTCAAGCCCTCCGTCGACCTGGTGAAGCAGTCGGGATTGACCGTGCGCGTGGCAAGCCCTCGCGTTCTCAAGCCCGGAGAAGAGAAGATCGCCGCGCACCTGGCGCGATTCGAATGCCCCATCCTGGTGCGGCCGGCCGGGTTGCTGCGAGCCTTGCGCGAGAGTTGCGAGGCCGAACTGGTGGGAGACTTCAGCTTGAACGCGGCCAACGCCATCAGTGCGAACCTGCTGTTGGGCATGGGCCTCTCCCGGATCACGCCCACCCACGACCTGAACGCCGCGCAGGTGGCCCACCTGGCGCGCGAGGTCGGCCCCGGCCGTATCGAGGCGATCGTCTACCAGCACCTGCCGGTGTTCCACACGGAACACTGCGTGTTTTGCCGTTTTCTCTCGACAGGCTCGAGCTACAAAGACTGCGGCCGGCCGTGCGAAACCCATCGTGTCGAACTACGTGACGGGACCGGGCGCTCCCATCCGGTGATGGCCGACGTCGGGTGCCGCAACACGGTCTTCGGCGCGGAAGCACAGGAGGCTGGCGCCCACCTGGAATCCTGGCGGGAGGCCGGCATCCGGCACTTCCGAATCGAATTCGCGCACGAGTCGGGCGAGCAGGTGTCCGGCATCGCGACGGCGTTTCGTGCCTGCCTCGACGAGGAGATCACATTCCGGCAACTGCAGGAGAGGCTGCGCCGCGTTTCCCCGCAGGGGACGACCCAGGGAAGCCTGTTCGTGTCCCCGGATTATCTGGCGCTCCCGATATTGCAGTGAGGCCGGACATTCACAAGGCGGGATTTCTGCTGGTTCGCGAGGGACGGATGCTCCTGTGCCGGAAGAAGCGTTCGACGGCGCTGCTGATCCTGCCCGGCGGGCGCATTGAAAACGGCGAGTCGGCGGAGGAATGTGTGCGGCGCGAGTTGCGGGAGGAGTTGGGAGACGTGAAGCCGGTCGGCCTGGCTTTTCTGGGCGCATACGAAGACCATGCTGCGGGGGACGATGGGCGGACGATCCGAATTGAGCTGTTCGGGGGCGAACTCGCGGGCCAGCCGACGGCGTGTGCGGAGATCGCGGAGTTGGTCTGGTTCGGCGAATACGACGATCGGGCACTACTGGCGCCCAGCATCCGGAACCGCATTTTGCCGGATCTGATCGAACGGCGGCTGTTGCTCTGGAGCGGATAACGGAACAAGCCGCGGGTGGACGTCCGGTGTTCGGGCTGGCACGCCTCGACACCGCTTCCTTACGGTCGCGGCACGGATGCGTCGCGGCGCCGGCGTGATTTGCGCGCCACCGCTCCCTCACGGTCGCGGCTCAGAAGGTACTCGGTCGCGGAAGGTACACGGTCACGGCTCAGAAGCCACGGAAATTGTTGGGTTCGAGCCGCCGGTGTTGCGGGGCGGGGCCGGACCTTTGCTTAATGGTAGGTGCATGGAGAACAAGGAAATCGCGCGCATTCTGGTGGAAACCGCCGACCTGATGGAGATCGGCGGGGAGGATCCGTTCCGCATCCGCAGCTATCGCAACGGCGCGACCGCGATCGAGGGGCATACCGAACGCGTCGCCGACATCCTGGCGGACGCCACTCGTAAGGTCACCGACATTCCCGGGATCGGCAAAGGTCTGGCCTTCGTTCTGACTGAAATCGTCGAGCGTGGGTCGTGCGAGAAACGCGATCTGTGGATCGGGAAATTCGGAGGCGTGGCCCTCGAGATGCTGCGGATCCAGGGCCTCGGGTCCAAGGGCATCAAACTGATTCTGGAAAGCTATCCGATCCGCTCGATCGACGACCTGGAGAGGCTGTGCCGGGAACAGAAGATCCGCGAGTTGCCGCGGATGGGCGCCAAGCTCGAAGAGAAGGTCCTGCGGTCGATCGAGCAGTTGCGACGGCAAAGCGGACGGTTCCTGCTGAGCTTCGCCGACGGTGTGGCTGCGGAGTTGAAGCAGTACCTGGCCCAGGTGCCGGGCGTCGAGGAGATCGTGCCGTCGGGCAGCCTGCGCCGTGGCCGCGAGACCGTGGGCGACCTTGACCTGCTTGTGACCGGGACCGCCAGCGCCGATTCCGTCTTGTCCCATTTCCTGAAGCATCCGGACATCCATGACGTGCTGGGCAGGGGGGAAAACAAGGCTAGCGCGAAGTTCGGCGCGCAGGGCCTGCAGGTGGACGTGCGGGCACTGCGGCGTGAAAGTTTCGGCGCGGCGTTGCAGTATTTCACGGGAAGCAAAGAACACAATGTCGCCGTCCGGACGCGTGCCGTGAAGATGGGCTTCAAGCTGAACGAATACGGCCTGTACAAGACGGAGACCGACGAACTGGTGGTGAGCAAGACGGAAGAGGAGGTGTACCGGGCGTTGGGGCTCGACTGGATTCCGCCCGAAATGCGCGAGAACCTGGGCGAGATCGACCTTGCCGCGGAGGGGCGGCTGCCTCGGTTGGTGAGGCTGGACGACATTCGTGGTGACCTTCACATGCACACGCGGGAGACCGACGGCCGGGCGACGATCGAGGAGATGGCCGCAGCCGCCCGGGCGATGGGCTACGAATACATCGCCATCACCGACCACTCCAAAGCGCTGGCAATGGCGAACGGATTGGACGAGCGGCGAGCGGTGGAGTTCGCCCATCGGGTCCGGGAGATCAACCGTCAGGATCTGGGAATTCGCATCTTCTCCGGGATCGAGTGCGACATCCTGCGAGACGGCGCGATGGATCTCGCCGAGGACGCCCTGGCGGAACTCGACTTTGTGATCGGAAGCGTGCACAACCACATGAACCTGGAAGTCGCCGAGATGACGGACCGCATGCTGAAGGCGCTCGAAAGCCCGTCCCTGCGTGTGATCGGGCATCCCACCGGGCGGCTGTTGCTGCACCGGGAACCGTTCCGATGGGACTTCGAGCGGATCGTGGACGAGGCGGTGCGGCGTGGCGTGCGGTTCGAAATCAACGCAGGTCCCGAGAGGCTGGACCTGGAGCCTGCTCTGGTGCGTACAGCCAGGGCGCGGGGGGCCCGTTTTGTGGTGGCCACCGACGCGCACCATCCCAAACACCTGGCCCACATGCGGTACGGCGTGACGGTCGCGCGGCGGGCATGGCTGGGGCCCGATGATATCCTGAATACGTTGCCGCTGGCGGAGTTTCAGGCTGCTCTGGCACGTGCCTGAGCCACCGATCCGAACGTTTGCGAGTCCAACCGTAAGAACACGATGCGAATCACCAACTATCTGCTCGCCGCCGCTTGCGCACTACCCTGCCTGTGCGCCGATATCCAGGTTCCGTTCGAGAAATACAAGCTGAAGAACGGGCTGCGGGTGCTGCTGTCGCGAGACACGTCCGTGCCCGTGGTCACCGTCTATGTACTGTACGGCGTCGGCGCACGTTCCGAGGAAAAGGGCCGCACCGGCTTCGCGCACCTGTTCGAACACATGATGTTCCAGGGGTCGGCCAACGCACTCAAAGGGGTGCACTTCAAGACTGTCGAAGCGAACGGCGGCAGCCTGAATGGTTCGACCCATCCGGACTACACCGACTACTTTGAAACGCTGCCCTCGAACAAACTCGCGGTCGGACTGTGGCTCGAGTCCGATCGGATGCGCAGCCTGGCGATCACCAAGGAAAACCTCGACAACCAGAAGGAAGCGGTAAAGCAGGAACGGAGGCTCAGCTTCGACAACCGGCCGTACAACACGGCCATCGTCGACAAGTGGCCGCTGATCGCGTTCCAGAACTGGCAGAGCAGTCATTCCCTGATCGGGTCTTTCGAAGACCTGAGTGCCGCCAGCGTGGACGATGTCTCCCGGTTCTTCAAGATCTACTACGCGCCCAACAACGCGGTGCTGGCGATCGTGGGGGATTTCCAGGCGGCGGATGCGAAGAAGTGGATCGAAGCCTATTTCGGGGACATCCCGGCGCAGGATCAGCCCAAGCACCCGGACATGACGGAGCCTCCGATCACCCAGCCTCGGCATGAGGTGGTGAAGGACTCGCTGGCGCGCGTCCCGGCCGTGATCGCCGGCTACCAGGGCCCCGCCCGGCGCTCGCCGGAGTTTTATGCATTGTCGATGGCGGACGTGCTGCTGACGGGCGGCGACAGTTCGCGCCTGCAGCAGAACCTGGTCAAAGGCAAGCAGTCGGTGATCCAGTACGAAGCCAACCCCGGGTGGCCCTTCGCCAGCGCCAGCGACTATAAGGAGCCAGGCCTCTACGCAGTGTTCGCCCTACACAATCCGGCGTTCAAGGGCAAGCAGATCCTCGACCAGTTGCAGGAGGAGTTCGACAAGCTGGCCGGACAACCGGTGGAAATGAAGGAACTGAACCGGGCCCGGACGTTCCTTCGCGCTTCCCGGATCAAGGAACTGCAGGGAACCATGGCTCGGGCCAGGCTGTTGGCGCAATACGAACTGTTCGATGGCAATCCAACATTGATTTCCAGCGAAATGGATCAACTGTTGGCGGTGACGCCGCAGCAAATCCAGGAGGTGGTGAAGAAATACCTGGACGGGAACAAGCGTGTGTCGATGGAAATCGTGCCTGCGCCGGCCAAGGGCGGGAAAGGGGGCCAGTAAGATGCGACGCGTACTGACGGGAGTTCTGTTTGCAGCCTGTCTGCAGGGCCAGACGATCGACCGGACCAAGCCTCCGGAGACGCCTCCACTGCCGCCGTTCAAAATTCCGGCCATGACCGAAAGCAAGTTGACGAATGGCCTGACCCTCGTGACCCTTCAGGACAACCGGTTCCCGTTGGTGACGGTGCGGCTGGCCTTTCCGACGGGGTCGAGATTCGATCCAAAGGACAAACCGGGTCTGGCGGAAGCAGTGGCGTCGCTGTTGACGGAAGGCACCAAGAGCCGGGTGTCACGGCAGATCGCCGAGGAGGTCAACGAGATCGGCGGGTCGCTGAGCGCGTCGGCGAGCGCCGATTCGCTGATTCTCGCCGGCTCGGCGCTATCGGAGAGCACGGAGAAGTTGATCGACCTGGTGGCCGACGTCGCGCGCAACGCAATGTTTCCGGCGGATGAAGTCGCCCTCTACAAGCAGAACCGGAAGCAGCAGTTGCTGGAACAGCGATCGCAGTCGGAGTTCCTGGCGGACGAGAAAGTGAAGGAGGTCGTCTTCGGCGATCATCCCTACTCGCGGCAGAATCCAACGCCGCAGTCGATCGACGCCCTGGATACGGCGGTGCTGGCCGGCTTTCGCGACCGCCTGCTGGCCCCGAACCAGGCGGTCTTGATCCTGCTGGGCAAGTTGCCGGCGCGGCCGGCTCTGTTGAAGGTGCTGGAGGCGAAGTTCGCCGGCTGGCAGAAGCGGGAGGTTCCCGCGCCTCCCTCGGGTCCCCTGCCCGCCGCCAGGCGGAGCATTACGCTGGTCGATCGTCCGGGTTCCGTGCAGGCGGACGTACACGTCGGCCACCTGGGTATCACGCGCACGGATCCGGCCTATTTTGCGCTGACCGTCGGGAACGCCATACTCGGAGGCGGGACGGCGTCCCGTCTGTTCAACGGCATTCGCGAAAAGAAGGGCTACGCCTACTCCGTCTATTCGTACAACCAGGCCCAGAAAGACGCCGCGTTGTTTTCCGCCGCCATGCAGGTGCGCAACGAGGTCGTGGGTGACGCCGTCGCGGAACTGCTCGCGGAACTGAAGAAAATGGCAAACGAGCCGGTGTCGGGCCAGGAACTGTCGAGCGTGAAGAACTACCTGAGCGGCAACTTCGTCATCCGCATGCAGAGTCAGGACGCGCTGGCGACGCAGATTGTGACGGTCAAATCGATGGGGCTGCCGAAGGACTATCTCGAAATGTACACGCAGCGGATTCGCTCGGCGGAGCCCGATCAGATTCTGAACGCGGCAAAACGGGTGATGGATCCGGAGACGTCCGCCCTGGTGGTGGTGGGTGATGCGAAGCAGATCAAGTCGAAGCTGGATAAGCTTGGCACCGTGGACGTAGTCCCATCAAAGTGATATGGCGATGAAGATTGTCGAGAAGAAGCAGGTCTACGAGTGCGGCCTGTTCGCAGTGACCGAGGAGCACGCCAGCGACGGCAAGGGCTATCACATCCAGCGGTCGATCGTTCGCCACAACGGCTCGGCGGTGATGATGGCCGTGGACGAGAAGAAGCGGATTCTGCTGGTGCGCCAGTATCGGGTTCCGGCTGGGCGCTACCTGTGGGAGTTGCCGGCGGGCAAACTCGACCCGGGGGAGAAGGCGCTGCAGGCTGCGAAACGGGAGCTGATTGAGGAAACCGGGTATCGGGCGAAGCATTGGAAGAAACTGGTGATGTTCTATCCGAGCCCGGGATACGTGAGCGAGACCATGACGATCTACCTGGCGACCGGATTGTCGGCCGGGGAAGCCGCTCCCATGGATGACGAACGAATTGAAAGCCGATGGTTCGCGGCCAGGGAAGTCCAGTCGATGATCGCCGCAGGCCGAATTCAGGACGGCAAGACGATCATCGGGTACTCGCTCTGGAAGCAATTGCGCTGAGAGGACACGATGCGGCTGGTATGCGGAGGGTTGCTCGTTTGGCTGGCGTGGACGGCGTGGGGCCAGTCTCCGGCCGGGGGAACTAAAGTTCCCTTGCAAGCTGAAGCTTGCGCCGCCTGCAGCGGACCGGCAAATCGGTTCGCTTGGAGCGGCGGGTTGTTGTTCCAGCTTGTTCACCCGCCCGCGCTCGATTGGGACGCGATTGCGCGACGCCTGACCGGCGCCGTCAAGGCACAGCCAGGCGAAAAGGTGCTGATCCGCGCTCACCGGTCGTATTTCCGTGAGGTCACGTCGCGCGTGGCGAAGTCCCTTCACGCGACGGCGATCGACGATGCCAGGCCGCTGCCGTCCCTCGACGGATATGACATCTTCTACTGGATGCCGTTGGGCGACAGCGGCCGGCAGTTGACCCCCGCCGAACGCCAGGCGGTGGCGAAGTGGCTGGATGGGGGCGGCAGGCGGCGGTCGATTCACTTCCACTGGGCGGAAGGCAGCCGCCGGACGGACGGCACCCAGGCTGCGCACACGCCCGAACTCGACGCGATGTACGCCCGGGCCCTCGACATCGATTACGCGGCGCTCAGCTCGAACATGGATCGCGCGATCCGTTTCTTCAGGCAGGGCACGGTGCGGATTCTGACGCCGCAGGGAACGGACCTGATGTTCCGCACCGGCCTGCGCCCATGGAACAAGCAAAACGGGGACATGTCCGGCGAGCGCGCGCTGGCCGCCAGGATGCGAGTCGACCGCGAGATCGAGTATCCCGCGGGCGTGCTGCGGGTGGCGCCTATCGAAATGACGCCGCACGGCAGATTGGCCCTCCCCGAAATGCGGGTGGGAGACACCGTGGCTCGAAAAGTGTCCCTGCTTTTCGACAACGGACGGATCTCGCGCGTGAGCGCCGAGACGGGTCAGGACGCCATCGAAGCCTATTTGAAGCAGAATGGAGACTCGGCGTTCCAGTTCCGCGAGTTTGCCTTGGGGTTCAACCCCAAGCTCGAACTGTTTGATGGCGGGCAGACGATCCCGTACTTTGGCTACGGGGCCGGCGTGGTGCGGGTGAGCCTCGGCGACAACGAAGAACTCGGCGGCACGATTCGCGGGGGATTCTCGCGCTGGTTCTTTCTTCCGGACGCGTCGGTGCACGTGGACAACCGCTACTTCGTGCGCAACGGCAAACTGGTTCCGTAACCCCAGACACTGATAGAGCCAGCAGGGTCCAAGGACGTGGACTGCTAGCCGAAAATATCGTTCTTCGAGAGGACAATGCCGAATTCCGGCAGTTCCAACTGTTCTACTTCATGGAGTCCATCGCCGCGATACACAAGCAATTTGCGGTCTTCCGGATCGGCTACCCAAATGTGCGCCACGCCCCATCCCCGGTACTCATCGAGCTTTGGCACCACGTAGCCAATACGGTCGTCCGGTGAAAGAACTTCGATGGCGGCCAGTGGAGGATGATCGGGAACTTCGCACTCCGGTTCCGAGGCAAAAACAGCGACATCCGGAATCCGGTAGCGGGTGGGCGTGACTTTGTGGCGAACCTCCGGAACGACAAAGATCCCGGTAGTCTTCTCCAACTGGCGAAGCAGGTAGATAAACGTGCCTTGCACGCGTCCATGCGACTTATTGCCCATGTTTCGCTCCACAATCTCGCCATCGAGGTACTCGCGGTCGGAGCCGTCGAATACCGTGTGGAGGTACTCTTCAACACTCAACAGCGTTTGCGGGCGCATGTTTTCACGGTAGCAGAAAGCAAAACGCCGAAGAATGTTGGCTCCCGGGCGCTTCGCCGCCAAGGACTCCGTTTCGCCCGGCTAGGAGCGGCTAGGAGGTATCGACACGCGAGATGAGTTGAAGGTCACCGTCAAAGGGGAAAGGGCGAACGGCCTGAAGATTCAGTCATCCTACACCCAGAAGTACGAAGGCGTGCCTGTTCCCGTCACGGGAGACTCACCGTTTGCAAGTACGCGATGAAACAGATTGATGCGAATACCTTCACGACCGAAGCCTGGAATTCGCGGAACAAGCACCACACGAAGGGGACGAAAGAATGATGACGGTCCCGTCGCCGCTCAGGAGTGTCTTCGATGCAGTTCCAGGTGGTTCCCTGGCCGGATGCATTTCGCCTTATCGCAATCGTGGTGCTGTACGTTGCGTTCTCCATCCTCGATCAGTTTGTCCAGATGGGTGAGAGAGAAATCGAGAATCCCCGGTACGCCCCCGAGAACGTCCTTCGAAGGATGGTAGCGGTGTACCGTTACCTCGCGATAGAAATCATCGGAGTTCTTGTGGCGCACCACGCCGGCAAGGCGGTTGCCCAAATCAACGCGCGCGAGTTCCGACGCGACTCCGGCCGCCACGGCCGTCGCCAGCGACCTTTTCATCGTGTCCAGGGTGCTGTTGATCGGGCTCAGATCCAGAGTGGAAACGTCGGGATTCAGACAGATCAGGTGAATGTCGGTGGCGCCTGCGTCAATCGCCGGGTTGAGAGGGGAATTCAACACCAGCCCTCCATCCACACAGATCCGTTTTTCCCTGCCGCCATTCCCGGATATGGTTTCCACTTCGACGGGCGCAAAGAATCCCGGGATCGCCGTGGAGGCCATGACTACATCGCGAAAATTGCTTTCATTCATCGGCTCTTCGATTTTCAATAGCTCCGTGCCGGGCGGATTGTGCCCAAACAGGCGGAGTTGTCCTTGCACCCAATCGGTCGCCGCCACTTGCAGCCGGCACGGCGACTTCTCCAGCCTTCGCCAGTGAAGGGTGTCCACCAGATCACGCAGCGGCTGAGTCGAAATCACGGCGCTGAGATCAGGCGCCCGAAGGATCCGGGAAATCTCGGGCGGCGGCGCGCCGGCATAGATCAGACGCTTTACCAGGTCACGGGCCAGAAACGCGGTGTCGTCGAGGAGTTCGCTCGGCCGCGGAAAACCGAGCACGTTCCCACGGATGCGATACGCACCATTGTTACTAAGCCCGCCGGCAATCCGCTTCCGCCAAACGTCAACTAGTGACTCTACCGTCTCCGTCAGAGGCCTGGGGGGACCGCCGAGCGCGCAGGCCAGCCAGGCGGCATTGAAGGCTCCAACCGATGTCCCGGTGAGCACCGACGGCATCGTTCGATTCAGCCCCGCGTAGCTGCCTCCGGCCTTCGCCGCCAATCTCCGAAGCACGCCTAATTCAAAGGCCCCGTACGCTCCCCCGCCGGAAAACACGATGCCGTGACTCTCGGCCTTCTTCTTCGGCTGCACGGCGAGCAGGATCAGGCCGTCCGGGTCCCTGTAGGCCGCAATCTTACCGACACCGTCGGGTCTCGGCTCCTGGACGCATTCGACTTTCTGACGTTTCGTGTGCTGGTGGAAGCTTTCGAGATCCTCCACTTCAAACGAGGGATAGCCACGGCCGGTCTCCACTCCCGGGATGCTATCCGGAGACTCCTCAACGATGAGCAGAGTCGTTCCGTAAAAGGCGAGGGCGATGGCGCGTCCTCGAAAGTCGCTGTCGTCTGGGATCTGGAGATCCCTAACTCGCAGCCCCAGGTTTTCGGTAATGAAATTCCTGGCCCGGTGCCGGTCCTTGACGTAGACCACGAAATAGGGCAGGCGATCACTCGTTATCATGCATCGCGGATTGTCTCATGAGGATACACAGATCGTCAAAGCTGGTTCATTCGTCTGTCAAGCTGGTTCATTCGTCTGGTTCATTCGTCAATGTGGAGGCGCACCGATGAGGGACGAGCCGATTTCTGCGTTCATAACAGATAATGGCGACATAGCTGGCGTGAAGAAACACCTTTGGGTATACTAGCCACTCCCGTCGGCTCCTGCTGCCATGGCAGTCCTCACCCTCAAGCTCAACGTTGTTCAAGTGCTGGCCCTGTCGGCTTTCGGGGTGGCTGCCGGAATCTGGATCAAGGACCGGGCGCCTCTGCTGGACCGGCTCCGCATCCCAGCCTCGGTTGTGGGAGGGCTCGTCTACGCGCTGCTGGCCCTGGTCCTGCGCGACCGGTACCTCAACCTCGAGATGGACCTCGTCCTGCGGGACCTCCTGATGGTCGCCTTCTTCACCACCATCGGGTTGGGCGCCAGCGCGAGCCTGTTCCGCAAGGGCGGCGTTCAGGTGGGTCTGTTCCTGGCCATCACCTCCGTTGCAGCCATCCTCCAGAACGTACTCGGGATCGCGCTGGCCGCCCTTTGGGACTTGCCGCCACTGCTGGGCATCGCCGCGGGTTCGCTGTCCCTGACGGGCGGCCCGGCGACCTCGCTCGCCTTCGGGCCCATGTTCGAACAACTCGGCTTCCCGACCGCATCGACCGTGGGACTGGCCTCGGCGATGTTCGGCATCGCGGTCTCGGGGCTGTTAGGCGGTCACATCGGCAACCGGCAGATCCAGCGCTTTCACCTCCGGCCGGCCGAAGCCGGCGCACCGACCCTCGACCAGATCGTCTACGCCGGGGAGGTGCCCCCGCTGGAGGCGACACCGGTCAGTCCCCCATCGCAAACCGAGCAGGCCCGCCTGCTGACCCATGTCGTCGCGATTGCCGTCGCGATGGGCGTGGGAACGCTCATCAGTCAGGTTTTCGAGCGGGCCGGCCTTACGCTGCCGGCGACTGTCGGAGCGATGCTCGCGGGCACGATCCTGCGCAATGTCGATGACCGCTGGCGTCTCCTGCGCCTCTCCCAGCACGAAATCGATCACATCGGCAACGTGGCCTTGGCGCTGTTCGTCGTCATGGCCCTGCTTACCCTGCAACTGTGGCAATTGATGTCGCTGGCGGGACCGCTCATCGCAATCCTGCTGGCTCAGGTCGGGCTGGTCTGGATACTGTGTGGCGCTGTGTTCCGCCTGATGGGACGCGACTACGACGCGGCCCTCGTCTCGACCGGGTTTTGTGGATTCATGTTGGGAACCACCGCGAACTCGATGGCGTGCATGCAGGTCCTGGCAGAGAAGTACGGACCGGCGCCCCGCGCGTATATCGTCGTGGCGTTGGTGGGCGCGTTCTTTCTCGATTTCGCCAACGCCCTGATCATCTCGACGATGGCGAACCTGGTCCGATAGCAGCGGCGCTGCCACAACGTGAGGGATCGTGATCGACCTGCCAAACAGGGACAATACGGCGAGCGAGCGCAATACAAACGGCACTGTGTGAAGTCTTGATCTCGAGGGACGGCCCGAGTATATTCGGGTGGTGGACGAGTTGGATCTTCACTTCGAATGGGACCCTGAAAGTGCAGATCAACGTGGCCAAACACGGTGTTTCGTTCGGAGATGCCGCCAGCGTGTTCCGCGATCCCCTCGCGGTCACGATTTTCGACGCCGGCCACAGCAGCGCTGGCGACGACCGCTGGGTTACCATCGGGATGGCGTCAAACGGCGCCAGTTTGGTCGTGATCCATACCTGGGAGGACCTTGGTAGCAACACCGCGAGGGTTCGAATCATCTCGGCGCGTAAGGCGACCAAGGCCGAGCAGCGGGCTGCCTTGGAGGCGTGATGAGTGACGAAGAGATGAAACAAGAGTACGACTTTTCGAAGGGCGAGCGCGGAAAGTTCTATCGGGCCAAGGCGCGGTTTCACCTTCCGGTCTACCTGGACGAGGCGGTGATGGGCCCTCTATCAGCTATCGCGCAGCGCAAAGGAGTCCCGGTCGATGACCTCGTCAACGACCTTCTCAAGAAGGAACTGGCCATCGCGGATGCATTGCGCTAGTGGACGGCCCGAGAATTCAACGGCAGGGAAGATGGGTGAGGTCTGCACAGCTCACTGAGCGGTTGCTTTCAGCCAAACCGTTAGGTCTCTGAGCCATGACCAAACGTGTGATCGACAAGAAGTTTGAGAATGAGGCCGAGGAGGCTGAATGGTGGTAAGCGAATCGCGAGAGGCTCTCCCGCGACATCGCCGGGGCGGTGAAATCGGGTGAGGCGAAAATTCTCACGAGGGATCGTCTGCTCCGGCATGTGGCCGATTCAAAGGCCCGGGCCGTCTATGTTCCCATGGCCGAGGCTGACCTCGAGTTGGCGCGGGAGCAGGCGGCAAGAAAGGGGCTGCCGTACCAGACCTACCTCGGATCGCTGCTGCACGAAGCCCTCGAACGAGACAAGCGAAAAGCAGGATGATGACGGGGAGGCGAATTCGCTATAGCCAGTATCGCCATTTGTCCCCCACTAGAACATAGGCCGTCAACAGCGCGTTGGTCACCGCGTGCGCGACGATGCAGTTGGCCAGATTCTTTGTCCGGATCATCCACCAGTTGTAAAGGATGCCGGCCAGAAGCCCCACTTCCCAATACGGCCCATGCTCGGCGGCGAACAGCGCGCTGCCAATCCAGAATGACGCGGCCGTGTATGCGCCCAATGGAATCCTCTCGAAGTCCACGCCGTCGATCAGCCAGCGCGCCAGCCACCCGCGCCAGAAGATCTCCTCCAGCATCGGCACCAGTGCAAAGCAGCCTAACGACCGAAAGATCAGAAACACGACGTTCGATTTGAGGCTTGCCGGCGCATCCGCTTTCAGCCTGCCGAAGATCGGGTTCTGAAACAGCCAGTGTTCGCGGTATTGCGGCCACACCACGTCGGGTCCGACCCAGATCACGAATACGGCTACCCCGACAGCGATGCTGCCGGCCATCTGTGGCGCTCGCCACGTGATCACGTTGCGTGAGAAGAGCCACATCACGACCGCCACCACACCGAAGCGGACAGGATAGGCGACCTCCGGGCCAAACGGCAGGTAGCCTTCCACCCCAAGCAGCAGGATGAAAGTCGCGAACGGAGCGACGTACGGCACGGCGGGGTGCTTCGACACGTAACGCCTCAATCCCAGTACTTCTCGCCGCGCGCCAGGTTGCTCTTGACGACCTCGCGGTTGAGTTCGACGCCCAGGCCTGGTTTGGCGGGCACGTCGATGTGGCCGTTCTTCACGATGGGTCCGTCGTGGACAATCAGGTCATCCATCCAGTTGCCCCGCCCCACCACGGTCTCGCAGGCCAGAAAGTCGCGGACCGACGCGGCCCACTGTACCGTTGCCATCGTCGACAGGATGCTGCCGGTGTTGTGAGCGCACATCGGGATGTAGTACAGATCCGCCAGGTCCGCAATCTTCTTCGATTCCAGCAACCCGCCGGTGTTGCGGATGTCCAACTGGGCGATGTCGCAACCGTGCTGGACGATGAAGTCTTTGAAGCCGTGACGGCGCGCCAGGTTTTCGCCGGTACAAATCGGCACTTTGGATGCCCGGCAAAGGTCCACCCAACCTTGCGAGAAGTCGGGCGGCATCGGATCTTCCAGGAACAGCGGCTTCACCGGTTCGACGGCCTCGGCCAGTTGGATCGAAGTTCGCAAATCGTACTCCCAATGGCAGTGTACGATCACGTCGTAGTCGGAGCCAATGGCATCGCGGCAGTTCTCGAAGCCCTTGCGAATCTCCCGAAGTTCACGCGAAGTCAGCAGCCGGTTCGACGGGTCGCGAACTTTGTCGATCGAGGGCTTGGCTCGGACGGGCTCGAACTTGAAGGCCGTCCATCCGGCAGGGCTCGATTTCATGCGGTCTGCCCAATCGCGGCAACTGGAGCGATCCATGGGGTCGGCCGGGCCCTCGTCATGGTACATCCGGACGCGATCCCGGAAGCGGCCTCCCAGCAGGGTGCTCACCGGCACGCCCAGAAGCTTGCCCGCCAGATCCCACAGGGCGATCTCGACCCCGCTCACCGCGCGAAGCAGCATGTGGGCCGACCCATCGGTACGGGCGCCGAGGCCCACATACAGGGTTTCAATGTCCAGAGGATCTTTGCCGATCAAGTTACTACGGATCTCCTGGATGGCCTCCCGAACCCCCACGGCAGGACTGCCGTAAGCCTCTCCGATGCCTGCCACGCCAGAGTCAGTCACAACACTTACAAATAAATATGAGCGGGGTCCCTGGACCACCATGGTGCGGATATCGGCGATCTTGACACGGCCCCTTTCAGGGGCTGAAATTGCATCAAAAGCGCTGAAAACTCCAGCACTTAGCGTCTTGACAAAGCGGCGGCGCGACCACATGGCGGCAGGTGCACGAAGAAACCTACAGCCATTGTACAGGAGGCCTCCAACCCTCCGGAACCCTTGACATCGTCTGGTATCCTGAGGGCAGAAAGACCGTGAGCTACGAATCGATGGTAACGATCGTGCTCTCGGTGCTGACGATTGCCATTACGAGCCTGGGGGTCGTAATCGCTTTAGCCGCCGCCTGGGGTTTCCGCAGCATCAAGCACGAAGCTGTTAAGTCCGCTGAAATGGCCGTCCGCGAATCACTCTGTGAGTTCGTCAGCGGTCAGGAACTTCAACAATACCTCCGCCGGGAAGTCAAGGCTCGCCTTGAGGAAGAGAGCGACCGCCTTTTTCAGGATTTCGCCCTTGTTTCCGCGTTTTCCAAGCGGACCGGCTGTCCGGACGCCGAAGTGGGCAGGCCCTACCCGGAGCACAAGGATGGTTCCGATGCGGTCTCGTAACCGAAACCAACGGCTGATCGCGGAAGCGCAGAGCCTGGTGCCGGTCGACGTGACGGCGCTGGCCGAGTCGCTGGGCGTCGCCGTCTGGGAATCGCCCTTCCTCGAAAAGGGGGTGTCCGGAAAGCTGTTGCGCGACCGGCGGCACGGCGGCGCCTCCGGCTACAGCATTCTCGTGAACTCCGCCGAACCCTACGCGCGCAAGAGATTCACGGTCGCCCACGAGATTGCCCACTTTCTCCTTCATCTCGACCGCGTGGGCGATGGCGTAACCGAGGACGCGTGGTTCCGCAGCAGCTTCCCTCTGGCGGAGGAACGCGAAGCCAACCGGTTGGCGGCGGAACTCCTGATGCCCCCCGGGCAGATCGAGCGCCTGGTCCGGGAAGGCGTCACCGACTGCGATGAGCTTGCGGACAAGTTCCATGTCTCCGGGCCCGCCATGCGAATCCAGCTCGGACAGCGCGGATTTGCCCGGAAGCGGTAGACTCAAACATGGTCCTCTCGCCGCGTTTCCGCGAGGCGCTTCTGTACGCAGCTGAACTGCACTCCGCACAACTCCGCAAGGGCGGTCGAATTCCGTATTTCGCCCACCTGATGGCGGTTTCCGCTCTCGTCCTGGAACAGGGAGGCTCCGAGGATGAGGCCATCGCCGCCCTTCTGCACGACGCCGTCGAAGACCAGGGCGGTACGCCCATTCTCGACGCCATCAGGCGGCGTTTCGGCGATGCCGTGGCCGCGATTGTCGATGGCTGCACCGACGCAGTCACGAATCCCAAACCTACCTGGCGGCCGCGCAAGGAAAAGTACTTGCACCACCTGGAAGAGGCCAGTCCCTCCGTGCTGCTGGTCTCGTGCGCCGACAAGGTGCACAACGCCCGGTCCCTGGTCTTCGACCACAGGCTGCACGGTGATTCGATCTGGGCCCGCTTCAACGGCGGACGCGACGAGACCCTTTGGTATTACCGTGAACTGAGGAACGTCTTCGGCCGTCGAGGGCCGGGACCTCTTTCTCAGGAACTGGCGCGGGTCGTCGGCGAGTTGCATCAATTGGCGGGCGTCTCCGGCTGACCTGCCGCCAGCAATTCCAGAAACGCCCGCGCCGCGTAACTCAGTACCCGTTTGGCCGGATAGACCAGCCGGATCTTGCGCTCCACCGCCAACTCCAGGACCCTCACTTCCTTCAGGGTTCGCTGCTCGAGTTCCTGCTGTACACACATCCTCGGCAGGAACGCCACCCCCTGGTTTGCCTGCACGAGTTTGCGGATCGTCTCGATGGTCGGCATCTCGACGGAGATGGGCAACTGCACTTTGTAATGCTGGAATTCCCGCAGAACCACCTCCCGGTACGGTGACATGACGTTGTGGGCGATAAAGGTCTCGGCCCCCAGTTCGGTGATCGAGACCGAGTCCAGCTCCGCCAATCGGTGCTGTGGTGCAACCACAAATGCCAGAGCGTCGGTGTAGATCACACGCGATTCCAGGCGCGCGTCGCCGGGGTCGTAGCTGATGACGCCCAATTCCAGGTTGCCGTCGATCAGTTCGCTCGGGATTTTGCTGGAAAGGCTTCTCTGCACCCGGACTTTCACTTTCGGGTACAGTTCGCGGAACTTCCGGATGTGGCGCAGAAGGTAAAGGGTGGTCGACTCGTTGGCGCCGATCTGCAGCATTCCCGCCGACTTGTCATGCAGCTCCCGCAGCGAATTTTCCATCTCCACGCGCAGATTCTCAAAACGGCGGGCGTACTCAACCACCGTATGTCCAGCGTCCGTCAGGACCATCTCTTTGCCCGACCGGTCGATCAGCTTCTCCCCTAACTCGCTCTCCAGGCGTTGGATAGCCAACGAAACGGCGGGCTGTGTTCGCAGCAGCTTCTCGCCTGCCCGGGAGAAACTCCGTTCCGTGGCGACGGTCAGGAAGACCTGAAGTGGGTAAAGCTCCATAACAAACGATTATACAACCTTAGAATATTATTAATTTGGCAAATCTAACCGGGACCGCGATAATAGGGGGGTTCCAGGGCCCTGATGGCAGGGGCGACTGGAGAGGATCGAGCATGATGAGCAACCGCGTATTCATTTTCGACACGACGCTGCGAGATGGCGAGCAATCGCCCGGCTGTAGCATGGCGGTGGACGAGAAACTGGCCATGGCCAGAAAGCTGGTGGAGTTGAACGTCGACCTGCTGGAGGCGGGTTTTCCCATCGCCTCCGAGGGTGACTTCCAGGCTGTGGACCGGGTGGCTCGAGAGTTTCCGGAAGCCCGCGTCGCCGCCTTGGCGCGTTCCTGCACACTGGACGTGGAACGCGCCGCCCGATCGCTCGAAAAGGCCCGGCGCCCCCGCATCCATACGTTCATCGCGACCAGCGATATCCACTTGAAGTACAAGCTGAAGAAGTCGCGGCAGCAGGTGCTCGACGAGGCGGTGATGGCGGTGCAATTGGCGCGCCAGCATGTCGACGATGTCGAGTTTTCGGCCGAGGACGGCGCGCGCACCGATTGGGACTATCTCGAAGAAATCTCGCTTGCCGTGGTGGCGGCCGGCGCGCAGACGGTGAACATTCCCGACACCGTCGGCTACTCGACCCCGGATGAATATGCCGAGTTGATCGGTCGGGTGGTCAGGGCGTTGGGGGATAAAGCCGTCGTCAGCGTGCATTGCCATGACGATCTGGGCCTCGCCGTAGCCAATTCGCTCGCGGCGGTGAAGGCGGGAGCCCGCCAGATCGAGTGCACGATCAACGGGATCGGCGAGCGCGCCGGCAACTGCTCGCTCGAAGAAGTGGTCATGGCGATGAAGGTTCGCAACGATCGACTGCCGTTCCACACGGCCATTAAGACCGAGGAACTGTTCAGCGCAAGCCAGTTGCTGACCTCGATGATCTCGTTCGGGCCGCAGCCCAACAAGGCGATCGTCGGCTCCAACGCGTTCGCCCACGAAGCCGGCATCCATCAGGACGGCTACCTCAAGGAAAAGAGCACATACGAGATCATCGATCCGAAGTCGGTAGGGGTTCCTGAAGGCAAACTGGTCCTGGGCAAGCACAGTGGCCGCCATGCCCTGAACAACCGCTGCGAGGATCTGGGTTTCCAGTTGAGCCGCGAAGAGCTGAACCTGGTGTACGAGCGGTTCACGGCAGCCGCAGACCGCAAGAAGGGACTGCTCGACCGGGAGATCCTGGCCCTGATCGAAGAGACGGTGGGAGCGCGCTCGGCGGCCGCGGACTAGTGCTGCGCTTCCCCTGGTCCTTCCGAGGCCCGACCGCCCTTCCGAGGCCCGACCGCAAGGGAGGGCTTGCGCTACCCGACCGCAAGGGAGGGCTTGCGCTACCCGACCGCAAGGGAGGGCTTACGCTACCCGACCGCAAGGGAGGCTTGCGCTACCCGACCGCAAGGGAGGGCTTGCACTACCCGACCGCAAGGGAGGGCTCGCACTATCCGACCGCAAGGAAGGGCTTCTGCCCCGACGGCAAGGGAGGGCTTGCGCTACCCGACCTCAAGGAAGGGCTTGCGCTCCAACGAGGGCCCGGAAGCCCTCCCTGGCGGTCGGGCCTCAGAAAGCTCTATGCAACTAAACATTCTTGTTCTGCCCGGCGACGGGATTGGCACGGAAGTGACCGCTCAAGGGGTCCGCGTGCTCGAGCACGTCGCCCGGAAGTGGAATCACAGCGTCACCCTCAAAGAAGGACTTCTCGGCGGGATCGCGATCCACAAGACGGGCGTGCCGATGCCGCCCGAGACGGAAGCGCTGGCGCACCAATGCGACGCCACGCTGCTGGGCGCGGTCGGGCTTCCGGAGTTCGATAACGTCGCCCCGCAGTTGCGCCCGGAGCGCGGCCTGCTGGGGATCCGCAAAACGCTGGGCGTCTATGCCAACCTCCGCCCGGTGCGCTCCTACAAGGCCCTGCTCGATTCGTCCCCGCTCAAGAACCACCTGGTGGACGGCGCCGACCTGATCATCGTGCGCGAACTCAACGGCGGCATCTACTACGGCACGCCGCGAGGCATTGAAGGCGAGGGGCTGACGGAGCGCGGCTTCAACACCATGGTCTACACACGCGCGGAGATCCAGCGCATTCTGCGCATGGCCTTCAACCTGGCGCGCAACCGCCGCAAGAAAGTGACGTCGGTTGATAAGTCGAACGTCCTCGAGACCTCGCAGTTGTGGCGCAGGGTCGCGGTCGAGGTCGGCGCCGAATTCCCGGATGTGGAACTCGAACACATCCTGGTCGACAACTGCGCGATGCAGTTGATCCTGCGGCCGAAGCAGTTCGACGTCGTCGTGATGGAGAATATGTTCGGCGATATCCTGAGCGACGAGGGCGCAGTGATCGCCGGCTCCATCGGCATGCTGCCGTCGGCCTCGATCGGCGACCGGAAGCCCTCCGGCGCATTCGTCGGACTGTATGAGCCGGTGCACGGCTCGGCGCCCGACATCGCCGGGCAAAACAAAGCCAACCCGCTCGGGGCCATCGGCTCGGTAGCCGCTATGCTGGAGTATAGCTTCGGGCTCAAGATGGAAGCCGATGCGATCTACAGTGCGATGGAAACGGTATTGAACAGCGGCCGCGTGACGGCCGACTTGAAACCCACGGGCCCGCCGGCCACCACCGAAGAGGTCGGCGCGGCGGTGTGCACGGCCATTTGATGGAACCAACGATGCCTCGAACGATTATTGAGAAAGTCTGGGATTCGCACGTCGTGCACGAGCAGCCCGCTGCGCCCAGCATCATCTTCATCGACCTTCACCTGGTGCACGAAGTAACCTCCCCGCAGGCGTTTCAAGGCCTTCGCGAACGCGGTCTGCGAGTCCGCCGGCCGGATTTGACCTTCGCCACCGCGGACCACAGCATCCCCACCCACGATCGGTCCCTGCCGATCCTCGACGAGATCGCCAAGAAGCAGCTGGATCAACTGGAGACCAACTGCCGCGAGTTCGGCATCCCGTGCGAGGGCATCCACGGCAAGCGGCAGGGGATCGTGCACGTCATCGGACCGGAACTCGGGTTGACCCAGCCGGGAATGACGGTGGTGTGCGGCGACAGTCACACCGCGACGCACGGAGCCTTCGGCGCGCTGGCGTTCGGCATCGGCACCAGCGAGGTCGAGATGGTGCTGGCCTCGCAATGCCTTCTGCAGCGGAGGTCGCAGTCCTTCAAGGTCCAGGTGGATGGCACACTCCGCGCCGGCGTGTCGGCGAAGGACATCATTCTGGCCCTGATCGCAAAGATCGGCGTCGGCGGCGGCACGGCAAGCGTGTTCGAGTTCTGTGGCTCGGCGATCCGTGCGCTCTCGATGGAGGAGCGCATGACCGTCTGCAACATGTCGATCGAGGGGGGCGCCCGCGCTGGACTGATCGCCCCCGACGACAAGACTTATCAGTACTTGGCCGGCCGCGCCTACGCGCCCAAAGGCTCGGAGTGGGACGCCGCGCTCGCGCGCTGGAAGCAGTTGCCCACCGACGACGGCGCAACGTACGACAAGGAGATCGCCATCGACGCGAACCAACTGACGCCGATGATTACCTTCGGCACCAATCCCGGCATGGGCATCCCGATCGACGGTATGATCCCCACGCCGGACTCCCTCAGCGATCCGCTGGAACGGGATTCGCTGGTCAAGGCGCTCAAGTACATGGGTTTGGAGGGGGGCAAGCCGCTCACTGGACAGCCCGTCAACGTCGTCTTCATCGGAAGCTGCACCAATTCCCGCATGAGCGACCTGCGGATCGCCGCCGGCCTGCTGAAGGGCCGCAAGGTGAACCCGAAGGTGCGCGTCCTGGTGGTCCCCGGTTCGCAGGAAATCAAGAAGCAGGCCGAGGCCGAGGGGTTGCCGCAACTCTTCCGCGACGCCGGTTGCGAATGGCGGGAGCCGGGCTGCTCGATGTGCATCGCCATGAACGGCGATCAGTTGCAGCCGGGAGAGTACAGCGTCTCGACCAGCAATCGTAACTTCGAAGGACGGCAGGGCAAGGGCGGACGGACGTTCCTGGCTAGCCCACTCACCGCCGCAGCCTCGGCGCTCACTGGCGTTGTCACCGATGTCCGCACGTTGATGTAAGGGAGCATTCCTATGAAGCCTTTCACGAATTTCTCCAGCCGCATCGTCCCGCTGCCGATCGCCAACGTGGACACTGATCAGATCATCCCGGCGCGGTTCCTCAAGACCACCTCGAAGGAAGGTCTGGACAAGCAGCTTTTCAACGACTGGCGGTACGACGCGAACGGCAACCCGAAGCCCGACTTCATCCTGAATCAGCCGCAAGGCCAGGGGGCCGCCATCCTGCTGGCCGG
>JBJXGR010000050.1:0-3597 GCA_046160045.1 Bryobacteraceae bacterium
TGTTGCTTCTGGCCGGCTGTGCGAGGACCTCGAACGAGACGGTCAGGGTCATCACCTATCCAATCCTCGACGCGTTTCCGTTCTATCTCGCGCAGGAACTCGGCCATTTTCGCGACGAGGATGTCGCCGTCGCCACCGAAGAGCTGACGGCCGGCCCCAAAATCATGGAATCGCTGGTGGCCGGTTCCGCCGATGTTTCCACCGATGGTCTGCTGATGGCGATCCTGATGGCGGCTCAGGGCCGTCCGTTGAAGGCGTTCTTCAATACCCATGAAGCCGCCCTCGCACTCCTGGTGGCCGCTCCAGCGAAGGCCGATCGCATTCGTCGAATCGCGGACTTGAAGGGAGCCACCATCGGCGTTGCGAGCTTCGGCGGTTTGCATCACCGTATGCTGGCCTACTACCTGCAACGATCGGGATTGTCGCTCTCCGAGGTCCAGCTTGCAGCGACTGGCGTGGCGGCGTCGTCGGTGGCGGCGATCCAGCATGGCAAGGTGGACGCCGCCATGATCGCCGGGTCTAATCTAGCTCTGTTGAAGACACGGGCGCCAGGACTTCGTATCCTCCTCGACGCGCGCTCGCGCGAGCAATCGAAAGCGCTGTTTGGTGTGGAAGCGTTCCCCGCGGGGGGCGGACTTCTGGCGACGGCACAGTGGATTTCGGGGAATCCTGGCAAAGCCCGCGCGTTGGCGCGCGCGATGCGGCGGACATTGCGCTGGATTGGGGAACACTCAGCCGAAGAAGTCATCGAGCGGATCCCCACGAGGCTTCGGAGCGAGGATCGAACGCTCGACTTGGAGCACCTTCGCCTGGCAATCGGTCTTCTTTCGAAGGATGGACGATTTCCGCCTGGGGGTCCGGAGGCGGTCCAGCGTGTGGTAGCGGCGTCGTTGGAAACCGCAAAGTCCATCGACCTCGGGTCCACCTGGACCAACGAGTTTTTGGAGGCGGAATGAAGCGGCTTTGGTCCGCGGCCACCCAGCCGCAGTTCCGGCGCGGCTCTCGGGTGTGGGCGCTATTGTAGCCGGGTTGGGACGGCATCCGGTGAAGAGCAGGGCGGATGGGCGGGCGTGAGGGAGGCTGGAGGGCCGATGCCCGAGTAGCCGGCCGAGGTCGCCGCATATGAACCGCGGCCTGCAAAGCCACGGCTTCGCCGTGGTTGCGGAACTGAAGTTCCGCTGCGAACTGAAGCTCGCGCCACCGGTGCGAGAGGGCCAAACTCATGGGCTGCGGTTCGGGCGCGACTCGAGTGGCCATAACGGACAGGAGGAGGGGTTTGGACAACGAAGACTGCCGGATTTCCGTAAGGCTGCGGAACGTCGCGCGGCGTTTCTATACGCCCTCGGGCGAGCGCTACACCGCCGTGCAGAACATCAACATGGATGTCGCCAAAGGCTCATTCGTCTCCATTGTGGGGCCGAGCGGGTGTGGAAAATCGACGATCCTCAACATGACCGCCGGGTTGATGGAGCCGAGCGAAGGCACCGTCGACATCTTCGGCGAACGTCTCCAGGGCATCAACCGGCGCGCCTCGTACATGTTCCAGCAGGATGCCCTGCTGCCGTGGAAAACCGTCGCCGACAACATCGCGCTGGGGCTCGATCTGCGCGGACGCGATTCGAAGGAGGCCCGGGAACTGGCGCTGGAGTGGGTGGACCGGGTCGGGCTGAGCGGATTTGCCGACAGCTACCCTTATCAACTGAGCGGCGGCATGCGCAAGCGGGCCGCGATGGCGCAGGGCTGGATCGTCGAGCCCGACATCGTCCTGATGGACGAACCCTTCGGCGCCCTGGATGTTCACACGCGCCAGCGCATGGAATCGGAGATCCTCGCGCTGTGGGCGTCATCAGGGGAAACGGTGATGTTCGTGACCCACGACCTGGAAGAGGCGATTTCCCTTTCCGATCAAGTGGTGGTGCTTGCCGCCGGACCAGGCAGCACCATCGTCGGAACCTATGCAGTGGACCTGCCTCGCCCACGGAACCTGATCGACATCAAGACGGAGCCTCGTTTCAGCGAACTCTACCGCTCCATTTGGAGCGATCTCAGAAAGGAAGTCCTGAGGAGCTATGAACGCAACGGCAAAGAAGCTTAATGTGCCCATGCTGGCATGGCAAATCCTGCTGGGGGCGACGCTGCTCCTGGTGTGGCAGGTCGGAGTCACCAAAGGCTGGATGGACCGGTTCTTCTTCAGCCGCCCGAGCGACGTGGCGGAGCGTGTGTGGAAGATGTTCGCAACCGGCTCCGTTTGGGCGCACCTGGCGACGACCATCACCGAGGCCGCGCTGTCGTTCGGGATCGGCGTGCTTTTAGGCGTGATCCTCGGATTCCTGCTGGCGCGGAACCGGTTTCTGGCGGCGCTGTTCGATCCCTACATTCGAATCGCGAACGCCTTACCGCGCGTAGTCCTGGCGCCGATCTTCCTGCTGTGGTTCGGACTTGGCATCTGGTCCAAAGTGGCGCTGGGGGTTACGGTCGTGTTCTTTATCGTGTTCTTCAACACGTACCAAGGTGTCCGAGAGGTGGACAGCGTGCTGCTGAACAATGCCCGCATGCTGGGCGCGACCGAACGTCAGATCATAAGGCACGTCCTGATTCCGAGCGCGCTCACGTGGATCTTCTCGAGCCTGCACATCAGTATCGGCTTTGCCATCATCGCGGTCGTGGTGGGCGAGTACCTGGGGGCGTCGCGAGGGATCGGCTACATGATCGCGCAGGCGGAGGGTGTGTTCGACACGACCGGGGTCTTCGCCGGGATGACCATTCTGGCCGCGGTAGTGCTTCTTGTCAGCGCCGGAGTCGACCGCCTGGAACGCTGGTTACTGCGGTGGAAGCCCGATCGGGAGGCGGGTGCGAGGCAGGTGGCCTGATCTACAGACGTGGCCGACGAGCACAGGGGACGATACCGGGGATTGGGACGGATCGGCCTGCCGGACGGGTAGAAACGCGGCAGGAGTTACGCATTCGGCGTCGTTCCACTGCTTCGGGAAGTGATTGGTGTTGCCGGTAGTGAGGAAATGCGATTTGGCCATGCGAATTCGACCTTGTTTCCGATCTGCTCCCATAAATCGAATAAATTTCCTTCCGCCCGTCCTTTGTCCACATCATATTGACCTGCTGTTAGTTAGATCCCCATTCCGCATCCGGCGTCCAGCCCCTTCGAAAAGCCCCGATTGTTCGTTCACAACACTTTCATATTTATTTTTCGTCTATCATCTTTTTGACTTTCCACGAGTTATTCAAAAGCCACACCTTGCCGCAGGCTCTTGACGCTTGATTCTCCGTGCGACAGTGAGATCGAGAGACAGATTTATGCGTCCTTGTACCGTGTGCATCCACCCGAAACGCGACGAAATTGATGCCGCAATCCTCGACGAACGTCCCTATCGCTCCATCGCCGCTCATTTCGGAATGTCACACCTCGCCGTCTATCGCCATAAACTCAATCACCTTCCCGATTCCTACACCCACGATTCCGTGCGCCGCATCCGCGAGGATTTCGACGATTACTCCGACGAGATCCTTCTCCTCTTCGAACGGTCCAAGACGGGCAGTCTCACCGAAGCCATCCGCGCCGCCGCCCGCGTCGACAACCTC
>JBJXGR010000051.1:0-8865 GCA_046160045.1 Bryobacteraceae bacterium
ATCGGAGGATGCGGACGCTTTTCGGGAAACCGGCGATTCTCTACCTCTCGTCGCTGACGGTCAAACGCTTGCGGCCGCGGGCGCGGCGGCGGGAGATCACAGCGCGGCCGTCCGCGGTCCGCATCCGGACTCGAAATCCATGGGTCTTCGCGCGCCTCCGGTTATTTGGCTGAAATGTACGCTTTGGCATTTGTGTTCTTCTCGTACAGGCACACGCGTGGAGGTGCGCGGCCCAACTCTGCTTCTAATTCAGTATTTTAGTATAGCTCAGAAAGTCTGAGTGTGGCTGAATGGGCGATTGTTGTAGCTCTCGGCGAAACTGCTCGTCACCAAGACGCGAAGTTCCTCACGGCGCTCACACCTCGCGTCCTGAGCCTCAAGGCCTTTCCAGCCGTCTCACCGTGCGGCGGCCGCGCTCTCAATGCCCATTCGAATGCTGCCGCAACAGCGCCTCGACGAGTGCGTCCATCTTCCCCGCAAGGACGTCTACCGTAGCCGCCAGCTTGTCGACCGTATTGGCCGCGTTCAGCGTGATCGACTGCAGCCGGTCCAGGCGATTGTCCGCCGTATCCTGCCGCTCGCGCGCAATCTGCAGCATCTCCTTTAGGTGGGCCGTCTCGGTCTCCAGTAGATGGATCCGAAATTCGTAGTCCATGGTAACACTTCCTCCTGCCTTGTCCCACCAGGTCTTCCGAGTGGCGCAACGGTTCTGTGCCACGTCCTGTTCGCCCGCCGATCAGATCCTGAGGCTCAAGCGGCCTTAGCCACCAGCCGACCGCTTCGGCCGCCTGCACAGAAGGCACACGAAAATTGTCTCACTAAAGTTTAGGTTATGGAAGCGAACGGGACCCTTCCCGTGTTGGCGAACCGGTTCTCCGGGCGGGCCGTATAGAATGGCAGTGCAATGAAGATTACCGACGTCCGCACTCATCTTCTGACGGCTCGCTGGGCCGACGATCCTTACTTTCCGGTTCAACTCCACAGCACCGCGCTGGTCGAGATCCGCACCGACGCCGGACTCTCCGGCGTGGGTGAAACCATCATGGGCTACTTCGCCCCGGAATCGGTGCCGGCGCTGGTGGATTTCTATAAGCCCCTGCTCATTGGCCGCGACCCTACGGCCATCCGCGCGCTGTTCGAGCGCCTGTACACGGCCTCGGTGTACTGGGGTCGCACTGGAGCGGGCATCAGCGTGATCAGCGCCATCGACATGGCCCTCTGGGACCTGAAAGGCAAAGCCGCCGGTGTGCCCGTGTATCAATTGCTGGGAGGGCTGGCGCGCTCGAGTCTCCCGCTCTATTGTTCCGGCGGCCCGGCGCTGTGGCCGGTCGCGGAGAACGTGGCCAAGTGCAAGTACTACGTGGAACGGGGTTATCGCGCGTTGAAATTCGCTACCGGTTATTACGTGCAGGAAGGCCCGCCCGAGATGCCGAAAGAATGGAAGGTGCTGCCGGCGCCGACCGCGCGCCTGGGCGAACAGGAAGGCGAAAAGTGCGAAGCCGCGCGCAATGCGGTCGGACCTGAGATCGACATCATCCTCGACGGACACCAGGGCGGCATCCCGAACCCCTACTCGGTATCGGACGCCCTGCGCGTGTGCGAGGCCGTCGCCCCCTACGGGTTGCTGTTCTTCGAGGAGCCGCTGCCGTATACGGACCCCAAGGGCTACGCGGTGCTGCGCCGCCAGGGGAAAGTGCCCATCGCCGGTGGCGAGAGTCTGTCGGGAGTACACGAGTTCCGCAACTATTTCGACCTCGGCAGCCTGGATGTCGCCCAACCGGAGGTCACGTTCGCGGGCGGCATCACGGTGTGCCGTGAAGTGGGCGAAGACCTGGCGGTGCGGAACCTCCGCCTGGCGATGCACTGCGGAGGAACGGCCGGGCCGGGGCAGGCGGCGAGCATCCACCTGTCGTTTGCCAGCCCCGTCTCGATCATTCTGGAGCACCTGCTGCATTCGGTCTCGGTCCAACGCGATCTGCTCGTGGAACCGCCCACCCTGCGCAACGGAGTGATCGAACCACCCACGGCGCCGGGCTTGGGCATCGTCGAGATCTCCGAGGCGCTGCTCGCGAAGTATCCATTCCAACCGGGCACGGGCGAAGTCTGCTAACGTCAATCGGCGGCCGGGAAAGGTGTGAAAATGGACTGACGGCGACAGCCGTTGGTGAGCTGTTGGGAGGGGATAGCACGCTATTGGAAGTGAAGAGGTTGAAGATGATGCGAATCACCTTGAGTTTGGCTCTGATGTTCAGCTTTGGTTTCTGCAGCTTTGGCGCCGAATCCAAAAAGCGGGTCGCGGTTCTCGATTTTGACTACGCCACGGTGCACTCCGGGGTGTCGGCCATTTTCGGTTCCAACACCGACATCGGCAAGGGGGTCGCGGACCTCTTGGTGGACCGGCTGGTCACGTCCGGCCGATACTCGGTCATCGAACGCAAGGCGATTTCGAAGATCCTGGCCGAGCAGAACCTGTCGAACAGCGACCGCGTCGATGCCTCCACCGCCGCCAAACTGGGCCGGATCCTCGGCGTGGAAGCGGTCATCATGGGCAGCATCACGCAATTCGGCCGTGACGACAAACAGTCCAGCGTAGGGGGCTTCGGCAATCTGGGAAGCAAATACGGAATCGGCCGTGTAGGCGTCCGCGAATCCAAGGCGGTGGTCGGGATCAGCGCCCGCATCGTGAACGTCGAGACCGCCGAGATCCTGGCCGTCGCCACAGGGAAGGGCGAATCCACGCGCTCGGGCACCTCCCTGCTCGGTTCCGGCGGTCATTCGCTCAATCTTGGTGGCGGTGAATATGATATGACCAGCGGCAACTTTGCCGGAACCATCATCGGCGAAGCCACCACGCAAGCCGTCCAGACAATGGCTCGCCAATTGGATTCAAACGCGGATCGGGTACGCCCCACGGTTTCCAGGGTCGAAGGCCTGGTCGCCGATGTTTCCGGCGCCACGCTGGTTCTGAACATCGGGGCCAAAGCCGGCGTTAAGGTCGGCGACCGGTTGGAAATTCACCGCGTCGCACGGGAGATCAAAGACCCGGCGACCGGGCAGATCATCCGCCGTGTCGTAGAGAAGGTGGGTGAGTGTCAGATTACGGAAGTGGACGAGGCCTCTTCGGTCGCGCAGTTCGCCGGCTCGGGTGAACCCAAGGTTGGCGATGGCGCGGGCCGGATCTGACCCGCGGCGCCTGATTTCGGAAGGATCTTCCCATGAAAAACCTTCTCGTTGGTGCCCTGCTGGTATCGTCCCTGGCCCTGGCCCAGCAAAACGACCGCGAACTGGTCTTCGAACCCATTCACATCCAGCGGCGCGTGGCGCTGGTCATTGGCAACGCGGCCTATCCGCAAGTGCCGCTCAAGAATCCGGGCAACGACGCCCGAGCCGTGGCGGCGCTGCTCCGCAAACTCGACTTCGAGGTCATCGAGGAGCACGATGTTCCCCGCCGGAACATGGACCAGTTGGTGGATCACTTTGCCAACCAGTTGCAGAAGGGCGACCTCGCCTTGTTCTACTTCGCCGGCCACGGACTGCAGGTGCAGCAGGAGAACTACCTGATCCCGGTGGATTTCCGGGCCGCTTCGGAAACCGATGTGAAGTACGATGCCTATCCGGCCTCCCGCGTGCGCGACAGGATGGAAGCCTCCGGCGCGCGGTTACGGGTTCTGATCCTGGATGCATGCCGCAACAACCCCTACCGCGGCAAACGGGGCGGGGCGTCCGGGCTCAACGCGATGACGTCCGATGCGGAAGGAACCCTAATCGCCTTTGCCACCGGCGACGGCAATCTGGCCGATGACAATGCGGCGGGAAGCAACGGCCTGTTCACCCAGCATCTGATTGCCTCGATGCAAACGCCGGGGCTGAGCCTGGAGGAGATCTTCAAGCGGGTGAAAGAGAACGTGTACACGGCTTCCGGGCGGCAGCAGAACCCGTACACCTATGACAACGTCGTCGGGCGCTACTACCTGGCCGGCGGGCAGGCGCGCGTGGAAGTGACAAAGACTCAGCCTGTCGTCACGCAGAACAAGGTTACGGCGCGAGAGACGGTGCGCAGGCCCTCGATCACGGACGCTCCGGCGGATCTCGAAGAGCGCATGGTGGGCATCGAAGCAAGGGCCGACGCGGTCCATGAAAGCCTGAAGACGCTGCAACAGGAGCAGCGCAGTCAGGGCCTGGCCCCGCGGCGCGCGGTGGTCGCCGCGGAAAAGCGGCTGAGCTACTTTATCGACAAAGCGGAGAGCGCCTTCAAATCGGGCGACAAGGCCCAAACCGAAAAAGCGATCGAATCGGCGGAAATGGAGCTGCGGTTTCTGGAGTCTTTCCTCGGCCGTTGAAGTCGCGTGCAAACGAGCCCACGGCATTAAGCCGCGGGGTTGCCGACACCCTTCACCACTCGCGATGGCCCGCAGCATCAGAGGCCCGACCGCAAGGGAGGGCTGGCGCTCGCACTCGTTTCCGCACACCTTCTGAGCCGCCAACGTAGCGAGCGGTGGCGGTGTGGTGCTCCGATTACCCTCAAACTTGACCAAACCGGACAGCGCGATTTCCGGAGCCCCGACCGTCAGCGAGCCGTGTCCGGTCGGGCACTCCACGCGCGACGCTTCGCTCACCGAGGCAGGGAGGAGACCCACTCTCCTGCCAGACCTGCGCCGTCCCGCCTCTCGAGCGGGATTGGAACTCAGGACACTAGAGTAAACTGGAAGAAGTGGCATTTCGCCACTGACTATGATTGACGCCATTCTGGCCAGGATCTTTGGCACCAAACACGAGCGGGAGGTCAAAGGATTGCTCCCGACCGTGGCTGCCATCAACGAGTGGGAGCCTCGACTGCAGGCTCTTTCGGATACCGAGTTGGCCGGGAAGACCGTCGAGTTCAAGGAACGGGTCGCCCAGGGCGCCAGCCTCGACGACCTGCTGGTGGAAGCCTTCGCCGTCTGCCGGGAAGCCGGCCGGCGTACCGTGAACATGCGGCACTTCGACGTGCAGCTGATCGGCGGAGCCGTGCTGCATCGCGGCAAGATTGCCGAGATGAAGACCGGCGAAGGAAAAACGCTGGTGGCCACGCTGCCCGTGTATCTCAATTCGCTGGCCGGGAAGGGCGTCCACGTCGTTACCGTGAACGACTACCTCGCGCGTCGCGACGCCGAGTGGATGGGCCGGATCTATAAGTTCCTCGGCTGCACGGTCGGCACCATCGTCCACGACCTGGACGACCAGGAGCGGCGGCACGCGTATCACTGCGACATCACGTACGGAACCAACAACGAGTTCGGCTTCGATTATCTGCGCGACAACATGAAGTTCCGGCTCGAGCACTGCGTGCAGCGCGAGCACAACTTCGCCATCGTGGACGAAGTCGACTCGATCCTGATCGACGAGGCGCGCACGCCGCTCATTATCTCCGGTCCCAGCGAAGAGTCCACCGACAAGTACTACAAGATCAATCGCATCATTCCCAAACTCGAACGCGGCGAAGTGCACGAAGGCAAGGAACCCGGCCAGAAGTGGACCACGGGCGACTACACCGTCGATGAAAAGCACCGCACGGTCGCTCTCACCGAGCAGGGCGTCACCAAAATCGAAAAGCTGCTCAACATCCCGAACCTTTACGAGCCGCAGTACATCGAGATCAATCACCACGTCCAGCAGGCGCTGCGCGCCCACGTGTTGTATCACAACGACAAGGATTACGTGGTCAAAGAAGGCCAGGTGATCATCGTCGACGAGTTCACGGGCCGGCTCATGCCCGGCCGCCGCTGGTCCGACGGGCTTCATCAGGCGGTGGAAGCCAAGGAAGGCGTCAAGATCGAACGCGAAACCCAGACCCTGGCGACCATCAGCTTCCAGAACTACTTCCGCATGTATAAGAAGCTGGCTGGAATGACCGGCACCGCCGACACCGAAGCCGCCGAGTTTCAGAAGATCTACAACCTCGACGTCGTCGTGATCCCCACCAACCGAAAGCTGCTGCGCGCGGAGCATCAGGACGTCGTCTACCGGACCGAAGAGGAAAAGTTCCGCAACGCCGCCAAGGAGATCAAGAAATACAGCGAGACCGGTCAGCCGGTGCTGGTCGGCACGATCTCGGTCGAGAAGTCGGAGAAACTGGCGGCCACGCTCAAGCGCATGGGTGTGAAACACGAGGTCCTGAACGCCAAGAATCACGAACGGGAAGCGTTCATCGTCGCGCAAGCCGGACGCAAGGGAGCCGTTACCGTCTCGACCAACATGGCCGGCCGCGGCACCGACATCCTGCTCGGCGGCAATCCGGATTTCATGGCGCAGGAAGAGTGCCTCAAACACAAGTACGCCGAAACGCTTGTCAGCGAGCCGGAGTCCATCATTGGCGACGAGCAGTACTACTACTTCCAGCGCAGCGGAACTCACTCTCGAGTGCCCAAGGAGCGCTGGAACGATCTGTATTCGAAATACAAAGCCGTGTGCGACGTGGAGCACGACGAGGTAGTCCGGCTCGGCGGCGTGCATATCGTCGGAACCGAGCGTCACGAGTCCCGGCGCATCGATAATCAGCTCCGCGGCCGTTCCGGACGCCAGGGCGATCCCGGTAGCGCCCGCTTCTACCTTTCGCTTCAGGACGACCTGCTCCGCATCTTTGGCGGAGACCGGATGCAGAATCTCATGCTGCGGCTCGGCATGGAAGAGGATGTGCCGATCGAGTCGAAGCTGATCACTAAGCGCATCGCCGCGGCGCAAAAGGCCGTCGAAACCCAGAACTTCGAAGCGCGCAAACACCTGCTCGAGTACGACGACGTGATGAACAAGCAGCGCAAGGCCGTCTACACGATGCGCCGCCAGCTGCTCGAAGGCGCCGACCAGAAAGAGCGCATCTTCGAGATGGTGCGCAACATCGCGGGCTCGTTCATCGACATGCGCTGCCCGGAACAGGCGCACCCCGACAACTACGATCTCGAGCACCTCCGCAACGATATTCTGACCCAGTTCGGCATCAAGATCGACATCGGGTCGCTGCGGATGAAGAGCCGCGTCGACATCGAGGACGAGATTGTCGAACTGCTGGAGAGGAAGTATCAGGAGAAGGAGGACATTGTCAGCTCCGAGCTGATGCGCCACACCGAGCGGATGGTGATGCTGCAGGTGATCGACGACCAGTGGAAAGACCACCTGTTGTCGATGGACCACCTGAAGGAAGGGATCGGCCTCCGCGGTTACGCGCAGAAGGACCCGCTGGTCGAATACAAGAAGGAGTCCTTCGAGCTGTTCCAGGGAATGATGGAGCGGTCCGAGGACGAGGCAGTCCGCTATCTGTTCTTCCTGCAGGCGGTGCGCGGGGAAGCGCCGGCTCTCCCGTTCCCTGACGAGTTCGACGAGGAGGATGAGCCCGAGGAAATCGCTCCGGCGCCGGTGGTCTCGCAAAAGGCGGCTCAGTCGTTCGAGGACCTCACTCGTAACATCCAGCGCAAAAAAGACAAGGAGATGGCCGAGCTCCAATTTGTCGGCGGCGACGGCTCGTCCTCTACTCCCCAGCAGGTGATCGCCGGGGCCAAAGTCGGCCGGAACGATCCTTGTCCCTGCGGTAGCGGGAAGAAATACAAGAAATGCCATGGTGCGTAATCTGGCTCTCTTTCTCTGCGGCTCGGCATTGGCCTCGGCCGCGATCCTGCCGGAGTATTGGGCGGGCACGGCCCGCGGCGCCGTCTCCAAGCCGACGTTGACCGACCGCAAGGTTTGGGATGAGTACGGCCTCGCTGAATCGGAACAGGCGGTGTACACGCCGTTCAAACTCCCGCCCCAGCCGGCCGGAGCCCCGAAACCCTTCACCACCGACCGTACGTTCACTCTCACTGCCTGGCGGCTTCACGATTCGACTGCGGCCTTTGCGGTCTTCCAGTGGCAGACCCCGCCCGGCGCACAGATTCCGGACCCCGCCAGGACTCTCGCTCATTTCCCTCCCGCCGGCCTGTTTGCGGCCGTGGGGAACTATCTGATCCGCATCGATGGCCTTCGGCCCCCGCCGGACGAACTCGATCAGATGGCCGACCGCTTTCCGCGCTTGGAGGGAGGTCCCCCTCCGGTTCTGGCTTCCTACCTTCCGGCCGGGAGCCTAGTGCCTTCCAGTCGGCGTTATGTCATTGGTCCTGAAGGGCTTGCGGCCTTCGAGCCTCGCATTTCACCGTCCCAGGCAGCGTTTCATCTGGGCTCGGAGGCGCAGTTCGGGAACTACCAGACACCCAAAGGTGAACTCCGTCTTGGTATTTTTTCTTATCCGACCCCCCAACTGGCCCGGGAGCGGATCGCTGAGCTTAGCAGGCTCCCTGACGTGATCGTGAAGCGGAGCGGATCGCTCGTCGCCCTGGTTTTGAGCCCGCCGGACCACGATGAGGCTGAAAAGCTCCTGGCCAAAATCCGATTCCAGGGGCAAATCACTTGGGCCGAGCGCCCGCCAACACGCCGCGACAACGTTGGCGATCTCATCGTTAACATCTTCATTCTCATCGGCATCCTGCTGGGCTTCTCGTTGGTGTCAGGACTTGCCTTCGGAGGAATCCGTAGTTTGTTGCGCTTCGGCCGACAAGCCGAAGACGCGATGATTACGCTCCATCTCAGCGATCGGTAAACCATCCCGGATCTGTACCTTAGATTTGAATCGAGCCCGGCAAAAGGACCCGGTTGTCCTCTTTTCAACAGCGTGTGGAAAACATGTGGAATCTTCAAGCTCCGATAGGTCTTACGCTTACGGCCAAAACAGAGAGCCGAGGAATTCCTCTTGACTTCGAATCCGGCGGAAACTAGTATCCAATTACCAAGAGTTTTTGACGGTTGCGTAGTCCGTCGAAACTGATTCTCCCGTAACACCACCCTGCGAAGGCAGGGTGTGTC
>JBJXGR010000052.1:0-34646 GCA_046160045.1 Bryobacteraceae bacterium
CGTGATTAGCCCCAATGTAGCGCCCGTCTCCCCGCTCGATGTGCCCGGGGTAGCCAGCGGACTCTCTCGTAAGGACATCCTGGATCTCGTCCGTGACAGCCGCCGGTCGACCACGCGGCTGCTGAGATCAGCTACACGACCCGCCAAGCGTGCAAAAAAGACTTCTTAAAAGGGCCGTCGGCGACAAATGGGTCCTGCAGCCTCTCGAGCGTTCGTCGAAACACGATCAGTTATGGGCTTAAAGGCTGCCAGTGGCATGATTTGAGCGAACGGCCCGGCATTGGACTCGGGTTAATTGTTAAATTCCGCAACACATTGGCCGCGTTTGGGTTCAGACTGGAAACATGCGCGCAGGATTCGTGTGGCTGCTGTTGTTCCTCGCCTCGGGATGGGCGCAGGTCCCGACCGCTCCTGTGGTCACACCCCGCGGCGTCGTGAACGCATTGACACGGCGACCCGCGCCTTCGATCGTCGGACGAGGCGGGCTGGTCGAAGTACAAGGTCTGAATCTCGGTCCGGCGGAGCCGTTCATCGCATCGTCCTCCCCGCTGCCGACACAACTCGGCGATCCGCCGCTTCAGGTCTTCATCAACGATGCCGCCGCGCCCATCGTTTCGGCGTCCCCCTCGCGAATCGTGGCCCAGGTTCCGTGGGACGCCCCGCTGGGATTCGGCACCGTGACCGTACAACGGGGCGAGAGACGCAGCCGGCCGGCACGCGTGCAGATCACCGCTCTCGAGCCCTCCGTGCGCTCGAACCGCGATAGCGGCTTTGGAGAGGCGGGCGCAACCGATGGCGACAAACTGACTCTGCGAACCAGTGGACTGGGCCCCACCGAGCCCCTCGTAGATACGGGCGCGCTCGGCTCGGGGGAAGTCCCGGTCCAGCCCGTGGTCGTGCATATCGGAGGATTGAAGGCCGCTGCCGTCACAACCTACTCCTCTGTGCGCGGCGGCGAGTATGAAGTCATCGCGACCGTGCCCGCTGGCGCCCGGCCGGGCGACGTGATTACCGTCGGTGTGGCGGGCACAGGGCCAGTCGCTGCCGTCCGCGCCGCGAATCTCGTCACCTATGGCTCCATGACGACTCCCGAGGTGCAGTACGCTCCACTGCCGGATTCTCTCCGCCAGGTGCAGGCGATCACTTCGTCGGATCTGAATGGCAACTACGTGCTGTTGAGCGCGCCTCGGGGCGCCAATGGCTGTTATCGGGCTGCCTTGGTCGACCTCAGCGCCACCACCACTTCCAGCGTGGATTGCCTAGTCGCCGCCAACCGCAATGCGCTCACCCCTGCCATCGTGGTACAAGAGTCGTCCGTCGTCGGGTCGCTGAGCGATCCCGTCGAGGGCGACCCTTCACAGGGACAGCCTGTCGCCAAAAGCGTCGTTCTCTTCCGACCGGGCAAGTCCGATCCCATGACGGTAGCTCTGCCGGAACCAGCTGTGTCGCTGGTGGCCCTTGGTGGTACGCTGGCCGCTCAACTTCCCGGAACGCCGCCGTCGGTGGTGCCCATTGATCCGGAAACCGGGGAGGTGCGTGACCCGATCAGGCAGGTTGGCGGAGGAGGAGGCACGGTCCCTGGCGGGGGCCCTCCCGGCGGGCTGGCCGCCCTCACCGTCGATATCGACGGTCTCACCCGGATCCTGCTGAGGGTCCAGGCGGCTCCCAATCGAATTGCGATTGTGGCCGCCGACAACCTGGACAACCCGACGCGATTCAAGTTCGCTGTGGTGACACCCACGGGCGACATCGTCTTTCAGCAGGACATGCCTTCCGGGTGGCAGCCCATCATCGCCCCCTTAGCAGCCCCTGGCGGAGGATTGCCGGGCGGCGGCGGCCTTCCCGGGGGTGGCCCAGGAGGTGGAGGCATTCAACTGCCGCCCGGCGTGACGCTCCCCAACGCGTCCCGCGTGACCTTCTACTACGAACAGCCGCGACGCCTCCTGTACCTGCTGGGCCGCCACGCGGATAACTCGAAACACGGATTCCTGGCGTTCTCGACCGCAAGTGAGGATTCTAAGGCGATCGAATTTCCCGGCGGGATCTTCGCCGCGGCGTGCACGCCGCAGATCCGGCTGATCAGTCTTGAACTCTCGAACGTGCTCACGCTGTTCGGAAGTACCTCGGGCGACACCGCCTTCAAAAACCCATGCCCGGCGTTCGGATTCATCCAGTTCAATCCCGCGACTCAGGAGTTCCACTACACTCCGGTTCAGGGCGAGGGCCAATTCAGCGCCCTGCCTGGTTCATCGAGCGAGATCAATGATTTCCTGTACGGAGCCAACACGGGCGCGCTGCCGCAGGCACGGGCCGACACCCTGTATGTCTTCGACGGCGTTAGCAATTCCTCCTTCCGCATCGACCTGCCATCCACCGTGGCGGCCTTCAGTAACCCGCAGCCCGTGCCTCAACTGAACCTTTTGATTGCCCAAGGTACCAACCGCCAACCCGGGGACAATGGACTCGTCCTCTTCGACCTGGACAGGGCCGAAGCCCGCCATATCCCTGTGCCCGAAGGCTACGCCACCATGGCGGACGCGACGATCTTCCTGGCATCGAGAAGGCTCGTCCTGCGTGGAATCCGTCAGAACAACGCCGGGGCCGAACTGCTGATCTACGACTTCGCCACCGGCGATTTGTCCATCGTCAGGAATCCGGAAGGGGTGGCCTTCATCGGGCCGCCGCCACAGACGCCGGGACAGACCCAGACGCCCACGCGACTGCTGGCGCCGAACGCGAAGGCCAATACGGTCGCCGCCATCGGCCACGACGCTCGCGGCCGTCAGGTTGGGTTGGTCGTCGTACGGATTCCGTAGACGCCTCACCGGCGCTCCGGCGGCCGATTCCACCGGTGCCCCCGCTGCTCGATATGAGTGGAGTGACAGGCTATTCGGTCGACTTCACGAATCGCAGCGCGGCCGAGTTCATGCAGTAGCGAAGTCCAGTGGGCTCGGGACCATCGGGGAAGACGTGGCCCAGATGGCCATTGCATTTCCGGCACAGCACTTCGTCGCGCGACATGCCGTAGCTCGTATCGGTGGACACCTTGATGTTCTCCTCCGCCACCGGCGCCCAAAAACTGGGCCAGCCGGTTCGCGAGTCGAACTTCTGGCCGGAGTGGAACAGGGCATTGCCGCACCCCGCGCATCGATACAGGCCGAGATCCTTGGACTTGTGGTATTTGCCCGTGAAGGCAAGTTCGGTACCGTGATGCCGCAAAATGGAAAAGGCCAGCGGCGACAGACCCCGCTCCCATTCGTCTTCCGACTTGACCACAGTATGCGTCGAGACCGATCGCAGGCGTTCGCCCTTGTCGGTGAATTCGACCAAAGTGACGGTCTCGGCCGGCGGCAGCGGCGCCGCCTCTTTCTTCTTTGTCTCGGACACGTGGCACGCTCCCAGAATCAGACTCGTCGCGAGTAACCAGGTTCGGTTCATCGGGCGTATGCTTTCAGGATAAGACGGACGAAGTGCTGTAAGCTGGCGGTTGATGAATCGCCGTCATTTTCTGTGTTCTTCCCTCGCTTCACTGGCGGCGGCGCAAACGCCGCGGCCCGGAATCCGCATCCTCCCCATCGAGTTCGGCTCCCACAAGCAGGTTTTCATCGACTGGCATTTTGTCGAAGCGGGCTACGGCCTGGCGTTCACGTTCACCCAGCAGCAGACCAGCCGGAACCGGCCCAACATGATGCCCTACGGTGTGAAGCTGGCCGTATACCCTCCTATCCTGCCGACGGAACCCGCGCTGAAACCCGACGTACCGAGCGACGGCATCCTGACCGGCGGCTATTCGACGCTGCTGAAAGATGGCGGCAAATACCGCATTTGGTACGAATCCTATGAGACTGTGACCAGCGACGACGAGGCCAAGGTTTGTTATGCCGAATCGGACGACGGTGTCGCGTGGCGCAAGCCGAATCTCGGCCTGATCGACTACCACGGCACAAAGAGCAACAACATCGTGTACCTGGCCGGGCACGGGGGCTCGGTCTTCATCGATCCCAGCGCTCCGGCCGCCGAGCGGTACAAGTTTATTCACGCCGATCGCGCGCCGCTCCAGGAGATCGGCGGGTTCCAGATCAACAGCATGGTCTACGGAGCGGTGTCGCCGGATGGCCTGTCCTGGCGGCGGATCAAGGAACCCATCCTGCGCCACACCAGCGACACGCAGACCGTTGGAACGTGGGACCCCGTCGCGCGGAAGTACGTCGCTTATGTCCGGGGATGGGAGCCGCGCACCCGGGCCGGCTACGGCGGGCGGCGCGTTGTGATGCGAACGGAATCCTCGGACTTTCGGTCGTTCCCCGAACCCCGCACCGTCTTCGCGTTCGGGCCCGGCGATCCGCCGGACGCCGATATCTACACCAACGCCTACCAGCGGTGGCCCGGCGCCACGAACGCTCACGTATTGATGCCGGCCATCTATCATCGGGCTTCCGACTATGTCGATCTCCAGGTGGCGACGAGCCGCGATGGAATTCGCTGGGAACGGCCCTATCGAACGACCTGGGTTCCGGTGGGCGAGCCGGGATCCGGTTACGAGGGGTCTCTCTATGCCGGCATCGGATTGACGCCCGCCGGCGCGGGGCGCTGGGTCTTCCCGCTGACTCGATATTCGCTCAGCCATAACGAGAACTGGCCGCAGCACTACCACGGCAAACGCCATGGCAACATCTGGCTGGCCAACCTGCGCGAGGACGGCCTGATGGCGCTTGAAGCCGAGAGCCGCGGCGAGTGCTGGACTCAGCCGGCCACCTTCACCGGTTCGCGCCTGCTGGTCAATAGCTGGGGCAAAATGGGCGGACGCGTGGAGGTGGAACTCGCCGACCACGACGGCAAGCCGTACCCGGGCTTCTCCCTGGCGGAGTGCGACGGCCTTGAGGGAGATCAGCTTTGGCAGCCAGTGCGGTGGAAAGGCAACCCGAACGTGGGCGAGTTCGCAGGCAAACTGGTGCGGCTCCGTTTCGGGCTTACGCGGGCGCGGCTGCACGCCTTCCGGTTTTCAGTGTGAGCCGCGGACGCCGCCCATCCCTGAGGCAGGCTGAAGCCTGTCGCGGCCTGAAGGGCCGCCACACAGGTCATCTGCCGAGGTGCTGCTTCACCCACGCGAGCGCATCCGGTATATACACGGCGGTCAACTTGTGGCCCCGGTCGTACCAGATCAGCTTTGTATTCGGTCTTTCCAGGTAGGCCTTATACGATGCGTCCACTTTCCCCGCGTCGTACATCTCATCGCGCCGGCCCATCAACAGGAGGAACGGCTTGGTTCCGATCCCCCAGGAGTAATCGATCGGCGACGCCGCGCCGTAGCCCTCGCTGATGAGCGGCGGCACGCAGGCGACGGCCATCCGGATACGAGGCTCCACCGACAACAGGTAAAACGAATCCATGCCGCCCATGCTGTAGCCGATCAGGCCGATGCGACTCATGTCGAGGTCGCCGCGCGAGGCCGCGTAGTCGAGGGCCCGGCGGTAGTCTTTCACGGTCTGCACCGTGATCTCGGCGAACGTGAAGTAGTTGCGCCGCGCCGGAGCCTTGGGGTCGTCAAACGGATTGACATGCTGGTAGTCGATCTCGTTGCTGCGCTCGCCGTGAGTGGCCGCATCCAGCGCAAGCACCGCGTAGCCCTCCTGCAGAAGGGCTTTGCGCATCACGCCGCCGCTGATGATGTTATCGTCCTCGTACCAGTTCTCCTTCGATCCCGACCAGCCGTGCAGCAGCAGAACCACCGGGCACGGGCGCGGGCAGGCCTTGGGAATCTCCAGGTACCCCGGCACCAGGAATCCCTGGGCCCCGCGAAAGACGATCTTGTCACGCTGCGTATCCGGCCGGTCCCGCCGCTGGACGACGCGTCCCTCCAGGGGGATGGCGGCGTCGTACGCGAAAAATGGCAGGCGCGCGCGAAAAGCTTCCTCCGTAATCCGCGGATAGGGGCTGGGACCCTGTGCGGTCGCAATCACGCAGAAGACGAAAAGCGTCGGGATGGAGGTACGCCCGAGCGAATGTCGAGTGACGGCCATACTCCCCTATTGCAGCACCTTCGAAGCCGCCTACGGTTTCGCTCCGCAACCGGATCCTCTACAGTGCAGATGGAGACCTCATGCATCCCGGCACGCGGCACCCCGGAACCCCCAACTTTGAAAACCTCCGGCGCACTCTTTTCCGGCAGGGCGAGCCCTGCTACGTTCCGATTGTCGAATTCGGAATCGATCGGGACGTCAAGAACGCCTTCCTCGGACGGCCCGTTCAGAATCTAAAGGACGAAGTCGAGTTCTGGGTCCGGGCGGGCTACGATTTCGTCCCGATGCAGGCCGGAATCCGAAGCGTGATCCGGCCCGGCCATTCGGCGGCGGACAAGGCGCCGGCGGCCGGCGTCCAGCATCTGTTGCTGAGGAAGGCACATTCGGCCTATAGCCTCTACTCCGAGGAGACTCAGACCATGGACTGGGCGGAGGAGCGCAAAGGCGTCATCTCCACGATGGAGGAGTTCGAGCGTTTTCCCTGGCCCGACCCGGACGCGATGGACCTCTCGCAGTTCGAGGAGATCCGGGAATACCTTCCGCCGGGCATGAAGGTAATTGCCTTCCTGGGCTGGATTTTCTCCTCGGTCTGGACCTTGATGGGTATGGAGACGTTTTGCTTTTCGCTCACCGAGCAGCCGGAGTTGATCCGCCGCATGTATGACCGGGTCTGGACGATTCAGAGCCGCGTCCTGCTACGCCTCCTCAAGTACGATGTCATCGGCGCCATTACGCACCCCGACGACCTGGCCTATGCGGATGCGCTGATCGTCTCGCCCAAGCACCTGCGCGAGTTTGTTTTCCCCTGGTATCGCTGGAGTTGCACGATGGTACGGGAACTCGGCCTGCCGAACATCTTCCACTCCGACGGCCGGCTCAACACCGTGATCGAGGATATCCTCGGTTGTGGGTTTGACGCCCTTCACCCGATCGAACCGAAGGCCATGGATATTGTTGACCTCAAAAAGAAGATCGGACACCGCGTCTGCCTCATCGGGAACATCGATCTTAGCTATACGCTGACTCGGGGTACTCCGCGAGAGGTAGAGGAAGAAGTCCGTGAGCGGATCCGTACGGTCGGGGTGGGCGGCGGCTATTGTCTGGGTTCGGCGAACTCGGTCACCTCCTACGTGCCGTTCGAAAACTTCAATGCCATGCGCGAGGCGGCGTTTCGATACGGGAACTATCCATTTTCAGGGTGAATGGGCGATCTCGCCAGTAACCTGCTATCCTAGTGGCAGATGCAAAAACACCACGTCAGTCTCTCTTCGTACCATTTCCGACGGTCGAAGTGCGAGGGCATCATTGAGGTCCTAAATGAAGGTATGTACGTAATGGCTGAGTACAGTGAGCGGTCTGGTGTTGTGAAATGGCAACGTGTCGTGCTGGCCTCGCAAAGGGAGCAGATTGAAAAGTGGCTTAGCGAGCACTATCCCATTCAAACCAAAAAGCAGATGGAGGCGAAGAGGCGGGTTCCGGCCCGGCCCAACGTCGCCCTCGTCCGCGGTTCGTCCGGGACAAAACCGGCCCAACGCTCGGTTTGAGGAAGCCTCCAGCAGGCCGTGGCCAAACCCCACGGTTCTGAGGAAGTTCAACACTGCCAGCACGATAGGAATCAAGTTCCTCAGAAGGATCGCCACTCGGCCATTGACCGCTTCAGGTCTTCTTCGCGGTCACCTTTTACGTTGTAGCACTGCAGGCCAATCGGGCCTTGGTAGCCTATCGGTTTTCACGACACTCCCCAGGGGGCGCGCATCGGGCGCAGGGTCAGTCGGCGTGCGGCGTCGTCCCCGAGGACAGTCTCTTTTTTCGGATTCCATCGGACCGGCTGGCCTGTCCTGATGCAGAGTTCGGCAAGCTGGCTGACCATGTCCGACCGGAATGCACCCTCGATGTCGTCCGCAACCGGAGGGCCCGTGCGGATCGCCCGGATCCAGTCCTGAGGGTGACCCGCCGTTAGCGTCTGCTGGAACCCTCGCGGCAAACCTTCGGGAATGCTGGAGAGGGTGCTGTCGTGCAGATGGATCTCCTTGGGTCCGATCACCGAATCCATCAGGGAGGCCGGGTGCGCGGTGACTTTCCCGTAGTTAACGATCACCCATCCTTCGGTCCCGGCAAACACCGCGCCGTTCGGCATCTTCGTGTCCGGTAGTCGGGGCTCCACCCCGCCACCGCTCCCTCACGGTCGCGGCTCTGAAGTCGTGGCTCTGAAGTCGTGGCTCTGAAGTCGTGGCTCTGAAGTCGTGGCTCTGAAGTCGCGGCTCTGAAGTCGCGGCTCTGAAGAAGACGCAACCCCACGGCTTAAAGCTGCGGGGTGGCCGCTCCACGGATTTCGGCCATTGTCTCCGGGCGCCGCGCTGCGCCTGATACAATCACGGTTTATGTTTCAAGGAATCGAACACACCGCTATCGCATCCAGCGATCCGCAGACACTGGCTCAGTGGTACGTCGACTACCTCGGGTTCCACATCAACTACACCTACGCAGGCAATTACTTCGTGAAGGCCGCCAACGGCACGATGCTGGAGATCATTCCGGCCGAGGGCGAGCGCGGCTCCAACAAGATGAAGGACCCCGGCATCCGGCACATCGCCATCATCCCGGACAACTTCGACGCCGCTCACGCGCACCTGAAACAGCGCGGCGTGCACTTCCTGACGGAACCCGTCGGGATTCAGGGAAACCGTCTCGTGTTCTTCACCGACTGCGAAGGCAACATCCTGCACCTGATTCACCGGGAAACACCGCTTCCATAGCAGGGACGGGATGGCTTGATTCGCCGCGTATTCAAGGCATTTCAATACCGGGACTTCCGGTTGATGTGGTTCGGCGCCTGCACGTCGAGCATCGGCACGTGGATGCAGAAGGTGGCGCAGAGCTGGCTGGTGCTGGAACTGTCCGGGTCGCCCTTCCTGCTGGGCGTCGATGCGTTTCTGGGAGAGATTCCTATCCTGCTGTTCTCGTTGGTCGGCGGAGTGATCGCCGACCGCATGGACCGCCGGCGCCTGCTGGTTCTCTCCCAATTGCTCCAGTTGAGCTGCGCGTTTCTTCTGGCCACGATTATCGGCTTCGGCGTGGTGAAGATCTGGCACGTGCTGACCCTCTCGTTTGTCGTCGGCCTGGCGCAGGCGTTTGGGGGACCCGCGTACCAGGCCCTGATTCCAACGCTGGTGAAATCGGAAGACCTGCCGAACGCGATCGCGTTGAACTCCATTCAGTTCAACGTCGCGCGCGTGATCGGGCCGGCCGTTGGGGGGATCGTGTTCACCAAGTTTGGGTATGTCTGGTGCTTCTCGCTGAATGGAGTCTCCTACATCGCCGTGATCGTCTCGCTTCTCCTGCTCACCAACAAGTACATCCCCAAGCCCCCCGTCGGATCGATTCTGGACAGCATGAAGGAGGGGATCGGGTTTATCCGCAAGCAGGGAGCCATGGAAGCGCTGATCGTGCTGGCCTTCCTGATGACGTTTCTGGGGGTGCCGCTGCTGACGTTCCTGCCTGTGGTCGCCAAGGAAGTGTTTCACCGGGGTCCGGAGGTCTTTACGCGGTTGCTGTCGACATCCGGCGCAGGTGCGATCTGCGGCGCGCTGATCGTCGCGTCGCTCGGCAACGTCCGGAACAAGGGTCTGATTGCGCTGACGATGCTGACCATCCTCGGCCTGGGGATGACCGCCTTTGCCTTGTCGAAATCCCTTTTGGCCAGTTTCGTTATTCTCTTTTTCACAGGGGCGGCGCTGATCGCGGTGTTCGCCATGATCAGCTCGCTGGTGCAACTGATCACCAGCGACGAGATGCGCGGCCGGGTGATGAGCGTATACAACGTGGCGTTTCGAGGCGGGATGCCTTTGGGCAACCTCGCGACCGGGTATTTCGTCCCCGTATTCAGCGCGCCGATGGTGCTGGCGGTGAACGGCCTGCTGTTGTTCCTGCTCGGGATCTACTTTCTGACGGTGCAGCGAAAGGTGGCGGCGTTATGAAATGGCTGATCTGGACGTTGTCGTTTGCGTGCCTGGCGGGTCCTTTGGAGAACGCGCGGAATAAGCAGGATCTCGCCGCGCTGGAACGGATGGCGAAGGACAAGGGAGCGGTGGCGGCGGCCAAGACCGGGGATGCCGCGGCCCAGCAGGAAGCGGCGCTGGCCTATTCGTATGCGGCGGAGGTGGCCCAGGAGTTGAGGGACAAGGCCAAAGCCAAGTCCCTGGCCGAGGCCGGCATTCCGTTCGGCGAGCGCGCGGTCGCGTTGAAGGGAGATGGGGCGGAGGCCCATCGCCTGCTGGGAACGCTCTGCGGACAGGTGATCCCGGCGAACGTGCTGGCCGGGCTCAAATACGGCAAGCGGGCACAGCAGGAGCTTGACCGGGCAGTCGAGTTGGAACCCAGGAACGCGAAGGTGCTGCTCAGCCGCGGCGTGGGCTACTACTATCTGCCGGCGGCGTTCGGGGGTGGGTTCGACAAGGCGCTCGAGCTGTTCCAGAAAGCGGCGGGGCTCGACCCGAAGTCCGATGAAGCCTTTCTGTGGGCCGGATTGGCATTGCGCAAGTTGAACCGCAACCCCGAGGCGCGGGCGGCGTTCAGCAAGTCATTGCAGTTGAACCCGGCGCGCGTGTGGACGAAATCACAACTGGAGAAGACCCCACCCAACTGATGCCTTTGCGCTTACCGGCAGCGGCGGCCATCCTTCTGATTGCGGTCCTGACCTTCTACTATCCCGGACACACGTGGCTGCACTCCGATACCCAGATCTATGCGCCGATCATGGACCGGCAGTTGGATGGGACCCTGTTCCGCAACGAACTGATCACGCAGCATCCTCACGTCTCGTTCACGCTGTACGACGAAATTACCTGGGTGATCCGGAAGGTGACCGGAGTTGACCTTTACTGGGCGTTGAAGCTTCAGCAGGCGGTGGTGCGGACCGCCCAGGCAGCGGGATTCTACCTGCTGGCCGCGGCATTGGGGATGAATCCGGTGGCGGCGGTCGTCACGGCGGCGGCGTTGTCGCTGGGGGGAACGATCCTCGGTCCCTCCGTGCTGACCATCGAATACGAACCCGTGCCGCGCGGATTCGCCGTGGGCCTGCTGGTGCTGGGCATGGGACTTGTGGCGCACCGGCGGCATCGAGCGGCGGGCCTGGCGCTGGCTGGCTCTCTGATGTATCACCCGCCGACCCTCGCGCCCGTGCTCCTGATCCTGCTGTTGTGGGCGTGGTTCCACCGGCGGAACGCCCTGTGGCCGGTCGTCGTCCCGGTCGCCGTCATGACGCTGATCGTCCTGGCGGCGGCGAAGCTTCAATCCACCGAGTCGCCGGGCTTCTTTTCCCTGTTGCCCGTCGACGCGGAAGAATTGCAGCGCAAGCGCGCTTCGTACAACTGGGTCTCGATCTGGTGGCGGACGTGGTGGAGCCAGCATGCCGGCTTGTGGGTTCTGGGATTGCTTGCGGTGGGGCGGCTGTGGCGGGGGCTTGATCCGTTCTGGCGCTGGCTGCTGGTGGGTCTTCCCACGGTAGGAATCCTCACGATGCCGTTGTCGTATGGTCTGCTGGAAGGCTTGAAATGGGGACTGATTCCGCAGTTTCAGCCGATGCGAGCGCTGCTGTTTGTGACGCTGATGCCGCTGCTGGCCGCATGCGTCGCGGGGACCCGGGCGGCTTCGGCGGGGCGGGTTGTGGAGGCGTTCGCGTGGTTTGTCCCTGTGTACTGGATTCCGGCCAATGTGCGACTGTGGCAGGTCCCGACGGGAGATCGCCTGGTGCTGATTGCCGCTCTGGCCGCGTTTTCGGCGTGGAGTCTGTGGATGTTGGCCAAACGGCACTGGGTCGCCCTTGCCGTTCTGGCGGCACTCCTGCCGTTCTACGCGATTCCGCGCATCGCCGGAGGACGTCAATGGTCGAAGCTGATCACGCCGGAATTGACGCAACTGGCGGAGTGGGCGAACCATACCACGCCGAAGGACGCGGTGTTCGTGTTTCCGACGGCGAGGCAGGATCTTGCCCCCGGGATCTTCCGAGCCGGATCGAAGCGCGCCCTGTACGTCGACTGGAAGGGCGGCGGCCAGGTGAACTACTTTGTCTCACTCGGCCGGGAATGGTGGAGGCGCTACCAGGACGTGATGGTCAAGCCCGATCCTTCGAGGCCGCTTTCCTGGTACGCTGAGCGCAAGATCGACTTCATTGTGCTGGGCGCGGCCGAACGGCGCGCGGACGGGCAGACGGCCTACGAGAACCCGAAGTACCTGGTGTACCCGACTCATCCGTAGCATCCTCTTTACGGCTGCTTCCCGGTGGGACCAGGAGCCAGCGAAGTTCACCTCGCGGCGCGGGCAGTCCGGCATTGACATCGATCCTCCCGATGGAGCCTTTCTTGACGTTCACGACGAGCGTGGGCGAGTCGAGAAAATAAGAATACAGTTCGCTGAAGAGCGGTTCGTGGCCGACCAGGAGGAGTTCCTCGACCTCACGGTGTGACCGTACCTCGTCCCAGACCGACCGTGGGCTTCCGCCCGGGCTGAGGGCCTTGGTCTCGGTCACCTCGCCGTCATACCCGAGGCACTCGGCGGCGACTTTGGCCGTCTGCCGTGCGCGAATCAACGGGCTCGATACGATCAGGCCGGGCGACATCCTGCACGCCGCCGCCAGTTTGAGAACCTGCTTGAGCTTTCGGACCCCCTTGATGGTCAGTTCCCGGTCAGCGTCGCGGCCCGTAGGCGCGGCGTCTTCAGCGATTCCGTGGCGAAGCAGGTAGAGGCGCATCCGGCCCTATTCTAGCGGAGACGGCGTGCCATACTGAGGAGGCTTGGCGCACCTGCCCGTCATCCTCACGCTCCTCTCGGCCGTTTCGATCCTTGTTTCCATCCGCGCCAGTCAGATCATCCAAGGACTGGCTTTGCTCGCCCTGGTGGTTCTGTGGAGGCGGATTCGCGCGCCCCGGATGTGGATTCCGCTGGCGCTGTTTCTGCTGGGCACGCTCCTGTCGCTGGCCGTGTCTCCCGACCCGATGAGGGGCATGCCGCAGGTGAAGAAACTGTACGTGTATCTGATGCTTCCGCTCGCCTACACCACGTTGAAGGACGTGGGCCTGTGGCGGAAACTCGTGCTGGCGTGGGGAGCCCTGGCAGGCATTATCGGCCTGGTCTCGATCGGGCAGTTCGCTGCCAAGTGGGCAGCCGCGTCGGCCGCCGGGCGGGATTTCTACGACTACTACGTGGTGGAACGGATCACGGGTTTCATGAGCCACTGGATGACCTTTGGCGGCGAGCAGATGTTCGTGCTGCTCCTGCTGATGGCATTGCTTCTGTTCGCGCCCACGGACCGCCTGCGTTGGCTGTGGGGTGGCTGCGCGCTGGTCATTGCGGTTAGCCTCCTGCTGGGAATGACCCGCAGCATCTGGCTGGGCACCGCAACTGGAGTGGGTTATTTGCTCTGGATGTGGCGGCGGTGGGCGTTGGCGATCGCGCCTGTGGCGGCCTTGTTGGTCTGGTTGATTGCGCCCCAGGCGGTACGTACGAGAATGGCATCCATTGCACGGCCCGCGAAGGTCGATTCCAATCAGCACCGCGTGGTGACGTTCCGGACCGGCCTGGCGATGATCAAGGCCCATCCCTGGCTTGGGGTGGGGCCGGAGATCGTCAACAAGTCGTTCGAGGAGTGGGTACCGGCCGACATTCCTCGCCCGCTGCCGGAAGGCTACTACGGGCACCTCCACAACTTCTACTTGCACTACGCCGCTGAAAGGGGAATCCCGACGCTGCTGGCGTTGATGAGCATGTTGGGCCTGATGCTCTACGACTTCGGTTCAGCGTTGTGGCGCTGGTCTCCAGCAACCCCAGCAAATGATCGTGGGGCGGTCCCCCTGGACCGCGGCCGACCCCCTGGCCGGCCCGCCGGGCGTAGCCCGGCCGAGGGCTTTCTACATCTCTCACCCAACGGCAACCGCTCGTCCGACATCCGATTCCTGCTCCATGGCGCCATTGCGGTTGTCCTGAGCACCCTGGTGGCCGGCCTTTTCGAGCACAACCTGGGCGACAGCGAAGTGCTGACGATGTTTCTGCTGACCGCCGCCGCGGGGTACGTGGCGCGAAATGCGGCCCTGGAGATCGAAGCTCGCCAACCGAATCTCCGTACCTGAGTCCCGAGGTGCACCGTGGGCTCACAGGGCATTGCCGGGCATCGCCTGTCCAAAGTCCAGGCCGGGCTTCGCCCGGTCGGCCGGCCAGGAGGCCGGCCCGCGGTCCAGGGGGACCGCCCCACTCGTGTTCGCGGAGGCCAACTACGAGATTCACCCGATTCCGAACCGCCGGGAAAAGGCCCATCGTTTGGTCAGTGGGTCAACTTGGCAGATTTGTCCGGTTCTGGTTTGGATTACAAGCGATCAGTCTCATCGGCATCGTTCCAGCAACGGTCATGATCGTCGTGATCGTGCGACGAGGCGCAGAGTTCAACGGGAACACCGCGGAAGACTTCCCTGGCGGCGTGGTGCTGTGGGGGGCTGCTTCCTTAGCGATCAACCTCCTTCCGGCCATCGCCTGGTGGACTTTGAAGAAAGGACGGCCCGCCGGCCGGGCATGGGCCATTGCGGCCAGCATCGCCAGCCTCCCGTTCCCATTGCTTGGCCCTCCACTCCTTCGCCTCGGTCCGCTCGCATTCGGCAAAGTCGACTTTCTGGTGGGCGTCCTGGGACTGATCGCTTTTTCCCGCCCGCAGACCGCGTCCGCGGTTGCGGATTCGCCACAGCCCAAGCCGGTCAGGCTTCAGGGCGACGGTGCCAGCAAACTCGCCGATATCCTGGCCAAGGTGATCGGCTTCGCCGGCCTGTGGTTGACCTACATTGCGTGGAGCCGCTGGGGTATGCTCCACGGTGCGCACCGAGCGGGTCTCATCGCGGAGGTGATCCTCCTGCAACTGGCCGTTCTGATCGCCGTCATCTGTCACGAGTCCGGCCACGCGATCGCCGGCGGGGCCGCCGGAATGCGGTTGAGACGATTCCACATCGGACCGTTCCTCTGGGAAGTTCGCTCCGGATCCTGGAAGTTCAAATTCGACCCGGCGCACTCTCTCATTGGCGGCTCGGTGGGTATGGTGTCACCGAACTTCTCGGACATGCGGCGCGCGGCTCTGATGACCCTTGGCGGGCCGGCCGGTTCGTTTCTAACCGCCGCACTCGCCGGCATCGCGGCGCTCAACGTACCGAGACAGACCAGCTTTCCGCTGTGGAGTCTGTTCGCGATGATCTCGTCGATCGCCCTCGTAGACTTTGTCGTGAACTTGATCCCGCAAAGGCCGGAGGCTCACTACTCGGATGGCGCGCAATGCTATCAACTGATGACGGAAGGCCCCTGGGCAACCGTGCATCTCGCTTTTGCGATGCGACTTCATCGTTGGTTAGCCCGACCCGCCCGCGAGACTGGGATCTTGACCTGCTTCACAAGGCAGCAGGCGTGCTCACGGCGGGGGAGCGGGCGATCCTGGTGCGGATATTCATGTGCATGCACCACCTGGAGACCGGCCGTATCCCAGAGGCCACACGTAGCCTGGACGAGGCGGAGACTCTCTTTGAAGACGCGAACGTTAAAGAACCGCCCGACTATTTCTTGGATCTTGCCTTCTTCAACGCTGTCTGCAAACGGGATGTTACCCGCGCCGAACACTGGTGGAACCGGTGGGAAGCGCTGGGCCAACCAAATCGTGATACCGAATACTGGGCTGCGCTCGCGTCGATCCGATGGCTTCGCGGCGACCATGAGGGAGCCACTGAAGCGTTAACGCAGGGCGGCGCCGTGGGCCAGAATCTGCCTTCGGCCGGCGCATACGAATTCGAGCGCTGGCGCATCGAGTACGTGCGTGAAGCGATGAGTTCAGCCCCGATGACGGTCGAACAGGCTCAGTGACGGGACTCGCTCAATAATCGATCGGTCAGCGGGGCCGGCAACCGGATCGGATACGCTCCGTATTTCTTTGCCGCCGCGATCATGGCCGCGTAGTTCTGCGGTTTCACCGCCGAGTGGATCGAATTCGAGGAACTGAGGATGTGCCCGCCGCCGGGCGAGGCTTTGCGGATGCACTCGATCACCGCGGCCTCTACCTCTTCCTCGGAATCCTCCGACAGGACGTGCGAACAATCGATGTTGCCAACCACGGCGACACGCTCGCCATACTTCTTCTTCACTTTGCCGATATCCATGCCCGCCACCGGTTCGATCGGGTTGATGGCATCGATCCCCGTGTCGACAATCTGGTCAAGCAGCGGCCACAGATTGCCGTCGGAGTGCTTGATGACGAGGCCCCCTTCCTCATGCACAGCGTCCACCATCCGCTTCAGGCGCGGCGCCAGGAACTCGCGATAGACCTTTGGCGAGAACATGGGTCCCTGGTTGCCGGCGTAGTCGTCTCCCAGCACGATCACCTCCGCTCCGGCACGCAATGCGTTACGGGCAAGTTGGATGTTCGCATCGAGCACCTTATCGAGGAGGCAGTGCGCAAACTCGGGATCGGCCAGAAAATTCATGAGCAGGTTGTCCAACCCGTTGACGTAGGCCGACCACATGAAGGCGGCGCGCTGGTGGAAGAAGATCCCTTTGCTGTGCTTGAATCGTGCGACGATCTCGCGAAGCCTGTCGAGGCGGTGCGGCGCGTGCGGATCGGGAGGCGTGTATCGCTTCAGATCTTCCCAACTCTCGACCGGACCCCGGATGGGGTGGTCCAGCACTTCCGAGGTCGGGCGGTAAAACACGCCCCATTCGTCCGTGTAGCCGCCGCTCGCATCCAGCGGGGATTTGCGGAACTGCGGTCCGCATGAAGAGCTGTCGAGTCCCGCCAGTTCCTCGAAATCGGCCTGATCGCTAGCCTCGGGATAAAGCGCGCGAATGATGCCTGGGCTGATCACGAATTCAACGATCGGAACGCGGTCCGGTTCCCGCCGCTCGAGCGCCAGCATGACTCGTTCATAGGAGTTCATCGGTATCTCCGTTCCATGTGCGCGGACCGGCGGGGGCGAAGCCTGAAGAATGCATCCGAAATCCGCGGCCGGGTGGTCCTGACATCGAGCGCCCGACACGGTTGTAACACAAGCTGCCACTGCGCACGAGGGGGGAGAACTGCTACATCTCTTGCGCGCATCCGGAACCACCCGCTCCGCTGCCTTCCGTTCCGTCGCTCCGGAGGCCCCATGGCATACTGAAGCTTGCGAACCGCCGCTCTCTACCTGACGCTCGGCTCCGCCGCCACCATTCTGTTTTCGATTGCCGCCAGTCAGATCCTGCTGGCCCTCGCCCTGGTGGCGCTGCTGGCCTCCGATATCAGGCTGCGGCTTCCTCCTATTGCTCTGCCCCTGGGACTCTTCCTGCTCGGCACCCTCATCTCGCTCGCGCTGTCCCCGGATCCCTCGCGCGGTCTCGTGCAGGTGCGCAAGGTGTTCGTCTACACCATCCTGATCGCGTGCTACTCGGCGGTGCGCGAGATCACGACCCTGCGACGGCTGATGCAGGCGTGGGCGGTCGTCGGCGGGCTGGTGGCGGTACGAGGGCTGGTCCAGTTCGGCAGCCGATGGACGGAAGCGCGGGCTCATGGCGCCGACTTCTATCAGGACTATGTCGGACAGCGGATCAGCGGGTTCATGGGCCACTGGATGACCTTCGGCAGCCAGGAGATGTACGTAGCCCTGATGCTGGCGGCGTTCCTGTTGTTTTCTTCGCACGCGCGCAACCGGCGCTGGATCTGGGGGTTGATGGCCATAGTGCTGTTGGCGGCGATCGTTCTGGGGTTCACGCGAAGCATCTGGATTGCCCTCGCGACAGGCCTGGTGTACCTGGTCTGGAACCGGCGGCGGGTGTGGGTTCTCGCCCTACCGGCGGTCGCGGCGGCCGGATTTCTGCTCGCACCAGCCTCCGTGCGATCGAGGGCGACCTCCATTCTCCAGCCGGGAAAAGCGGACTCCAACCTGCATCGCGTTGTCACGTGGCGAACCGGGATCGAAATGGTGAAGGCGCATCCGTGGTTTGGACTCGGACCCGAGTTTGTCCGGATCGAGTTCGATCAGTACGTGCCGGCCGACATCGTCCGTCCCCTGCCGACCGGATGGTACGGTCATCTGCACAACGTGTACCTGCACTACGCGGCGGAGCGCGGCATTCCGACGATGCTGATGCTGCTGTGGATGTTCGCGCGGATGCTGGTGGACTATTGGCGCGCTCTGGGTGCGCTGCCGCCGGAACAAAACGACCGGCGATTCCTTTTGCACGGGGCAATCGCCGTGGTCATCGCCACGATGATCGTGGGCTTGTTCGAACTGAACCTGGGAGATAGTGAGGTACTCACGATGTTCCTGGTCGCCGCCTCGGCGGGGTACGTCGCCGCCGAACCCGAGGAACAGAATGCCTGACGCGATTCAGGGTAAGCAGATCGTCCTGGCCGGAGGTGCGGGTGGACTGGGCTACGCCTGCGCTCTGCGGTTGCACCAGGACGGCGCTCGGCTGATCATCTCTTATCGATCGCGGCGCGACCGGGCCGTCAATGCCGTCCCGTTGGGCAGGGTCGAACAGGCGGACCTGACTCAGGCCAAGGACCGGCGAGCCCTGCTCGACACGGCGGAGGAGATGTACGGACTTGTGGTCCTGGCCGGCGACCCGGCTCGCGTGACCTCGCCCGACCAGATGGAGGACACGCTGCGGCGTTCGCACGAGGTCAATTTCCTGGGGCCGATTCTGTTGGCCAGGGAAGCGGCCGAGCGGATGAAACAGCGGTCGACCGCCGGCAGCATCGTGCTGGTTTCTACCATGCAGGCCATGGCGCTCTTCCCGGGGTCGACCGCGTACGCCGCTCCCAAAGCGGCCTTGCTGCATGCCGCGCGAATCCTCGCCAAGGAGTGCCGCGGGCCCGCCAATGTGCGCGTCAACGTGATCAGCCCGGGCGTGATGCAGGCGGGCATGGCGGAGGCGAGTATCGCGTCGGGCAAATACAATCGCTTTCTCGAAGAGGGGATTGTTCCACGCTTCGGCCGTGCCGACGATGTCGCGCGGGCGGTGCGCTTTCTGCTGGAACCGGACAACTACATCACCGGTCAGGCACTGACCATCGATGGAGGATTGACCTTGTAGCCATGCTGATTATCGACACTCACGCTCATATCTATTCACCGGACGAGAAGAAGTATCCGGTCATCGAAAAGCCGCTCCGTCCGCCGGCGGGCAAGGGATCGCTCGAGCATCTGCGGCGCGAGACCCTGGCGCACGGCGTGGCGAAAGCATGCCTGGTGCAGACCAGCACCTTCTACGGGTTTGACAACCGGTACACGATGGACTCGGCGAAGGCTGCCAAGGAGTGGTCGGCCGGAATCTGCACGCTCTCTCCGGACAATCCCGAGAGTCCTGCGCTGTTGAAGAAGTACGTGCGGGAATTCAACGCCAGAGGCATGCGCAGCATTGCGGCGAAGGACGGGCGGTTGGACCACCCGGGCGTCCGGGCGTTGTGGACGGCCGCGGCGGATCTGGGGATCGTGATCAACGTCCTGACCGGACGAGAGAAGGCGCCCGAAGTCGATCGCCTGCTCGCGGAGTACAAGACGCTGCAGGTGGTGCTTGACCACTGCCTGGGCCTGAAAGCCGGGCCGGCGATGGCGGAAACCCTCGCGACCGTGCTTCAGCTTTCGTTACACTCCAACCTGAATGCCAAGCTGACGTTCATCCCGACGGGCAGCGGCGGGAGGTACCCTTGCGGAGACATGCATGAGGCGTGCATGCGGATTGTTGGAGCCTTTGGCGCCGGCCGGTGTGTGTGGGGGAGCGATTTTCCGATGGAGTTGTGGGCGCCGCGAGTCGGCTACGCCGAACATTTGCGGATCTTCGCAACGGATCTGCCGTTAAAGTCCGCCGAGCGCGAGTTGATTCTGGGCGGGACGGCGACACGGCTTTGGTTCTCGTGAATCGCGGACGACGCCAGACATCATCGGGAAGGTTGGTTGCGTGGAGTTACGGTGCAAGGCTATAACATCTTAGGGTCTTGATGACAACAGAACCTTCGGGTCAGGAACGGAGCGGGGCGTCGCCCGCCTTGCTGCGGCAATTGGGCCTGGTGAGCGCGACCGCGCTGGTGGTCTCCAACATGATCGGCGCCGCGATCTTTGGGGCGACCGGATACATGGCCTCGGCACTGGGCGATCCGTGGCTGATTCTGATGGCCTGGAGCGCAGGCGCGTTGTTCGCGCTTGCCGGTGCGTTCAGCTACTCCGAACTCGGCGTCAACTTCCCCAGTTCCGGCGGCGAATATGTCTACCTCACCCAGGCCTACGGTCCGGCTTGGGGGTTCGTGACGGGATGGGTTTCGTTTTTTGCAGGATTTTCCGCGCCCATCGCGACCGCCGCTCTGATCTTCTCCAACTACCTGGCCGAATTCATCCCGGCCGTGGACTCTTCCAGGGTGCTGTTCTCCGTCGGCAGCGGCGAGTATGCCATCAAACTGGGTGGGGCACAAATGATGGCCTCGCTGCTGATCGCAGTGTTCAGCGTGCTGAACTGTTTCGGCCTCGGGCGCGTTGCGAAGATCCAGAACGTCCTGACGTCGGTCAAAGTGCTGATCATCGCCGCGATGATCGTTTTCGGTTTCTGGGTGGGCCAGGGAAGCTGGGGGAATTTCTCGATGACCGCCCCGCGCGATTCCACCAATCAACTGCCGGTGGAGTTCATCATTCAACTTTTCTTTGTAATGGTCGGCTACAGCGGCTGGAACGCGGCCACCTACGTCGCGGAAGAACTGCGCAACCCGGAACGAACGCTGCCCGCGGCGCTGGCAGTGGGGACCGCAGTTGTGGCGGCGCTCTATGTCGGGCTCAACATGGTCTTCATTTACTCCACTCCGGTGGACAAATTGAAGGGCGTCGTCGCAGTGGGGAGGCTGGCCGCCGAGAATCTGTTCGGGCCATCGGGGGCCGCGCTCTTCGCCGGCCTGATGGCGATCTCGATCATGTCCACGGTGAATGCCATGGTGACGATCGGGCCGCGCGTTTACTATGCCATGGCGAAGAACGGCGCCTTCTTCGCCGCGGCCGCGAATGTGCATCCCACCTGGCGCACTCCGATCTTCGCCATTCTCAGCCAGGGCGCCTGCGCCATCCTCATGACGCTGACACCGATTCCGAACCTGTTCGTCTTCATCGGGTTCACTCTCACGATCTTCACCGTCCTGGCGGTAGGCTCGTTGTTCGTCTTCCGCCGCCGGCCAGGCTGGCAACGGCTCCGCGCCGTGAACTTCTGCTACCCGCTCATTCCGGTGCTGTATATCGCGGTCGGGATCGGGATGACTGTTTGGGGCGTGATTTTCAAACCTGCGATCTCGCTGACGGCGCTGGGAACGATTGGACTGGGCGCGCTCGTCTATCGCTTCAAGGTGAAGCCCGCGGCTATAGCACGCGAACGGTCAGTTTGAGCGGCGAGTAGTCCGGACTGAGATTCAGCTCTTCTTCACTGTGCAGGCAGAACTCCGTGGCAGGCCCCAGCGTAAGCTGACGCTGCCAGAGGCTGACGTGCGGCGCCGCCAGAAGATCGGCCATGCCTTCGTAGAATCGCGGGTACGACGTCCCGGCAGGTTTGCGGATCCAGGTGGCATACCGGGCGCCGCGCAGGGCTCCCGGGCCGGAGATCAGGCGGTACACGCCTCCACTGCCGCCGCCGGCCATACGGGCCACATCGTCGTGAGCCATCTTTCGGAACGTAGACACGGCGGCCTCGTTGAGGACGCCCAGACTGGTGAAGTCGTCGAGTTCATACCAATCCTCGTAGGCGGCATCGGCATCGAGCCAGGGCACGCGGGGAATGGCGAACGTCAGCGAACCGCGGAAGCCGGCGGGGGGATGCTCGGCCAGGGCGGAGCGGAAGGAGCGCAGCGAAGATTCGTAGTCGGCCGCGGCGATGCCAGCCAGCGGATAGTGCCAAAACACGTAGCCGAGCACGTCTTTTATTCTTCCACAGCGGTTTCCGGATAGCATGGTCCTTGATGAACTTCACGGACTTTCTGGGGATGCGTGTTTCCGAACGGCATGAAGATGGGGTGACGGTGGAGTGCCGGCTGAAGCGATTCTATTTCAATCCTGACGGATCGTTGCACGGCGGGCTGATCGCGACGATCGCCGATGAAGCGGTGTGGTTCGCCATCGAGTCGGCGCGACAGGAAACGCCACGCGCCACGACCGTGGAGCTGAAGGTGAACTATCTTCGCGCGGTCCGCCAGACACGCACCCTGCGGGCCCGCGCGAAGATGGTGAAAAGCGGCCGAACGCTTTGTGTCGGGACGGTCGAAATGGCCGACGAGCGGGGCGTGCTGTGCGCCATCGCGACCGTGACCTACATGATTCTCGAGTAACGGTTGAAGGGCGCACCAGATCGTCCCAGCCCACAATCAGCCGAGCAGCACTTTGGCGACGCCCTCCTCACGAGCGCGGGAGCTACCTCCATCACCAGGAGATCGTCCAGTCCTGGCACCACCGGGCGATCGCGGTGGCGTCGTCGGACTCGAACACCGTAACACCGCCTGACCCAGCGGCTGCATGCCAGCGCCCCATGGGCTTGGCGCCTTCCGGAGGCGCGTAGTACTCCTCCCGATTCGCGATGAGAGTTGCGACACCATTGATAAGCCAGCGGTCACAAACGCTCCGCAGCCCCGACCGTTAGGGAGGGGATTGTACCTGCGGGCCGCTCATTCAGGCAATCCGCTTGCTTCTCGGCAAACAAAGCCAATAGATACAGAAAAGTGAAATAACGCCGATTTGCCATTCACAACCATTGTCTTTTTCTTTTGTATTTCGTTTCAATCGTTTACAGGTTTTGCAAATCAGGGAGTTCAATCTTCCTTCTTATTCTGTGAGCGGAAGAGGAATGATGACTCTGTTGAACAAAACCCACGTCACCGCCCCCGGCCGGCCACCCATCTACCTGCCGCGGAACGAGACTCGATAAGTCCCGCCGGAACGGACAGCCTTCTCGCAGGGGGCTGAACGGTGCGCCGTTTCAGCATCCCGCCAGGAGGACAAATATGAAACTGAAAATCTGTCTTGCCATTGCTTTGGCCCAGGCTTCCGCCTTTGCCAACTGCGACCTCAGCGGATTCCGTGAGGTCTTTGGATACTACTTCGATGCCCGGACGGGTTCGGTCGTCGACTCACGCTGCGTCCGACAGCCGTACACCTTCGAGAACGCGATCCTGTTCGACTTTCGGCTGGAAACCATGGAACGGCCCCGACCGCCGGCTCCTCCGGTCATGCTCAGTCCCTACGCGTTCGCCACCATCGAAACGGCCCGGGAAATGCTGAAACTGATCGAACAGCTTGCGCCGGGTTCGCAACCCTCGATCGAAGAACGGAACTTCTGGGGCTGCCCGGGAGGAGCGAGTTACACCGGCGCCGATCACATCGGCATCTGTTACACACACCCGATGCGATTCATCCGGGTGCACACATCCTACGCCAATCCGGTCGCCGGCGGCCGGGGCTGGCCTATATCGGCGGGCGAAGCGGCCAACGCGATGATGCGGAATCCCATCGGAGCGCGCAAGCTGATCTCCGACGACATCGAGCGCGGGCTCGGCGCCCTGCAGCGGATGAACGGGCGCTGACATGGCGACGCGGGAAGAACGTTTGAGAGAAATCGCCAAGGCCGCGGTCCAGCTGGAGGCGGACCGCGGCTATCCGCCCCGCTTGCTGGTCGCCCAGTGGGCGCTGGAGTCGAACTGGGGATCGAAGCCTTCGGGGGCGAACAACTACTTCGGGATCACCTTTAACCCGGCGCGGCACCGCTCTTTCGAATTCTGCCGGACCTGCGAAGAGATGACCGACGGGCAGATCGCGGCGCTGGCGGCGGACGAACGGGCCACAATCCGCGCAAAGATTCCGCTGGGCGCGGGACGATTCCGACTCGAACTCGACCGGAAGTTCGCGTCCTACGAAAGCCTCGATGAGGCGCTCGGCGACAAGACGTCGCTAATCATGAACAGCCCCCGGTACAGGGATGCGTTTGCGCGGTTCCGGCAGGACGGCGACGTGGAAGGGCTGATCGTGCGGATCGCGGCCGCAGGATACGCCACGGCTTCGCTTTACGCGCAAGCGGTGCTCGGTATCAGCCGGCAGACCAATGTATTGAACGCGATCGAGGAGGCGCGTCATGCGGCTTGAGAACCTGCTGTTGTTCATGCGCGCCGCGTGGTACGCGGCGCTGACGGGTTGCGCGTTGTCGGCGTCGCTGGCCGTTCGCGACGCCCGGCGGGTGGTGGCGGCAGTGCCCGTGATCCTCCGCGAAGAGGTCCGGCTCACGCGGCACGAAGTGCTGGCGGAGTTGCGGCAGACACGAATCGAATTGCTCCGCCGCGTGGATCGTCTGGATCGCGAGGCGAACCGTCAGTTGACCGCGGTGCGGCAGGATGTGGTGGGCGAAGTGAAAGCGCTTCGCGCCGACGGCAACCGGCACCTGGACCGATTGGAGGCGATCGCGGAGTCGGAAATCGGCCGGACGACTGCAAGCATCGTCCGGCTCAGTGACGCATACGCGTCAATTCCGGACGATTGGAAACGCTCGACGTCGCAGATCTGGGATTGCGAGGCCAACCCGGATTGCCTGGAGAATCGCTACGTCTCCGTCAGCCGTGCGATTGAACGGGCCTCGCGCGAAGTCGAGCGTTCGGCGCCGAGGGTTGCCGCCAGCCTGGAGCAAACCGCTGCCAATGGCCGTGAGACCACGGCGCAGAGCACGGCAGTGATGAAGAATCTGGCCGAGGCGCTGAAGCCGCTGCCGCGATGGATTCGCATCCCGCTCACTCTGGCGGCGCCGGCCGCTCAGGTGGCGATGCCATTCGTGGTGCGTTAGCAGTCCATCGCGAATGACAGCCGCGACCGGAACAGAGCCGCGACCGCAACAGAGCCGCGACCGGAAGGGAGCGGGCATCTTCGTTCTCCGCCACGGGCTCTGGGGCGCCGATTTCACCTGAAAGAGGACAGAAATGATGAACTACCTGAAAAAGCTGATCGAATTGTTCAGCCGTTATTTCCAAAGCGGGCAGGCCGAAAAGGACCTGCTCAAAGCCCGCAACCTGGTGGGTGCCGCCCTGCCGCTGGTTCAAGCGCTGGCTACATTGACGCCATCGCGTTCTGACGACGAGATCGTCGCCCTATTCACCCAGTATTCGCTGCCCTACGTGGACCGCTTCCTGGCATTGCCCGCGGAAAAACGGGGCCTGGCTCTGATGGACGCAGCCAGCACGTTGCTGGGCAGGCAGCACCCCGGGACGGCGACACGAATCCTGAATGCAGCCGTGCAGATGGCCTATATGGCCTTCCGAAGTAAGGAAGGGTGACCCATGCAGCCCGATACGTGGTTGATGCGCCTGATGCTGGCGATCGAGACGTACGGAGGACAGACGCTGCTTCTGTTCACGCTGTACGTGACGACGGTCGCGACCTCAGCGTTTCATATCCAGGAGAGCGACCTTACAAAGCAAGCGTTTGCGGCAATCATCGGATTCCTGACAGGTAATGCGCTGGCAAGGGCTCACAAACCTTGATGGATAGGCCGATGGCGGGGAGGATGCGCGGCCGGGCAACCGGCCGCGCATCGGGGAGGCTATAGCTGCGGCATGGGCGGTTTTACGGCAAGCCAGGGAAGCACGCCCTTCCGCCGGACCGGACGCCGGAAGACTTTGTCGCCCGCCGTAACGTATAGCCATTGCAGGTCCGGGCCGGCAAAGAGCGCGTTGGACAAAGAGCCGGGCTGAGGTTTATCGATGATGGCGACCACCCTGCCCGGCGGATCGCAGACTTGCAGGCCGATCCTGGTGGTGACGTAGAGGTAGCCGTTCGAGTCGACCGTCATTCCGTCCGCGGAGGTCGATGAGGAATCGTCGGCTATCTCCAGTCGATGAAAGGGCTGCCCATTGGCCAGAGTTCCATCGGGCTGAACCTGGAAGGACCACACCCAGCGGCCGCGCGAGTCAGCCACGTTGAGCAGGGACTGATCGGACGAGAGCCGGATTCCATTGGGCCGTTCAATGCCCTCGTGTGCGACGCGCCGGACCCCGTTCGGTTCGATAAACCAGACGCGATGGTTGGCCGGATCGGTGAAATAGATGGCGCCGCGATGGGTGATGGCGAGATCGTTTGATTCCACACCCTCCGTAACGACGTGCTCGACGCCATCCATCGTGTAGGCGACAATTCGTTTGCGGCCGTTCTGGCAGGCGTACAACCTTCCGTCCGGCCCGAACATCAGGCCGTTGGCCGCGCCGGTATCCTCCTTGAACACCGTGACCTTGCCGTCGGGCGAGATCTTGTGGATCCGATTGCTGGGAATGTCGGTGAAGAAGATATTGCCTTGCCGGTCGATGGCCGGTCCCTCCGTGAAGCGATGACCCTTACTCACGAGTTCCCATCCCTTGCCGGGCACGAGAATCTCTTTGACAAAATGGCGGTCAACGGTCTTTTCCACCCTGCCCACCGGCGCGGGATGATTGGCCCACAGCCATCGCAGGGCATCGGGCAGAATCGCGGAACCGTGGATGTTGTTGTGGCCTTCGGCGCCGATCACGAGTTCGGTTTCGTATCCGGCGAACTCCAGCGCCGACGCCATGTCCTGATTGGCGATGAACCAGTTGCCCGCATACTGGTTGTTGTCCCTTTCGCCGCCCTGGAGAAACACACGCAATGGCTTGGGCTCGGCCTTGCGGATGAGTGAAGGATAGATCTCGCCGCCGCGGAGGTTGGTGTAACTGCCCACAAAACTGAGGACGCGGTGGAACGCGTCGGGGCGGTTCCAGGCGACCGTGAACGCGCAGATCGCGCCCGAACTCGAACCGGAAATGGCCCGATCGTCCGGGTTCGCCGAGATTGCGTTGCGCTTGCCAACCTCGGGGAGAATCTCTTCGAGCAGGAACCGGGCATAGCGGTCGCCGAGGCCGTCGTACTCGAAGCTGCGGTTGTACAGCGCTTCCTGATCGGCGCCCGGCGCCGGCAGCACTCCGGGATTGATCAGGACGGCGATCGTGACGGGCATTTCGCGCTTGTGAATCAGGTTGTCGAACACGATCGGCACGCGCCAGCGTCCCTGTTCGCTGACGAATCCGCCACCGTCCTGGAACACCATCAGCGCGGCCGGTGACGACGGCTGATACTGCGCCGGAACGTAAACCCAGTAGTCGCGCACCGTGCCCGGGAAGATCCGGCTGGTCCAGGTATGTTGGGTTACGTTGCCCGCCGGGACGCCGGGTTGGCGGTTTGAATCCGGCCCGAGGCTATAGGACTGGGCGAACAGAAACGGCGTGGTCGCGAGGAGGATCAGGAGCTTCAGCATGCTCCAGACATGCTACAACGTGACCGGGCTCGACAGCAGTGAGACCCCCGCCGGTAGTCTACAGAGCGAATTCGCGGCCGATCTCGCGAAGCACAATGCGATCGGGACTCGAACCGGCCGCGGCGTGAAAGCGCCCAATCGGCTCAAAGTAAGGTTCACGGCTGAGCGGGAAGGTCTGATGATGCACAGGAAGATAGCGATCCGCGCCGGCATGCTCGCCCATGCGCCAGGCCTCCTCCGGCGTGCAATGATACCGGATCCACGGTTGATAGGCGCCGATGGGCATGATGGCGAGATCGAAAGGCTGGGACGACTTGACCTGGCGGAAAGCGTCGGTGATCGCGGTGTCGCCGGCAAACAGGATCCGGTGGCGCCCGATCTCGATGACATAGCCGTTATAGCCTCGATACGTATCGGTGCGCATGCGGGCTCCCCAATGGTTCACCTCGATCGCGCGCAGGCTCGCGGGCCCCACTTGGGCCCGTTCGCCCCAGGCGAGTTCGCGCACGTTACGGTAGCGCCAGGCGTTCAGCAGGTCGCTCGTGCGGGAGGCGGTCACGACGGAAGTGAGCTTGCTCTCCAGACTGCCCAGCGTCGGCGTATCGAAATGGTCGAAATGCGCGTGCGACAGCAGGATCAAATCGAGCCTGGGAAGGCGATCGAGCGCTAAGGCAGGTTCCACGAAGCGTTTGACGCCCACGGTCACGGGACCAAAGCTCAGGCCTACACGGTCGCTGAAGACCGGATCGGTGATCAGGGTGAACCCGTCGACCTTGAGGAGCACCGTCGAATGGCCGAGCCACGCGCCGTGGACTCCCTTATCAGGCCACAGACGGGGATCGGGAGAATGGGTGGCCCGGGCAATCGGGCGCGACATCTCGTCGAAGTATTGCTTCCAGAAGGCCGGCGCCTGGCGGTACACCCACGTGGCCACTCCCCCAAGTCCGGCCGCCGCAGTCGTCAATCCGATCGCTGTTCTTCGCTCCATCGCTTGCTTTCCTTCAGAGTATCAGGGCCCGTCAGGGATATAATGCCCTTGTCTTTCTTTGGATGTCCGTCAAGGCCCCGTGGTTTCATAGGAGCGGCCGGCCGCAGATCTATCCATCAGGGTAACTACATGATAAATCGAAGAGAATTCTCCCAGACGTTGGGTTTCGGCGCGCTGGCGGCGGGGGCCGCCGCGTCGTCAAATCCGATTGACATTGGCACGCGGCGGGAACTGATGGTGGATCGCTTCCTGATCGACCGCATCGAGAACGCGGAACTGCGTTTGGCGACTCCGGTGGATGCCGGACCGGTGATCCGGTTCGACAAGCCCTGGGAGGGCCGCTTCTGCGGGTACACCACGCTGATTCGCGACGGCGAGAAGTTCCGCATGTATTATCGCGGCGTGCCGAATGCCGGTCAGGACGGACGCGGCGATGAGGTGACGTGCCTCGCGGAGTCGTCCGATGCCATTCACTGGACCAGGCCGGAGTTGGGACTGTTCCCGGCGCAGGGCACGACGGCGAACAACCTGATCTACGCCAAGGACCCGCCCTTTTCCCACAACTTCGCGCCCTTTCTGGACACCCGTCCGGGGGTGGCGGAATCCGAGCGGTACAAGGCCTTCGCCGGAACGCTCAAAACAGGGCTGTTCGGGTTTGTTTCGGCGGATGGGATCCGGTGGCGCAAAGTACGGGAGACGCCGGTGGTTCCTTCTCCCAAGGTGTATGCGTTTGACTCCCAGAACCTGGGATTCTGGTCGGAGCACGAGCAGCAGTATGTCTGTTACTACCGCGTGTTCAAGGAAGTGGGTGGGAAGCGATGGCGCTGGATTGCACGCACCACCAGCAAGGACTTTCTCAACTGGACGCCCGGAGAGGACATGACGTTCGGCGACGCGCCCGCGGAGCACCTGTACACCAACCAGACGGCGGCCTACCTTCGCGCGCCCCATCTCTACGTGTCGATCTGCGCGCGGTTCCTGCCGGGGCGGCAGGTACTCACGGCGGCCGAAGCCGCCGTCGTCAATGTCGATCCGGGCTACTACAAGGACTGCTCGGACGCCGTCTTGCTGACCACGCGAGGAGGCAATCGATACGACCGGACGTTCCTCGAGGCGTTTCTGCGGCCGGGTCTGGGGTATGAGAATTGGGTTTCGCGCTCGAACTATCCGGCGCACAACCTGTTGCAGACCGGAAAGTCCGAAATGTCGTTTTACGTGAATCGCAACTACGGCCAGCCGACCGCGTACCTGAGGCGGTACACGCTGCGGTTGGACGGGTTCGCGTCGGCGCACGCGGGATACGCGGGCGGAGAGATGATCAGCAAGCCGCTACGATTCAGCGGAAAGAGGCTGGACCTGAATTATTCCACCTCGGCTCCCGGCTCCGTGCGTGTGGAGATCCAGGACGCGGCGGGCAAGGCCATTCCGGGCTTCTCGCTCGAGGAATCGCGTGAACTGGTGGGCGACAACCTCGATCAGACATACGGGTGGAGGGCCGGATCGGACGTGGGCGCACTGGCCGGAAAGACCGTGCGCTTGCGGTTCGTCCTGAAAGACGCCGATCTGTATTCCTTCCGGTTTCGATCCTGATCGCGATACACGCGTCAGCATTGGACACGGACTCCGTTGGGGCGGACTTTCCGAAGGGAGTCGCGCGCATTGTGGCGGTCGGTGACGTGCACGGAGAGACTCAGTTCACCTCGCTGACGGCGGCAGCGAGCGAAATCCGGGACAGCACCGCTTCTACGGTTCTTACCCGGTCTACCACCCGTCCGGCCACCGTTTGCGTTTTTCTGCCGCCGGTGATCGAATAGCCCCGGAGGAAGTACATGCCAACCAAATCGATCTCGCGACGGCAGGCCGTCGCGGCCGGCGCCAGAGTCGCGGGTCTCACCGTCCTTCCGGCCTGTACCGCGGGCAAAAAAGAACGGATCACCATCACGGCCGTCGACCTTCAGCAGGTCGTCGTGCCGATGAAACCGGATATCACGGACGACGTGGAGGTTGCCGAGTCCAGCCGGTTCGACCTGGTGCCGAAGACCATCGTGCGCATGCGCACCGATTCCGGGATCACAGGCATCGGCGAAAGCGGCCGCGGCGAGGACTTGGCGGCGATCCGGAAGAATGCGGACTTTCTGAAAGGCAAGCCGGTCCTCGACCTGAACCTCACCCGGCTTGGCCTGCCGCAACCGGCCGGCTATTCCGCGTTCGAGATGGCCCTCTACGACATCGTGGGAAAGGCTGTGGAGTGGCCCGTCTACCGCCTGCTCGGCGGTCTCGCGCAGCCCAAGGTGCTGGTGGGCTACTGGTGCGGCCGTAAGACGGCCGAGGGGATGAAGCGCGTTGCCGAGCGGGCGCTGACCGGCAAGTTCACCAACATCAAAATGAAAGCCAAGCAAGGCGACCCGGTGGTGGAGTCGATCGGGATGATCGCGAAGGTAGCGCCCGGCCTGAAGGTGACACTCGACCCGAACACGCGCTACAACAGCCTCAATGATTTTCTGGAAGTGGCGCGCAAGCTGGAAGGGCTCGGCAACATGCTGGTGTACGAAGACCCGTTCGACAAGGCCGATTTCGAGGGATATCGGAAGCTCCGCAAGGAGGTGAAGACCGATGTGGCGCTTCACCTCGGCAATCCCAAGGCGATGATTCAGGCGATCTGCGAACGGGCGTGCTCGGTGTTCAATAGTGGCGGCAATCCGGGAATGGCGAGCTTTGTGTCCAACTGCTACCTTGCGGCCGCGCACGGGATGGCCGTGTGGCATGGCTCCGGCAACGATCTGGGCATCGTCGATGCCTCGTATCTGCACTCCTGCGCCGCGGCCCCCAACTGCACGCTGCCGAGCGACATTCTCAGCTATCTGAGGGAGGATGATCTGATTGTTCAGCCCATCGAAATCCAGAACAGCTACGCCATCGTCTCCCACACGCCGGGCCTGGGAGTGGAACTCGACGAGGATGCGATGAAGAAGTACGCGGCCAAGGCGTGATCGCTCAACAAGTCCGCCCGCGGCGGTTGATGGATGTAAGAAGATGGTAGTGCTCACGAACCACCCGCGGCTCGGTGCTGCTCCTTTGAGTGAACAAGGCATGTCCAAAAGCGATTCTGTCTACAACGAACCCCGTATTGCTCTGAACCGCATCTATACCAAACGCGGGGACACCGGCGAGACCAGCCTGGTAGGAGGCCAGAGACTTGGGAAAGACCACCCGCGCATCGAAGCCTATGGCACCGTGGATGAGCTAAACGCCTTGATCGGCGTCGCGGGCGTGTCGGCGGCGGAGGCCGAGCCCACGCGGGAATTGACGTCCATCCTGAAGCGGGTGCAGCACGAACTGTTCAATCTCGGCTCCATCCTGGCGACCCTTCCAGAGGACGTTCATCCGAAGCAGCCGACCGTGACCGAGGTCGAAGTCCGGCAACTGGAGACCGAGATCGACCGCATGAACCAGGAACTGCCGGCCCTGCGCTCGTTCGTGCTTCCCGGCGGCTGCCGCCTGAATGCCGAGCTGCACGTGTGCCGGACAGTGTGCCGCAGAGCGGAGCGGCTGGCGGTGAGTCTCTCGCGGGAAGCGCAGATCCCCGCGGAGTGTGTGCGATACCTGAATCGCCTGAGCGATGCCTTGTTCGTGTGGAGCCGGTGGGCCTCGCGCAGATTGGGCTACGATGAGGTGCTGTGGGAACCAAACCAGGCCTCCTCGGGATCCGGCTCCTCTGCGTGACGGTCGGGCGCTGCTAAGTGCGTTGGTTGGAGCGGCTGCGGACAATCCGTACAAAGGAATTGCCGCTCACGGGCGGCTCTCCGACGCGGCGTCTGAAACTCTACACCGCGGAAAGCGGCTACGTGTTTCAGTACGTCTACGAAGGGCACCGCCCCACCCGGGAAGGGGCCGTCGAGCACGTATTCAACGTGTCCGGCGATCGCAAGACGTATTTTCCGGTCAGTGTACTCCTCCCGCCGGAAGCCTATCGGACCTGGCAGGTGAAACAGGGCCGCGAACTGTCCTCGACTGAACTCTATGCGATCGTGAAGATGGCGCTGTTTCAGGCGTTCGACACGCGGCAAAACCCGGCGGCGGTCGCCTCAGCGCCCGTGCACGTGACGGCCGGGGACGTGGCTCGGATTCTGGAGACTCTCGGGATCGACTGAATCGCGGGCTATGATGATGGATGAATCCCGATGACCCCGGCGCCGCTTCCGCCCCAACTCGAGACCCTCCGCGGCCGTACGTTTTCCTTCTATCCGGCCATCCTGGGCATCGAATATAACGAGTGGAAGATCGGAAGGGCGACCTGGTCCGAGATTGAAGTGGTCAATGGCAAGAGCGGCCAGGCGCTGTGGATTGCCCGGAGGTTCTTCGGAGAAGTATCGCCGGTGGACCATCCGATGACGATCGTCGGGCTGACCAAAGGCCTGGAATTCAGGACAGGCACCGTCTGGCCCGTCCAAAAACGGGTGATCGAGATGCCGGTGGCGGTCAATGCGCCGTCGGTGCAAGCGCCGGCGCAGCGGTCCGTAGGGGCGCCGGTAGTGGGCATCCGTCTGGAACCGGGCACCGAGACCAAGGCCGGCCGTCTCGTTCTGGGCGCGATGCTGGTGGTGGCCATCGCGATCTTCGGGGTCGTGCTCGCAACGCGGGAAAAGACCCTGGTCCCACGGACGACCTACACCAACGCGGACCAGGCATTCCTCGACCTCAGGTACCGGGACGACTATCTTTCGGTGGTGCAGCGGCTGGGCGCTCCCGCGAGCGTCCACTCCAGGCAGACGGCGGACATCCTCTATCAGGCACTCGATTACCCGGCGCGAGGGTACCTGATCATCCTGATGGGCGGAACCCAGGAGAAACTACACTATATCGGGTGTGTCGACCGGTCGTGGAACGTCGTGCACTCTGTACGACGGCCCGACGGGGGAGACACCGCACCCCGGCTTCGATCGCTCGGCCGATTCTGATTCTGGGTAACAGGCCGGCCGCCGGGCGCGTCGTTAGAAATGCTGCCGGTGCGGTACAGTGAAAGAGGCGGACGCGACACCGGGTTTCGGCGCCGCCGGATATCCCACATGTTCACTTGGATTTGCCCACAGTGCGGACGCGAGTGCGCCCCTTCCCTGACAGAGTGCCCGGATTGCACAGCCCGGGCTAAGGCAAAGGCGGCGCCGGCGCCACCGCCGGTTGCCAGTTACCCGGCGGCCACCGTGCCGCTGCCACAACAGCCGCAGCCGCAGGCGACCATGCTTCCGCCCCCGGTAACACCGCACGGATCGGTGCTTCCAGGCACCCCAACCCGCGGCGGCGTTCCGACGATCGTGATGGTGGTTCTGTTCGCGATCGTGTTCGGGGCGATCTTCTTTGGCGCCTACTACTATATCGAACGCAAGAACGGAAGCAAGGGCGGCCTGGCGTTTGAACAACCGCCGATGGCTCGGGAAGCCGGGTCGGTGAAATCCGACCCAATGATGCGCCATCTGGAAGTGGTGGGGCTGCGTCTGATCCAATCGAGCGCGCAAAAGGTCGAGATGAAGTTCGTCATCGTGAATCACTCCGCAGGCGCACTGGGCGACCTCAACGCGAAGGTACGTCTTCTGGCTGAGCCGCGCGGCGGGCAGGAGACGGTCGTGGGCGAGTGCCTGTTGAAGGTTGGCGAACTGGGCCCGTTTGAATCCAAGGAATTCACGGCTCCCCTCAACACGGACAAGAAGGCGTACGAACTGCCCGACTGGCAGTTTCTCAGGGCGACTCTCGAGCCGGTCAAGAAGTAAGCCGATTGTCGCGGATGGTGACTTCGGAGTAGCGGTATCTCAGCTTGTCTCCGCCGATCAGCGCGGGCAGCGTGCGCTGGCGGTAGCCAAAGATTTCCTACTTCCATCGAATCGGAAGACCGAACCAGCGGATACGGTATTCGATCTCCGCTCCGGTCCGCATGACGATGCGTTCGCCGCCGGCCACTTGGAAGTTCAACCAGGGAGGGGTGATCTTCGCCAGATTATGCGGGTCCTCAAAACCCGAAAGGCTTCCTCGCGGGTTACCGGCGCCACCATGTCGCAGCTCAAGGTGTACTGTTTCATCTCGTTTCGGCGAGGGCGGCGCGTTGCTCCGGAGTGAAGCGGCAATCGCCCGGCGGTTCAGTCCGGATCTGCAGGCGCCCGAGGTTCCGGTGAGCATCGAACAGGCATGGGTTCAGACGCAGGGCGGCCCTAAAGTCGCCGGCCGCCGCGTCGCGCTGCCCCAGCATCAACAGCGCAAGGCCCCGGTTGTTTAGCGCCGCCGCACTTCCCGGATCGAGGGAAAGCGCACGCCCGAACGCCGCCAGCGCCTCCGCCAAT
>JBJXGR010000053.1:0-15508 GCA_046160045.1 Bryobacteraceae bacterium
TTGGCCCAAATGATCGCGCAGGAGCGGATCGCACAGACCCTTCTGTTCTCGGGTCCGGAGGGCTTGGGAAAAGCGACCCTGGCCCGGCGGTTCGCCGCACGCCTGCTGGGAGGAAACGACCGGATCGAGATGGACGACTTGAGCCTGCCGGACAACATTGACCTCGTGGCGGCACGAGAAAAGTGGCCGGCTGACAAACGGAACGATGAGCCGCTGCTGTTCGCCTCGCATCCCGACTTTCTGACGTTCGCGCCCGACGGCCCGCTGCGGCAGATCACGATCCAGCAGATGCGCACGCTCAAGGAACGCGCTGCCTACAAGCCGCACCGGGGAAGATGGCGTGTCTTTCTGATCGACCACGTCGACCGCGCCAACGAGCAGGCGGCGAATTCGCTGCTCAAGACGCTGGAGGAGCCGCCGGACCACCTGATCCTGATCCTGACGGCGGAAAACGCCTACGACCTGCTGCCCACCATCCGGTCGCGTGCAGTGCCGCTGGCGTTCTCTCCGCTGGACGACGACGAGATGCGCCGGTTTCTGGCCGGCCGGCGTCCGGACCAGTTGGAACGACGCCTGGCTTTGGCCGCGGGCAGTCCCGGCGTTGCGGTTTCGCTCGACCTGGAGTTGTTCGACAAGCGGCGCGCCGCCATGCTGGCTCTGCTGGAGGTGGCTGCCGGGCTCAAGCCGTTCGAAGCGTGGATGCGCTTTTCGGAGAGCATCGCGCGCAGCCGGAGCGAGAAACTGGAGAACTACCTCAAGGTGCTCTATCTGCTGTTACGGGACTTGCTGGTGTTGCGGGAAGGGAACGGCGCGCCTCGTAATACCGATATCCGGCCGAACCTGGACGCGCTGGCGGGACGGATCAGCTTTCGCTGGCTGCGGCGGGCAGTGGAACGTACGGACGAACTGGCCGACCTGTTGCGGCGGAACATTCAGAAGACGATCGCTCTCGACGCGATGATTCTGGACCTGCGGGAGTTGGCGCGCCAGCCATCCGGGCGGGGCTGAGACATACTTCGGGAGATCCGGTTTGCTCGATGTTATCCTCGTGAATGTGCCAACTGAGACCACGGCTTTCGACGAGTCCGCGCTCGTTGCCCGTGCACGCGAGGGAGACCGGGACGCCTTCGGCGCTCTGGTCGACAGATACGGCCGAAATGTCTACCGGCTGGCACTGAACATCACCCAATTGCCGGAAGACGCGGAGGATGTCCTGCAGGACACGTTTCTCAAGGCGCACGAGCACCTGGACAGTTTTGCGGGGCAGTCGAAATTTTACACGTGGCTGGTGCGGATCGCCGTCAACGAAGCGTTGATGAAGCTGCGGAAGCGGAAGTGGGACAAAACCGTGTGGCTGGACGAACCCGTGGAAACCGGCGAAGACCGGGTGGGGCGGGAGATTGCCGTGTGGGACGATCCCGAACAGCGCTACTCGAAGGAAGAACTCCGGGTCATTCTGGACAAGGCGGTGCAGGGGCTCACGCCGCCCTATCGCTCGGTGTTCGTGCTTCGCGACATCGAAGATCTCTCCATTGAAGAAACCGCGAAGGCGCTGGATCTTTCGATTCCCGCGGTGAAGAGCCGTCTGCTACGGGCGCGCCTCCAGCTTCGAGACAAGCTGACCGCGCTGTTCAAGAAAAAAGTGGAGGACCCCTTTGCTTACCTGTAAGGACTTCCTTAGGGAGTTGGGCGACTACCTCGACGAGATTCTGGATCCGGAAGAACGGCGGAAGCTCGAGGAGCACATCAACGCGTGCCCCAATTGCTGGGTCCTGGCCGATACCACCAAGCGGACGATCCAGGTCTACCAGAATTGCGAAGCACACGAGCTTCCGAACGGCGTTCGCGAGCGCCTGATGATGGCGCTGGAAAAGAAACTCCGCTCGAAGGGCGAACATCCGCCAAAAACCTTCCATGAAAATCACGAAAGTTGAAGCCATTTACCTCCGGCTGCCGGAAGTCAAGGAGCAGTGCGACAGTGGTCAGGATGCCCTGGTGGTCCGTGTCGAAACCGATGCCGGCATCACGGGCATCGGCGAAGTGGACTCGTCCCCGTTGGCAGTAAAAGGCGCCATCGAGGGGCCCTTCTCACACACCATTACCTGCGGTCTCGGCCAGATCGTGACGGGCGAAGATCCCTTCGAGACGGAAAAGATCTGGTACAAAATGTACGACGCGAACGTCTATGCGGGGCGGCGCGGCATCGGTATGCACGCCATGAGCGGGATCGACATGGCGCTTTGGGATATCAAGGGCAAGGCGCTGGGGATGCCTGTATGGAAGCTGCTGGGCGGAGGATTCCACCAGCGGTTCCGGTGCTATGCGAGTTCGCTGTTCGGGCGGACGCCGGAACAGACTGGAGAGCTGGCGCGACGCTACCGGGACCAGGGGTTTACGGCGGTCAAGTTCGGCTGGGCTCCGATGGGGAGCGACGAGAAGACCGACATCGCGCTCGTCCGGGAGGGCCGGAAAGGGCTGGGCGATGACGCCGACCTGCTGATCGACGCCGGTCTGGTGTGGGACGCCAAGACCGCGATTCAGCGCGCGCGAGCGTTCGCCGATTACGGGATCTTCTGGCTGGAGGAACCGCTGCGGGCGGACGATTACAGGGGCTACCGGAAGCTATCCGAAGGTACCCACGTCCGGATCGCCGCGGGCGAAGAAGAAAGCAGCCGGCTCTCGTACATCGACCTCATGGATCAGGGACGAATCGATGTCGTGCAAGTCGATCTGACCCGTTGCGGCGGATTTACCGAGGCGATGAAGATTGCGTCGCTGGCCTGGGACCGCGGATTGCCCGTAGCCAATCACGGGTTCACGACGTACATCAACGTCGCCGCCGCGCTCCATTGGCTGGCGGCCATCCCGAACGCGCTGATCTGCGAGTTCGTGGCGGAAGAGAAGACCAATCTCCGCGAATTCATCACGCGGCAGAAGATCCGTTCCCGGGACGGGTATCTGGACATCCCGCAGGAGCCAGGCTTGGGAATCGAGTTGGACGAGGAAGCTGTAGCGAAGTACCGGGTCGGGTAAAGCCACCCAACTGGCACTGACAGTCAGGCAATCCATAGCTGAGGTTGGCCCGGTTCGGCCTTTACGGCCATGGATGGGATTCCCCGTTTGATGGACAGTGCACTACGATGGTAAAAGGAGCGTCGGCGATGACGATTGTCCTGGACGTCCCGGAGGAATTAGCTGCTCGCTTGGGCGACCGTGCGGCTACTATGTCACGAGAGGGTCTGGGGTTGGCCGCGCTCAAGGAAGGCTTGTGGACAGAGGCCGAACTCGGCCGGTTTCTCGGCCTCCAGCGATTGGCGCTTTCCCAATTCCTCAAGGATCATGGCGTGGAGATTCCCTATACCTGGGAAGATCTCGAGCGTGAACGGGAAACGTACCGCCAGTTCTCGGACCGCTGAATGCTGGTTGTCGCCGACACTAGCCCTTTGAACTACCTGGTGCTGATCGGTTGTATCGATCTCCTTCCTCAGCTCCACGAAAAGGTGTTACTTCCTTCCGCTGTCCGGGGTGAGCTTCTCTCTGTTTCCGCACCACCTGAAGTACGAGCGTGGGCGATGAACCCGCCGCTGCGTTACTGAATGATCCTGAGTTGACGCCCCTTCACGATGGGGAGCGGGCGGCTTTGGCACTAGCCGCCTACTACCAGCCGATCTTCTCCTGATCGATGAGTGGCCCGCCCGAAGCATCGCCATGAGAAAAGGGCTCCTTGTCACCGGAACGCTGGGCGTTCTCGATCACGCCGCCCGCCGGAAACTGATCTCGTTTGTGGATGCCATCAACAAGCTGAAGACGACCTCGTTTCGCTATCCCGCGTCGCTCGTCGAGCGATTGCTGGCCGAACACGATTGCTCAGCCTGACGAAGGCGCTTGTTGGCGGCCCAAAAAGACTGCTCGGGCCCATCGCGGTCGCCCGCTGTCACAGACAATCAGTCTATTCACTTCGACGAGTAGACTTCCACGCCCATCTGTTGTTTGCCACGAAAGGTGGCGTAGACGGTTCCCGAGATATCGACGGCGACGTCCTCGACATGATGGTCCCCCGCCAGACTCCACTGTGTCACCGGCTTTCCGAGGGAGTCGTATTTCAATATGCTGCTTCTGCGGTGGTGGAGCGTTCGGGCGGTCAGGTAGACGTTACCCAGGCTGTCAGTCGTCATGCTGTGGAAGTAGACCGGACCGTCGGGAGGCTGGGCGGGGGCGAAGTCGAAAAGGAACTTGCCGTCGGCGGTGAATTTCTGGCATGGGCCATAGTAGTTGGAGACGATAACGCTGCCGCGGGGGCCGATTCCAAGGCCGTGCGCGGCGTGGAATTCTCCAGGGTTGCGGCCCTCCTTTCCCCAGGCGAAAAGGAACTTGCCGCTGTTATCGAAAGCGTCGATGCGGCCCTTATCGACATCGGCCACGAAGAGGCGGCCGAGCGCATCGAACTCGAGCGCGTGCGCGCGAAGGAGTTGGCCGTCGCCGCTGCCCTTTTGCCCGAACTGGCGGAGGTACACGCCGTCGCGGCCGAAGACCTCAATGCGGTGGTTGCCGCCGTCGGAGACGAAAATCCGGCCGTCGCGGTCGACGGTGCAATCCCTCGGCGAACTGAATTCGCCGTCTCCGGCGCCGGGCCCCTTTCCGATGGCGCTCAGGAATCGACCCTGGGGCGAAAACCTCGCGACCCTGTGACTCACGCTGTCGGTGACAATGACGTTGCCGTCGCCGTCGATGCAGATCCCATGGGGACCGCGGAACTGGCTCGGTGAGTCGCCGGTCTCCCCCCAGGAACGGACAAGCTTGTAGTCCTGGGCTGCGGCCGAGGAAAGGACGAGGAGCAAAAAGCAAAAGGGCGATCGCATACGCCTTGCATCATAGCGACTCCCGCCGATGACGGGAAGCCAGATGGCGGAAACGATCGCCCCAGTTCGTTCAGAAGGAGCTACCAGCGCGGTTCGCGACGGCCGCCGCGGTTGAATCCGCCTCCGCCGCCACCGCCGCCGGGACCACGCCCGCCGCCGGGTCCCCGGCCGCCGCCACCGCCGGCGCCGCGGTTGAATCCGCCTCCGCCGCGTTCTTCACGCGGGCGGGCTTCGTTCACGCTGAGGGCGCGACCGTTCAGTTCGCGGCCGTTCATGGCCTGGATTGCGCTCGCAGCCTCGGTGCCGTTGGGCATTTCCACAAATGCAAAACCGCGCGACTGGCCCGTGCCCCGGTCTCGTACGACGCTGACTCGGTCCACGGCGCCGTATGCAGAGAAAGCGGTTGTCAGCTCGTCCTCGGAGGTCGAGTAGGAAAGGTTTCCTACGAAAATGTTGGTCATCGTCTCAAATCCTTGCAACTAGCAGTCAATTAACTGGCGAGCCCGTGTCAGCCGAACGCAGTCAGGCAGGGCAAACAAAGCAGGCGGACAAAGCTGCCGCTCCGGCAGCCATCTTGAATTATATCAAGATTCGATGGGAGCGGAACGGCAGTAGCCAGTCGCTCCGCGCTGCGGCCCCAACTAAGGTATCTTTTGAAAGGAGTCTTCCAACTTGCCACTGATCGAAGGATTCCGCGTTGAGAACTACCGGGTGCTGCGAGACGTCACCCTGGGCAAGCTGTGGAATCTTCAGCGGGCCGCACCTTTGACGCCCCTGGTGGTTGTCATTGGCAAGAACGGCTCGGGGAAGAGCACCTTGTTCGATGCATTCGGCTTTCTCAAAGACTGTCTCGAGACCAGCGTTGAAGAAGCGTGTGACCGGAAGCAACGTGGCGGATATGAGAAGCTGCAGTCGGCGGGGCAGGCGGATCCGATTCGCTTTGAGATTTATTACCGCGAGAATCCGGGCGATCGTCCCATCACCTACGAGTTGACAATCCGCAAGGACGCCGGAGGACGTCCCTACGTTGCCGAAGAACGCCTCCGCCAGCGCCGTTCAGGCCAAAAGTGGGGGTGGCCGTACTCGTTCCTATGGATTCAAGACGGCCAAGGTTGGGCGTGGGCGGGCGAAGAGAACCTGTCACCGGCGAAGACCATGCCCGACAAGGCAGAAGAGGCTGGCTCGATTCGAGTTCAGTTGAACGACAAACGGCGCTTGGGCATTGCTACCCTTGGCCAGCTTCGGGATCATCCGCGGATCGCTCGATTTCGTGGCTTCCTGGAAGGTTGGTATCTCAGCTACTTTACGCCGGATGCCGCCAGGTCGCTGCCGATGGCCGGTCCGCAGAAACACTTGAATCTCCATGGCGACAACCTTGGGAATGTGGTTCAGTTCATGGAGCGCGACTTCCCCGGCCGGTTTCAGGCGATCCTGCGGCGCATCGCCGGCCGAATCCCCGGCGTGCGCTCGATTGATGTAAAGAAGACCGATGACGGCCGCGTGCTGCTCAGGTTCAACGATGGTTCCTTTGAGGATCCATTCTTTGCCCAACAGGTATCCGACGGCACTCTCAAGGTCTTCGCCTACTTGCTCCTCTTGGAGGATCCCGACCCTCCTCCCTTTCTCTGTATCGAAGAGCCGGAAAACGGCCTCTATCACAAGCTGCTGGAGACGCTGGCAAATGAGTTTCGAGAGCATGCTACCGGCAAAAAGAAAGCTTCACAGATCTTTGTGACGACCCACCAGCCGTACTTTGTCAACGCGCTCGAGCCGAAAGAAGTGTGGGTCCTGGAGAAAGCCAGTGACGGCTTTGCGGGGGTCCGCCGGGCCAGTGACGATACGGTCGTGGACGAGCTGGTCAAAGAGGGCCTTCCCTTGGGCAACCTGTGGTATAGCGACTATCTCGATCCACGTTGAAACCCATGCACTTCGAGATACTGGTGGAAGATCCGTCCACGAGAGAACTGCTTGACATCCTGGCGCCAAAGATCTTGGACGACGCTTCCCACACCTACCGGCTAAAATCCTACAGAGGCGTTGGCCACATTCCGCAAGGTCTTCAGCCGAAGACCGACGCACGGCACCGGATGCTGCTCGATCAGTTGCCGCGGCTGCTTCGGGGTTATGGCCGGAGCCTCGATCATCGAAGCCAGATGGTTGTCGTGGTGGTGGACAACGACGATCGCGATTGCCGCCAGTTCCTATCGGAGCTCGAGCGCGTTCTCCATCGGTGCAGACCGAGGCCGAAGGCACTGTTCCGGCTGGCCATTGAAGAGGCGGAGGCATGGTTGTTGGGAGATCGGCCAGCGATTCTGAGAGCATACCCGCGAGCCAAGACCGCTGTATTGAGTCGGTACCGGCAGGACTCCATCTGCGGGACCTGGGAGTTGCTGGCGGAAGCAATCGGTGTTGGCGGCCGGGGCAACAAAACCGAATGGGCGCGAAGAATCGGCAGTGAAATGGATGTCGATAATAACGCATCGCCGAGCTTCCGTAAGTTCCGCGATGGCTTGCGGAAGCCCCGGGTGTAAGCTGTTGGCTACTGCACCACCTTCACCGGCGGCGGAGTCATCGGCCGCTGGGGTTCGAACAGCCCGAAGGACCATACCGCCGTCGCCGAAGCGACGGACACATACTGCTTCCCGTCTACGGCATAGGTCATCGGCGAGGCCGACATCTGCTCGCCCATCTGGAACTTCCACAAAACCTGGCCATCCCGGGCATCGAGCGCCACCAGGTGGCCGTCATCATCGGCGGAAAACAACACATTGCCCGCCGTCGAAACCGTGCCCGGCCAGGAGGTCGCCGGGCCGCTCATCGGATACTCCCAGCGCCGCTTGCCGGTGGTCGGCTCGATCGCGCGGAGAATGTACTGGCCAGGAACGATCTTGCTGCGTCCCACTCCGCCGCCGGAGAATCCTTTCTTCGGCTCGGGTTCCTTGGAGGAACTGGTGTAGAGGTCACACTGCTCCATGGTCATGATGTAGAAGAGGCCGGTCGCCGGGTTGAACGAGGGTGACGGCCAGTTGGTGGCCCCATAGACGCCCGGACAGGCGATGGTGCCGCTGGGAGAAGGATCCTTGCCGGGAACCAGGATCGGCCGGCCCTTGGCATCGAGACCGCTGGCCCAGTCGACGTTGTCGACGAGTTTGTTTCCATGCAGGAACTGACCCGTCGTACGGTCGAGCACGTAGTAGAACCCGTTGCGATTGCCGTAGAGCATCAGCTTGCGCGGCTTGCCTTCGTAGGGCAGGTCCACCAGGACCGGCCACGCCTGGGCGTCCCAGTCGTGGGTGTCGTGCGGGGTGAACTGGAAATACCATTTCATCTTGCCGGTGTCGAGATTGAGCGCCACCACCGAGCAGGAGTAGAGGTTATCGCCCTTGCGGTTGCCGCCGTAGAAATCCGGCCAGGGATTTCCGGTCGGCCAATAGAGCAGGTTCAAATCGGGGTCGAAGGTGCCGGACAGCCAGGTCGCGGCGCCGCCCCACTCGCGCAGGTCCTCGCTCCAGGAATCCGCGCCGGGCTCGCCTTTGGATGGAATTGTGTACGTCCGCCAGACCTCTTCGCCGGTGTTGGCGTTGATGGCCGTCAGATATCCCCGCATTCCCGTGTCGCCCCCCGCCACGCCGACCAATACCTTGTCCTTGGCGATAAACGGCGCCATCGTCGAAAAGATCCCCTTGTCGATGTCCCCGTACTTGGTCTGCCACATCACGGCGCCGGTTCTCCGGTCGAGGGCCACCAGGTGCACGTCGGCGGTCACGAAGAACACCTTGTCGCCGAGGATGGCCGCGCCGCGGTTGACCCCGGACTTCTTGGAGCGCGTATCGCGATACTCCCAGATCTGGCGGCCCGTGCGGGCATCGAGGGCATAGACGACGTTCGAATCCGTGACGTACATGATGCCCTGGTACACGATCGGACTGGTGCGTAAACCGGTGGCCTTGGGGATATGAAACGCCCACTTGGGTACCAGCGAACCGGCATTGGCCACGGTGATCTGATTGAGCGGGCTGTGGCGCTGGCCGCTGTAGCTCCCGGCGTAGGTGAGCCAGTCGCTGCCCGGTCCCTTCAAGATGTCTTGATAACGAACCTGGGCGGAAGCCGCCCAGCAAACTCCGGCGGCGATCAGGAGGGTCTCGAGTTTTCTCATCTATTTCTTCTCCGCGCTGGCCACCACGCTCTCGGCGGGACGCAGGCTTAAACGGCTCAGATACGCAATCAGGTCTTCCTGTTCCCGGCGGCTCAAGCGCTTCTTGTAGTCCTGGGGCATGGGCGACGACTTGCTCAAGGTAATGTCACGAATGTCGCTGGTCGGCAGGAGGTGCACATTGCCCTTCGAGTCCTGGATCTGAAGCGAGAAGTTGTTGCGGTTACGGAGTAGTCCTTCAAGTTTCCCTCCATCGCGCTGGGTGATGACGACTTTACGCCAGAACTCGGTGGCATCGGCATCAGGGTCGAGGATCGATTCCCGAATCGCGCCCACCGACTTCGAACCGGCTAGGTTGGCCAAGTCCGGTCCGTATTTGCCTCCCTGCCCGCGCACGCCGTGGCAACCGCTGCAACCGGCTTTGCCCCAGAATAACTGCTCGCCGTTCTGAACGTTTCCCGGGGGAGGCGCTTCCACCGCCGGCGAACCCAGAGATTTCACGTAGGCCGTCAACTGCCAGACTTTCTCGTCGGGTTGGTTCGACCCGGGCATCTCGGTATTCGGAATGCCCTTCTTGATGATGGCGAACAAGGCATCGTCCTCCAGCGTGTGCCACATGCCGCTGTCACGCAGCTTGGGCCCGCGCCCGCCTTCGCCAGTCAGGCCGTGGCAGCCCGCGCAACCGGTGGAGAAGATTTTGCGGCCCGCCTCGATGGCGGCCGGATCGCCGATGGCGGGATTGGCCGTCTTCGGCTTGTGCACGTCGTCGGCTGCCACAACCGCGGCCGACAGCGTCGCGCACACCAACAGACGCTTGAGAATCTGATGCTTCATACAGTTTGCCCCCTCCACCTCAACCGAAGATGCGCCGGGCTTTGGTTCAGGATACATTATGGTAACCATGTTTCGATCGATTTTTCATCACGGTGCGCAACGGCGGCTGGGCATGGCCGCCGGATTCGCCGCTTTGCTCGCCGCGGGTGCCTTTGTCACCTTGACCGAAGCACAGCCCGGAACGTTCAAGCCGATCATGCCCGGCATTTGGTTTCGAGAGGGAGACCTGAAGCAGTACGGCCACTGCAACAACATCGTGATCGAGATGAAGGACTACCTGATCGTGATCGATGCCAACTTCCCTTCCGGCGCAAAGGCTTTGATCAACGATGTGAAGAAGGTTTCGAAAAAGCCGGTCAAGTACGTGTTCGACACGCACCACCACGGCGATCACGCCTACGGAAATGCGGTATGGACCGGAATCGGCGCGACCACGCTTGCCTACGCCGGAGTCGCCGAGGAGATGAAGCGGTACGAGCCCAAGCGATGGCAGGAAGCGGCTAAGGAGCGCAAGGATGTCGCCGAACTGAATCGGCCCACGGCGGAGCCGCCGAAGGAGACGTTCAGCAAGATCCCGTATGTTCTCGACGACGGAGTGCGGCGCGTGGAGTTCCACTTCTTTGGCTGGGCGCACACGCGCGGCGACGGGTTCGCCTACCTGCCCAGGGAAAAAGTCCTGTGCACGGGCGACGCCGTGACCAATGGACCGTACAACTACATGGGGGACGGCCACGTGAAGAACTGGCCGAGTGTCGTCGACAGGGCGCTGAAACTGGACGCCAGGACAATCCTGCCCGGCCACGGAATACCGGGTGGCCGCGAGGTGTTGACCGGCGAGCGCCAGTTCATGGTTGAGATCTACAAAGCGGTGCAGGGCGAAATCAGGAAGGGCAGGAAACTGGAAGATCTCGTCAAATTGGAGAAGGGCCAGGCGAAATCGACGTCACTGAAGCTGCCGGATTCCGTGAAGAACTGGGTTGGCGATTTCCTGCCTGGACAAGTCCAGTCGACCTACGAAGAGATCGCTCAGGGCAAGCCGCACGGGGAAATTCTGGGCGGCAAATAGCTCCGATCAGGCGAACAGAACGACCGCCAGGCGGCGCATGCCGGAAACGAACACCTCGGTTGTGGGGCCGCGGCGCGCCGTCTTCAGCGGAGTGGAAGCGCCTTCCGGCCTCAGCAGCGTGGCCGTCCGGTAATCGCCGTGAACCCTTACCTGGATTTCGTCCTCGATCGGCTCGCCGTAATTCACCGCGCTTAGAATGGCCTTTGCACTCGATCCTCGGGGAGCCGAAGTGACCAGCGGAATCACGGTGGATGCGTTCCACATGCGAACCGCCCGGTTCTTGTGGGTGAGGATGTCGATCACATCCAACGCGAACTCGCTGGGGTCGGCGATCGCCTCCTTGTAGAGCACCACCTGCCCCTTGCCGGCCTGGTAGAAAGTCCGATCCTCCTGGGCGCGAATGGTCTTCCATCCGGGATCCGCCGCGCCTGTCAAGATCACCGAGGCGCCGGCCCTGGCGTGGTCGAGGAGCTTTGCGCGCGTCTCGGCGGTGGGATTGACGAGATCCGCCCCGACCACGACGAGCCTGTCGGGATGAGGAGGTGGAGGGTTGGAGGCGTCGGCCAAGGCAGGCGAAGCATTGCGCCGGTACATCAGATTCACGAGTTCCGCCGTCGCATCGCCGTGGTCGACCAATACGGTGATCGCCGGGAGGGTCGGCTGGCCGAAGAGGTTGGCGTGTTGCCCTAACCATCGAGCGGTGCTGCCGAGGTCGCGCCAGGCGGCGAGGGCCTTTGCGTCGCCGGCCGCGAGTGCGCGGGAGAAGCGGTCGTTGATGTCGATGAGGCAGTTGCCGCCCGAGGTCCGCGCCTCGATCAGGGCCATTTCGTGGGTGTCGAAAGGGACCATTTCACTGGGACCGGGCGACGAATAGCCAAGAACGGCATACCGCGAAGGATGGAGCGCCCGAGCGACGCCTACCCAGAATCCGTTGGCGTCGAGCCAGGGGTCGCGGCTTGCCGAAGCCGTCTCGTCGCCCCGGCCCGCCTGATTCGGGTCCTTTCGAACACCCGGCCAGATTCCGTCTTTCAGGACAACGGTCGCCTTAGGGTCGGCCTTCTCGGATTCCGCCAACGACGTGGAGTGAATCTCCCCCGGCAATAGCACGCGCAAGCCGGCTTGCTTACAGGCGCCTGTGAACTTCTCGTCCGCCTTGGAGGGCACGACGACGGTCACCCCGGCTTGCCGAAGGAGCGGGACAGCCTTTTCCGGGTTCTCGACGTGGTTCCACCGGACGGCCAGTTCCCGCGACAAATTGATAGCCATGACTGAGTTGTATAACAGGACGGCCGTGGCACGCTACAATCGGCGTTTTGGAGACATCACTATGACGTGGACTCGCAGAAGAATGATATCGCTCGCCTGCGCCGCGGCGGCGGTCACGCTCGGCTTCCAGGCCGTGCGCATTGCGGCGCCGAAAGCGCCGGAGGATCCCCTGATCTCCGGCTTCAAGAAGACCACCGTTGCCTCGGTGTGCGATGCGGTGGATCAGATTACGGGAAAGCAGGGATTCATGTCGCACTCCATGCGCCCGCGCATCGAAGGCCAGGTGGTGGGGCGCGCGCGTACGTCGTTGTCGCGGCCGGCTCCTCCGGAGAAGGCGACGCCGACGCTGTCGCTGAAGCACTCCGTGGACATGCTTGAAGCGTCCAAACCCGGAGAGGTGGCCGTAATCGTAGTGGAGAACGGCCTCGACGTCGCGGGCATTGGCGGCCTGATGGCGACCACGGCGAAGGCGCGCGGCATAGCCGGCGTGATTGTCGACGGCGGGGTGCGGGACGTGGCGGAGATTCGAAACTTGAAGCTGCCCGTGTATGGGCGCAGTGTGATTCCGTCGTCGACGGTGGGACATTTCGCGAGCGTCGCGATGGACATCCCCGTCGAGTGCGCTGGCCAAACTGTCCGCCCGGGGGACATCATCGTGGCCGGCGAGGACGGCGTGGTAGTGGTGCCGAAGGAGCGGGAGCAGGAAGTGTTGAAGCGCGCCCAGGAGATCGACGAGCGCGAGACAAAGATGGTGCCGTTCATCATCAGGAACAAGTCGCTGCGCAAGGCGATCGAGATCTTCAACCGGATCTGAGGTCCGGCTCGCCGTGGACGTCTCCGGCCGGCCAGGGCGAGGCCCCGCTTAACCGCAAGATTGTTCAGCTAGGCGGATCACCACTCCTGTGGATTGTCTGCTGCTCCGACACCCTCTACCCCTCCCGAAGGCACTGTCCGAGGCCGTAGAGAATACTCCAACCAGCCCTCCAGCGCTGGACCGGAGCCGCTATGAATACCTGCGTGTTTCTACTCGTTGCCGCGGCGGTTTCTTACGCCGAAACGCCAGTTTGGCCTCAATTCCTTGGACCTTAGGGCGTACCGGTTGCCCCCGCCGATGCCAGGCCTCCGGTCGAGTTCGCTCCCGCCTCGGCCATCTGGAAAGTCCCGGCGGGAGCGGGCCACGGCTCGCCCTCCGTCTGGGGCGACCGGATCTTCCTGACCTCTTGCGACGTTGTGACCAAAACCTTAGAAACTATCGCCGTTGACCGCAACAAGGGGAAGGTCCTCTGGCGCCAGCCGGTCACCGTCGACGAACTGGAGAGAGTTCATGCCGTGAGCAACCAGGCGACCGCAACCCCGGCGACCGACGGCCAGCGCGTCTACGTGTATTTCGGCTCCTGCGGCCTTCGCGCCTACGATATGGACGGCAAACTGGCGTGGGCCTTGCCCCTACCGGTTGCCAAGGCGATGTTCGGCAGCGGCGCTTCGCCGGTTCTCGGGGGCGACCTGGTGCTGCTGAGCCGCGACGAATCTCCGGAACCGCTGTTCTACGGCGTCTCGAAGTCGGACGGCAAGGTGGTCTGGAAGACCAGCCCGGGAGGCAACCCGCGGTTCCCTGGTCATTCCACGCCCGTGGTCTTCAACGGCCAAGCCCTACTGCACCGCGCCGGTGAACTGGTGGGCTTCGATCTGAAGGATGGTTCGCGCCGCTGGTGGGTGACGTTGAACTCGGGCGGCAACTCGACGCCCATGGCGCAGGATGGGGTCCTCTATGTCGCGGCGTGGAGCAACTTCGGGCACGCTGAACTCCTGCCCGAGCTTCCAAAATATGAGTCTCTGCTGGAGAAGAGCGATCAGAACAAGGACGGCAAGATCTCCCGGGACGAAATGCCCGGCGATCTCTTCCTGATGGCGCGCCCGGATATCCCCGATATTCCCGGGGCGCGGATGGGGATCAAACAGTTCTTCAACATGATCGACCGGGACAAAAGCGGGTTCCTGGAAAAAGAGGAATGGGACAGAATGACAGCTTTTCGCTCCGGCCCCAATCGCCCCGAGCACGGACTGACGGCGATCAAACCGGTGGGTGATGGAGCACTACCGGCCTCTGCCGTCCTGTGGAAAGAGTCGAAGAGCGTTCCCGAGGTGCCGGCGCCCCTTCGCTACGGCAGCCGCGTCTACATGGCGGCCAATGGCGGCATCGTCACCTGCCTCGACGCGGCCACCGGCAAGGTGCTGTACCGCGATCGTCTGGGCGCGCCCGGCCCCTACTACTCGTCGCCGGTCGCCGCGAACGGCAAGCTCTACTTCTCGTCCGGCGAGGGCGTGGTTACCGTGATCGAGGACGCCGACTCGCTCAAGGTCCTCGCCCGCAACCAGATTGGAGAGCCGATTTTTGCTACGCCCGCGATCATCGGCAACACCATCTACATAAGAACCATCAAGTCTCTATACGCATTCGGGAAATGACGGAAGAATGCGTTACCGTCCCAGTGTCGCGAGCCAGACGCTGCGGGTACGCCTGCCGCCGCCCTTGTGACGCCGTATCAGGGATTCGCTTGCGGTCGGGATGGAAGGTTCTCACCCGCCAAACGTTCTTCTTCCCGCTCTATGGGGGAGGGACCCTGGCTGAGAACATGTGCGGAAATTGAGTGCGAGGGCTTAGACGATCGCGTCGGAGAGTATGGACACCTCATCGTCGACGAGTGCCACCACCTATCGGCGCGGAGGTTCGAACAGGTGGCCGGTCGTGCCAAAGCGAAGTTCGTTGCGGGGCTGTCGGCGACGGTCGCGCGCAAGGATGGGCACCACCCGATCATCTTTATGCAGTGCGGGCCGGTGCGTTACCGGGTGAACGCCAAAGAGCAGGCGGCACTGAGGCCTTTTGAGCACACGGTGATCGTCCGTCCCACCGGTTTTCACTCCGACCGGAGCACCCTCAAAGCTCATCACCATCTGGTGATCGGCGATTCGCACCCGAGTTCGCCCTCCAGGATGTGCTTGACGGAGAGTGCGCGGCGGATCCTCTCGATCAATCGTGCCAGCAGTGCCAGCAGGTCGTACGCCGTGGGCTCGTTGCGCGCAAGGAAGGATCGTCCGTCAGGAGTCGGTCGGGGGAGGGAAACCTGTTTGCGGCAGGGATGACCATTGCTGATCACCCGTGACCCAATCCGTGCTCGCTCCGTTCGAGCAACAAGGCTGCCAGCAACTCTAGGGAAGACGGACCCGGGTCAGGGGTAGGGCCCGAAACGTCGAGATTCCGTCCGTGACCATGTGTGTGTTCGGCACCGAGGCCGCGGACGCCGGGGGAACCAACGTGTACCAGGTCTTCCA
>JBJXGR010000054.1:0-14427 GCA_046160045.1 Bryobacteraceae bacterium
AGCCCGCGCCCGATGTCTTGCTCCGGGCCATCGAAGGAATTGCGGGCGATGCCTCCGATTGCCTGATGGTTGGCGACTCGCCCACGGACATGGAGGCCGGCCGCCGCGCCGGGGTGAAGACCTGCGCAGTGACGTACGGATATGGCAAACGCGAAGGTCTCGCCCGGTGGGAGCCGGACTATTGGATCAGTGACCTGCGCGAACTGGGCGCTCCTTAGGCGCACCTGGAGCCCACGGCGTAAGAAGATGTAAGAAAATCGACTTAGCCAATTTTGTGGGTGCGTGGGGGGATGCGAAATCCCTTGTCGACGTCGCAGAACGCGTTGTAGGGCGTCTGGCAAGGTCTCCAGGCGTGGAAAAGCTGTTGAAAAGGGCGCTTTTGATTTTCTTACATCTTCTAAGCCGTGGGGTTGCGTTTTCTTCAGTGTGCGACCGGACGGGAGGCCCCACGGGCCCTGCGGCCCACCAAAACGGATGAAGAACGCGTCGCAGCCGCGACGCCCCTGGCCCTCCCGGTTGGACACCCCCCGTTGGCGTCACTGCCCTGTCACCAAGATACGCAGGACTCCGGCGGACATGACGATCTTGCGCTGGCAGTAGCGCTGGCCCGCTGGTACGCGCGCAAACTCAGCGCTCGCGATTCCCCGGCGGACCCTTAACCGACAAGGCCAAATCCTATGCGTCTGAACCTGGAGCCCACGGCAACGCACTGGGTCCACGCTGTGGGCCTCCTACCAGGCGATCGGATGGCCGTCGCGCCGGGGATCGGAGCCGCCCGCGAACGCCCCGGATTCCGGGTCAACCGAGACTCCCTGCACCCCACCGGCATTGCCTGGCTTTCCCAAACGGTGACCCAGGGCCCCCAAGGCGGTCCGGGTCTTCTCGGGAAACGCCGGCTCCAGGTAGGTCTCCGCTTCGTTGCCGACCGGCACCTGCCCCAGTCCTCGATTGATCAACATGCGGGGCGAGGCAATCGACTTCTGAATATCCATGCCATAGACGACGCACTTGGCAATCACTTGACCCACGGTCTGCGGGATCGTATATCCGCCGGCGGCGCCAACCGCATGACGGAGGCGATCTCCCTGGAACACCAGGGTCGGGCTCATCACGCCTTTGGCGCGCTGCCCGCCGGCGAGTGAATTCACGTGCTTGGGGTCCAGCACAAACCCATAGCGATGGCCGTTGTTGAGAAGCAACCCGGTATTGCCGGCGATGACGCCCGAGCCGAACCCGGAGACCAGCGACTGCGTGAAGCAGACGGCGTTGCCCCACCGGTCCATGGCCGCCAGACTGGTGGTGCCTTCGTGAGTCAATCGCCGCAGCGGGAACGCCGCGACACGCTGCGGCTGGATTTTTGCCCGCTGTTGACCGGCATAGGACTTCGAGATCAGCCGATCGACGGGGATGTCCACCTTCTTCCCCGTGTTGTAGCGGTCGTCGTCGAGGAAGGCGAGCTTGACCGCCTCCAGCCAGCGATGCGCGAACTCCGGAGAATAGGGATCCATTCCTTTCAGATCGTAGCCGTCCATGATGTTGAGGATCTGCAGCATGGTCATGCCGCAGGAACCGGGGGGCATGCCGTAGATTGTATGGCCTTGGAAGTCGGTGCGAATCGGTTCGCGCCACGCGACCTGGTAGCGGGCCATGTCGTCCATGGTGATCAGGCCTCCGTGCTCGCGGAGGAACGTCACGATCTCATGGGCGATCTCGCCCTTGTAGAAAATATCGGGCCCGTGCAGAGCCACGCGGCGGAAGGTGCGCGCCAGGTCTTTCTGCTTGACAATCTGACCGATTCGCGGCGGTTTGCCATTCGGCAGCCACACGCGCGCCGTCGTGGGGAACTTCGCCAGCTTTTCCGCGGTTGCGGCGGTCGCCGTGGCATCATACTCCGTCATAACGAAGCCGCCTTCGGCCAGTTCGATGGCTGGTTCGAAGACATCGCCGAACGACATGGTGCCATACCGATCGAGCGCCGCGGCCCAACCGGCGAGGGCGCCGGGCACGATGGGCGCGAGATACCCTTCGTCGCAGTCTTTCTCCGTGAACTTGTCGATCGTCGAGGCCGCCGGGCTGGTCCCCATCAGATCCAAGGCCACGACCTTCCGCTCGCGGGCCATGTAGATGAGCATGTAGCCGCCGAATCCGGCCATCCCCGACATGTAGGGTTCGGTGACGTTCAACGCGGCGGCGGCAGCAACAATCGCGTCGATGGCATTGCCGCCCTTCATGAGGATCCGTATCCCGGCTAGCGACCCGTGCAAATCCGCGGCGGCCACGACGCCGTTGCGGCCCATCACCGCGCGATGGGTCGCGCCCGAGGTCAGCGCCGCGTCGGGCTTGACCATGTCTCCGATCTGTTGCGCGAATGCGGGCAGCGCCGCACCGCCGAAAAGAAAATTGCGACGATTCATGTGGTCTCCTTCGCCCCGGGTGGGAAACGGCGTTATTGTATCGCGTCGCGGGGGTACAATCGACAGGTGCACGCCATCCGCGAATTCGAACAGAACGGATTTCTTCTCCTGCCCCACGCTTTGTCGACCGCGCAAGTGAAGGAATTGAATGCCGCGGTTGACCGCTATCGGGCCGAGTACCCGGAAGAATGGGTCCATTTCAGCGAGTCGTTCATTCAGACCGTGGATGTCCTTCCCAACGTCGCCGGCTTCGACGCCGCGATTGAGAATCCGGCGATTCTCGATGTGCTGCGCGGGCTCATCGGGGACGACCTGACGTTCGAGGAGTTCTCCATCATCCTGCGAAACCCCACACGCGAAGGCAGCGATCACAAGAGTTGGCATCGCGACATCACGCGGGAATACGACCGGCGCATGGAAATCGACGCGATTTCCATGGTCTACTACCTGACGGACGTAACGGAGACCGATCACTGCTTCAGCATCATTCCCGGCACGCATGGTCCGCTCGTCGACCTGCGCCCGGAAGACGTTCGGCCCGGCATGGAAGTCGACTTGACGGGTGCTGCCGGAACGGCCTTCCTGTTCCATGCGCGCTCGATTCACTCAGGCAAACTAAAGCCGCAGTCCCGGCAGCGGCGAACTCTGCATGTCTATTACTCGCGCGCCGGCAAGCCTCGGACGTCCGAGTGGACGCGCATCCCGGCCCGGCTGTATGAAAAGCACGACCCGTCGCTGCCGGCCTTCCTTTACTCGAAATGGAACAGCACGGACATCTTCGAGGGCACTGGCAGGAAGCCGCGAGACCTCGACCCGGCGATGCCCGCGGTCGAGATGCTGCGCGAGGTCCAGCGAAGGGCCAACCGCCGACAGGCGGTCCCATGATGAGGATGTGGCGAATTCTAATCGCATGCCTTTTGCCGGCTGCCTGTTCCTGGGCGGCGGATTGGCCGGAGTGGCGAGGCAAGGGAAGGCTTGGCGTCTGGACCGAAACCGGGATCCTCGACAAGTTCCCGGAAGGCGGCCTGCGAATTGCATGGCGGACTCCGATCCGCAGTGGTTTTGGTGGACCGGCCGTCGCCGCGGGAAGGGTGTTCGTCACGGACTACCAAAATACGGGTCCGAACCGGGGGATTGAACGCGCACTTGCCCTGGACGAGAAGACCGGCAGGATCCTCTGGACCCGGGAATGGGAGACCGGCTATACGGGTCTCGCGCAGAGCTATGCGACCGGGCCCCGCGCCACGCCGACGGTGGATGGCGATCGGGTCTACGTGCTGGGCGCCAAGGGTGTGTTGGCTTGTCTTCGGAGCGCAACCGGTGACCTCCTCTGGCGCCGTGACTTTGTCAAAGAGTTCGGAACGCAAGTACCGGTGTGGGGCATGGCCGGCGCGCCGCTGATCGCCGGCAATCAGGTGATCGCGGTCGTGGGCGGAGAAGCGAACGCGAAGGTCGTCGGCTTTGACAAGCAAACCGGCAAAGAGGTCTGGAGGGCTCTCGGCGCAACTTCCGAGCCTGGCTATGCCGCGCCCGTGTTATTCGAGGCGGGGGGCGCGCGACAGGTGATTATCTGGCACCCTTCGGCGGTTGTTGCGTTGAATCCCGAAAACGGAGAACTGCTGTGGCAGCTTCCGTTCAGCACGCGCATGGGTCTGGCCGTGGCGACTCCGGTCCGCAGCGGGCCCTGGCTGCTGGTTTCCTCGTTTTACACGGGCTCGATGCTGATGGAGTTCGACTCGGGCCGCCCCGCGGCTCGAGTGGTCTGGAAGGGAAAGAGCGAAAGCGAGATTCAGACCGATGGACTGCATTCCCTGATCAACACCCCGGTGATCGATGGGGACTACATCTACGGGATCTGCAGCTACGGGCAACTGCGCTGTCTGAAGCGCTCCACGGGAGAGCGTGTCTGGGAAACACTGGAAGCGACCGGCGAACGTGCACGCTGGGCGACGGGCTTTCTGGTGCGGAATGGCGAGCGCTATTTTCTCAACAACGACCGTGGGGAGCTGATCCTTTGCCGCCTGACTCCGAAGGGTTACGAGGAAATCGGCCGAACGCGGTTAATCCAGCCGACGTCCACGGCGGGCATCGGCCGTCGCGCGGTGGGAGCGGTGAACTGGTCGCACCCGGCGTACGCAAACCGGCACATCTTCACCCGGAACGACGAAGAGATCCTCTGCGCGTCGCTGTCAGGTGATGGCCGCCGGTGAAGTGGTTTCGGAAAGAAGCCACTGGCAGCGAGAGCCCCGGATCATGCCTATCTGATTTCTGCTGATTTTGGTGCCAGGCACTCCCAGCGACGTCGTTATGGGGACGTATGAGGAGGAACCGCGCGAGAAAACCGTCGTGCCGGAACGGGACGACCGGGTACCATGGAAAAGTGATCAACCGAGCCCCTCTCCCCTGGGAGGGGATTCGAAAGCCAAGGAGACCCGATTGCTCGTTTACACCGAAACCTTTGACGACGGCCCCGGCGGATGGCAGGGCTGGATCAACAACTTCGCCGGCCCCAAGAAACTGGAATACCGCCCAGGAGCGGTGACTTCCCGCAGTCCGTGGTGGATCGACTACAACCACGCACCTCCCGGAGCCGGCTATCTGCACATGTTATTCGGGCTCGGCACCAAGGGTCCGGGCTTCGGTGAAGCGCAGATGGAAGCAGGCGGCGAAAACCACTTTGTCGAGGGCGGGTACCCGACCAACTTCACCAGCGCTCGCGTCACGCTGAAGCTCAAAGGGGAGCTTGAGGCCCGCGGAGCGCAGCTGGTTCTGCTTGCGCAGGGCACACAACACGGAATCTGCTCCGGTTGGGCCATGACCGGCCGCCCCTTCCACGTGACGACAGAGTGGACTGAGGAGACGATTCAGCTCGACCCGGACCCCGCCCTCTGGACGCCGCTTGGCAGCCGCCACAATCGAACCAGGAGCTACGGCATCCACCCGCTCGAGACCGTACTCGCGGACGTGAGCAACAACATCATACTGATCCTATTCCCGCTGACGATCGTTCCGATGGGGCCCCTGGAGGGCGACCCGCATCGTCTCCGTCCAGGAGGGGATTATCCCGTGTGGACCTCACGGCTGCCGGAAGGCTACGTCGTGCTGGACGAAATCCGGATCGAGTTCCCTAACGCGGCCTGACGTGGATGGCTGGCAGCGGGGCCCTCGTCCCCCAGTGCCTGGCGCCGTTCTGTCTAACCTCGGAAACGGCGCTCCGGAACCGTCAACCGGGTGTCCGTTACGCTCCTAATCTAGCGGCCGCACCACGGACTGCTGTCGCAGGTAGTCATACAAAGTGTCCGGTCCCAGGACGCCGCCGCCCATGCCGCTTCGCTTGATGCCGCAGTACGGCACTCCGTGGACGAACACATTGTGGGCGTTGATCCAGCTATTGCCGGCCACCAGCGCCTCGGCCACGCGATTCGCTCGCGCCGGATCCTGCGTCCATACGCTGTTCGCCAGACCGTAAGGCGATCGGTTCACCAGGGCGATGGCCTCTTCTTCGCTCGAGAACTTCAGCAGGTAAGGTACTGGCCCGAAGATCTCCTCGCGAGCCGCGACATTGTCGGGCGACCCTGCGAGCATCGCGGGTCGCACGTAAAAGCCGCCGTCAAAGCCGGGCACGCGGATCTGGCCGCCCTCCATCAGAATCTCCGCTCCTTCCTCCTGTCCGCGGCGGACATAGGTCAGAACCCGTTCCAACTGCTTGCGGCTGACCACAGGCCCCATCTGGGTTTCCGGATCCCGGCCATAGCCGACCCGCACGGCGGCCAGACGTTCCGTCGCCCGCTCGATAAAGGCTTTGTAGATTCCCTCGTGGACGACCCAGCGGGTGGCAGTGCAGCACACTTGACCGGTATTCAGGGTCACTGCCGCAACCAATGCATCGGCTGTGCGATCGAGGTCGACATCGTCAAAGACGACGGCTGCTCCTTTGCCTCCCAATTCGAGTTTGGCCGCGGCGAGGTTTCGGCCGCAGGCCTCGGCAACCAGGCGGCCCACCTCGGGCGATCCGGTGAACCCCATCCGCGAGATGCCTGGATGATGTGCCAGACACGCGCCGGTGGTCTCTCCGTATCCCGTCACCACGTTCACCACGCCATCGGGAATGCCGGCTTCCTTCACCAGGCGGGCCAGGTAGAGCGTCGAGAGCGGAGTATCCTCGGCTGGCTTGATGACGACCGTGTTGCCGGCGGCGAGTGCCGGAGAGAGGTTCCAGCCCGCCAGGAGAAACGGGAAGTTCCACGGCAGGATAAAGGCGCAGACGCCGTAGGGCCGGCGCAGCAGGCTGGCTTCGTGGGTCGAGACCGCGATCGGCTCGCGGTAGCGGGCCGTGACCGCCAGGTCGGCGTAGTAGCGTAGCGTTGCGGGAAAGTTGGCGGCGTCAGACTGCGCCTGAACCAGCGGCTTGCCCACATCGAGAGACTCGATTTCGGCGATCTCGGCCGCATGCTTCTCGACCAGGTCGGCCAGGCGGTACAGATAGGTGTTCCGTTCGCCGGGCGGCATCTCGGCCCACCCCGAGCGCCGGAACGCACGATCGGCCGCGTCGACGGCCTCGTCGATGTCTTCAGGGGCGGCCTCGGAAAAGTGAACCAGGGTTTCGCCCGATCCCGGGTCGATGCTGGGAATGGTTGTCTTATTCAACCCCGGTTGCCACCTCCCTCCGATGAACAGCCCCAGGGGCCCCTCCGCCAGAAACGACTGCACAGCGCTCAAACGGGGAGCGGTTTCGACGTGAATCATTGATGGTTTACCTCCAGATTCATCTGTCCCCCCGCCTGCGGTCGATGTCAAGCCCTCCTTCCAGGAAGCTTGTTGGCGGCCTTCGTTGACGCTATCGGTAGGTGACGGATATACTAAGAGTTCGGGTCGTCTTCCCGCCATAGCGTCCCCATCGTCTAGCCCGGCCTAGGACATCGCCCTTTCACGGCGGTAACGGGGGTTCGAATCCCCCTGGGGACGCCAAATCAACTCCATCAGCCGCCGTTTGGTTCGAAGGCCAATTCCGGCGATTACAAACCCGCGCCCCGAACGCCGGTCCACGCTGCCTTGCCCGGGTGGGCGGCGCGGGGAATCGGCGCGGTCGACTCGGAAAATCCCCCGAGGCTTGGCCATTTTGGCCGTGCAAATTCGCCTCGCTGATGTCAACGCCGAGGAAACGAGCTCTCTTGAAGGTTGCTCTGCGTAAGGCCGCAACGCTCAAGTCTGAGCCGGTGTGATCCAAATGGCGGCGTCGGGTATGCCTGAGAAACTTTTGGGTTATTCTATGACGAGGATTATTGTCGGCGCGGCGCCCGTTGCCACTTTACGTGGATCCTGACACCACAGGCATTTCATCCGCCGTCCGCGAAAGGAGTCAACGTGAAACTTCCCGGCCCGCTACTCATCGGTTGCTTACTGGCCGCCGGCGCCGTCTCCGCACAGGATTCGAAGAAGACCGCCGCCCAGCTCACCGGCGACGCTAAAGGCTCGGCAGCCAACAATCCTGTGTGCAAGCTGTTCACCCCCGCGGAGGCATCCAAGTACGTCGGCAAGACCGTCGGCGCCGGGCAAAATGCCGCCATGGGCTCAGGGTGCCAATGGGCAGCCAAGGACTACGAGGGCGACATGATGGTCCAGATCGTGCCCGCTTCCTATCACGAGCAGCCGAAGCTGGCCAAGGGCTTCCTGGCAATGCCCAGTCTCGGCACGAAAGGATTCGTCGTCCCCGAAATGGGCGGTTGGAAAGCCGCCGTCCTCCGCGGCGAGGAATCGATCATCGTCACCGTAGCTGGCCCTGCGGCCAGTCAGCAGACCGCGGTAGCTCTACTCAAGGAAACTCTGTCCCGGCGCAAATAAGCAGCGACTACTGGAGTGTCCTGCCGATTTCGTTAGCACCGCTCCGAGACGGTCGCGGCTGTGAGCGCGAATAACCCGCCTTGTTCGTTCCTACGGAGCCGATAGCGGAGAGTCACCCCGACCAGCGCGAACACCTCCGCATTCTTGAGGCTCATCGCGTTTACAATTCCTTGGACTTAGAAGGGACAGGCCGCCAGTGCAGGCTAACCCGTTTCGAAAGCCCTACCTTGCGGTTGGGCCTCAGCCAGCGCGGGGGATCGTGAGGTCAGGCGCGAATCACATTGGCGGCGGTATCGAGAAACGCTTTCATATAGTGCGATACGTATCGATTCGGCTTGTGAAACACGCCAATGTCAATGCGCGGCAGCCCTTCCGGCGGCGTCTGGGTGGACAGGTCGTGCAGGCCCTCTGCCAGCCGCGGCCCTAGCGGAATCAGCCCCACGCCGAAGCCCGCGCGCACCATTTCCATCAACAGTTCGGGGGTCGTTACTTCCGCGGCCACCCGCAGTTTCGGCAAGAGGTTCTTCCGGTTCAACAGGTCTTCGAGGGCGACTCGCAGGACGCTCACGCGCTCGTGGAGAACGAGTGGATGCCGCATCACTTCGGCCCAGCTTACGCGGGCACTGCTCCACCGAAAATGAGCGGGCGCCACCAACCGGATAGTCAGGGGCGCGCGCGCCGTCACGGTCAGGCGGTCCTGGCCTCCAGAGAGCGCACCGACCCCCAGATCCACTTGCCCGGTTTCCGCCATCGACATCACGTCCGCCTCACTGCGCACCCGTACCGAGACGGAAACGTCGGGGAAGTCCGCGTGGAACTCCTTCAGCATGCGCGGCAGGTAGTTATAGGCCACAAATCCCGTAGTCGCCAGACTCAGTGGACCGGCGTCTTCCCGTCGCAAGTCGGCCGCGAGCATCGGGAGCGAACTGAAGACGGGATCCACCAGATCGAGCAGCCGCCTTCCCGCTTCGGTCAGTTCGATGCCCTTCACCCCACGCGAGCGCAGCAACTTCAGGTGTAGACCCTCCTCCCATTCGAGTTGCCGGACCCGTTTGTGCAGAGCCTGTGCTGTGGTGCTCGGCATTCGCCGGGCGGCCTCGGCGAAGGAGCCGCACCTGGCGACGAGCCAAAACGTATACATCGCGTTCCAGTTCAGGTGGCGCATGGGGGCGAGTCAAATCTCAACCGCCAGTATAATTCATGTCGCCAAAAAGTCTATGGACTTAACATTTCCCCGCGATGGATAATGATTTCATCCTAAACGTGTGACCCGCGGTTATCCCCTCTGAGACAGGAAGGGGGTGCTTTGGGCGGGATGAAGGGAGTACAAACGAGATGATTCGTTCTTTCACTGGGATTCTGGCGGCAGCGGCCATTCTGGCCACGGCCGTGCACGCCCAGACAGGCAATGCCAGCATCAGCGGCCGAGTGCAGGATTCCTCCGGGGCGGTTGTGCCCGGAGCGCAGGTCGCCGTGCGTAATATCGCCACCAACGTGACGCAGACCACCAAGTCAAGCTCGGAGGGCCGGTACAGTATCACGGGACTCATCCCTGGTGAATACACGATCACCGCCCAGTTCGAAGGCTTTCGCACGGTAGAGCGAAGCGGGGTGGTGCTTCGCGTGGGCGATCGCTTGGGCTTCGACGTCGCGATGGAGGTCGGCACGGCGTCCGAGCGCATTACGGTAACCGCGGAGGTCCCGCTGATCCGCACCGAGGACGCGCAGGCCGGACTCGTGATCGACAACAAGCGGATCCAGGACTTGCCGCAGTACAACCGCGACCCACTGGCGTTCGTGTTCCTAACGCCGAACGTCACCGGCAGCAGCCAGAGCGATCTGCGGATCAACGGCAGCCGTTCCAAGCAGATTGAGTACTTCATGGACGGCATTCCCCTGACGACGGGATACCTGCACGACGTGCCGCCATCGATTCCGTCGCGGGAGGCCATCGCTGAGTTCAAAGTGATTACCAATGGACTCTCCGCGGAGTACGGCCGTCTCTCCGGCGGCGCGGTGCAGATGATCAGCCGTTCGGGCACCAACCAGTACCACGGTTCGGTATACGAGTTTTTCCGCAACGACAAGTTGAATGCGAACGACTGGAACTCCAATCGCTTCGGCCGGCCGAGGGGCGTTTTCCACGACAACGTCTTTGGGGCAACGTTCGGCGGGCCGATTTGGGTACCCAAGGTGTACAACGGGAAGGACAAGACGTTCTTCTTCTTCAACTACGAAGGGACACGACGCCGGACAGGCAGCAATGCGGCGATCGGCTCGGTGCCGACGGACCTCGAACGCCAGGGAGACTACACGCAAAGCCTGCTCGACCGGGGTGTGCCGGCGCAGGTGTTCGATCCCCTCACCTCACGGGTGGAAGGTTCGCGGGTCCGACGCGACCCGTTCGCAGGGAATCGGGTTCCCGCGACGCGATTCAACGAGCTGTCGAAGATCTACATGGGCTTCTATCCGCAGGCCAACCGCGCGCCGCTGCCGGGGTCGAACAACGAAGGCAACTACATTGGTTCCATCTCGAACCCGCAAGACAACAACCGGTATACAGGCCGCCTCGATCAGAACTGGAACAATCGCCATTCCACCCATGCGACGGTTTCGTATTTCGACAGTGCGGGGAGCAACACCCGGTGGTTCGGGGCGCTCCAGCCGACCAATGTCACCACCAGCCAAGCTCATACGACGACGCTCGATCACACATGGACGCTGAGTCCCACGACGATCCTCAGCCTGCGCGGCGGGGTCGTGCGGGCCATAACGTTCCGGGGCAACCAGGTGGATGCCGACTCGACATCATGGAACCTGCCCAGCCAAGTTCTGAATCTGCTGGGCACCACGCAGAATCGCGTGCCCACGATCAGCAACGGCAGCCATATCGGATCGTTAGGCGGCGGCGATGTGTTCGATTCGCGCGACACCAGCTACACCGGCTCGGTAATGCTCCAGAAGCTTTGGAACAAACACACGATCAAGATCGGGTGGGAACACCGGCGGTACTACAGCAACGTGACGACGGGCGGCAGCTTTGGGTTGGCGACGGAGCGGCGCGTCACCTCGCAGTATTACGACAACCCGGTGACCGGCCATCCCATGGCCAGTTTCCTGCTCGGGACGGCCACGTGGGGCCAAGGCGTCCAAATCGCCGGGCCGGCATCGTTGCAGAGGTATCACGGTGCCTTCATCCAGGACGATTGGAAGGTGACCCCCAAGCTGACGATCAACATTGGCGTGCGCTATGACTACGAGCCTCCGCGCACCGAACGCTACGACCGGCAGATCTTTTGGGATCCGGACTACAAGTGGAACATCCAGCCCAACGCAGGCTGGTCCTGGAACCAGGCCCAGCAGGAGGCGGGCATCCAGTTTGCCGCGCCGGACTGGATCTCTAAAGGTATTTTCGGCCGGGCCGCGCTCATGGGCACCAAGGATTACCCGGGCCGCACGCTGCAGAAGAGCTATCCGTACAACATCGCACCGCGCATCGGCTTTGCCTATCAGGTGATGCCCCGCACGGTGATCCGTGGCAGCTACGGCAAGGTGTACCTGACGCTGACCGGCGATCGCTTCCTGGGCTCCGCCGTGGACAACGTGGGCTTCGGGGACTTTGCCCGCGTCAGCCAGGACGGCACCCCGGACGGCGGGTTGACGTATCCGGTCAGCTTCAGCAATCCGCTGCCCGGGGGATTGGGCTATGTGCCGTTCACGCGCGACGTGACGGCCCTGAACAACTCCACGCTGGGCAATTGGTTTGTGGTTCCCGCCATCGATCAGTTCCCCGGATATGAGCACACAACCCAGTTCAACATTCAGCGGGAGTTCGGTTCGGGCGCGAATAGCTGGGTGGTGGAGGCGGCGTACAACGGCAATTTCGGGCGCAAGCTGCCGTTCTTCGGCAACCTCCACAGTGTCAAGAACGCGTATGACACCCTGGGCAAACCGCTCGGGACCAACCTCAACAAGCAGGTGACCAACCCGTTCTTCGGCCAGATTCCTTCCAACACCACGCAGGGCGGGCGAACCAACTTCCTGGCACGCATTATGCAGGTGATGCCGCTGTGGCGGGAACTGTGGGCGGTGAACGATCCGATCGGGTACTCCAACTTCAATTCCGCCTACGTGCAGGTGGAGCGCCGCTTCGCGAGCGGCTTCAGCTTCCTGTCCAATTACACATTTGGCAAGGCGCTGCACGCCGGCGGCGGCATCGGTGCGGAGGGCATCCACAACGTGGGCGCCATTGGCAATAGCAACGGTCCGCCCCAGGCCAACCAGCCCATGACGGAAATCTATGGTCTTTCCGATTACGACGTCACTCACCGCTTCCTGTTCAACTATGTTGTGGACCTGCCGTTTGGCCGCGGGAAGAAATTCGCCAACAGCGCGAACCGGGTGGTGAATGCCGTGATCGGCGGCTGGACCATGTCCGGAACCACGCTGTACCGTGGCGGCCAGCCGTTTTCGTTGATCTGCGCCTCCGGCTTCTGCCGCAACTACATAACCATCGGCCAAGGTAAGCTCGGCCGTCCCTCGTTCGTCGAACCGCGAATCCGGTACAACAACAACGTGTCGGGCCACGCGGCGCTGGAAGGCTCGGCGGGGCTGACTCCGTATTTCAATCCGGACGCGTTCAAGCCGATCGTCGACCTGGACATTGGCACCGTCGGCTCCACGCTGAACGACATGCGGGGTCCCGGGTTCAGCCAGTGGGACTATGCGCTGCTCAAGAACATCGGGCTGGGCTCGGAGACGCGCTATCTCCAACTCCGGTTTGAAGCGCAGAACATGTTCAATCACATGAACGCCGGCAAACCGAACAATGCCATCCCCAACCGGGCGTTCGGCACCATCACGACGCAGGAAGGGACGCCGCGGCTCATAATGATCGCGGCGAAGATTTTCTTCTAGCAAGGGCAGAACGCGTCACAAAAACGACTCCTGCGGAGGGCCGGGCTGTCCCGGCCCTCGTTTTTTTTTGTTTACCCCGCAAACGGAGTGGAAGAGAAGTTCCTTTACTCCTTTTGACTTCTCCTAACATGAATGTGCCGGGTTACCCACTGCGCCAGATCCACGTCACGCCGGAATGCTGGCGCGCTCGGATGCTCCAAACTGTCTCTCCAGACGCTGCTTCAACTCCGCGCGCGCCCGCATCAGACGGGACTTAGCCGCTACGAGGGTGATTCCCAACCGCACCGCCACATCCTCCATGGGCAACTCGTCCAGGTCGCGCAGCGCCAGAACACTACGAAGTGTGGGGGGCATCCTGCGGATCTCCCGGCGCAGGATCGCGGACATCTCCTTGCTACCAAGTTCCGCTTCGGGATTCTGTCCCCTGGCGGGGAGTTCCATCACGCCCGCTCCCCCGTTGGCGGCTCCTTCGTCCAGGTAGAGGAAATTGGCTTTCCGCCTCTTCCTCAGCCGCATCAGGCTCTGGTTGATCACGATCCTGGAGATCCAGGTCGAGAACTTCGAGTCGCGCTGGAAGCGGCCGAGGTACCGCCATGCGTTCAGGTAGGAGTTCTGCACCTCGTCCTCGGCTTCCTGCCGGTCCTTAAGAATCGAGAGTGCCAGCTTGAACGAGGAGGATGAGTTCCGGCCCATGAGCTCGGCAAAAGCAGTCTCGTCTCCGTCTTGGGCCAATGTCAGAAGCTGATCGTCAGAGAGATCGCGCATGGCAGTGTTTGCATGTCCTTTCATCTAAGATCTAACGAAGAGATTCCGGCGGGCAATGGGTAGATTCACTCTGACGAAATCTCGCATCAGTATAGCTGATATATTGACATGAATATTTAGCACTGCTAAACTTAACTGAAATGCAGCAGGAAAGTGGCCCTGAGACGATCCAGCGGGTTCTGTCATCCTACGACCTTGGCCGGAAACTCCGGCAACTCCGCCTGCGTAAGAAAATCGCCCTTGTGGACCTGGGAAAGCACACGGGTCTATCTCCGTCCATGCTCTCCCAACTGGAGAACGGCAAGTTGATCCCCACGCTTCCCACGCTGGCGCGGATCGCCATGGTTTTCGATGTCGGACTCGATCACTTCTTCGGCGACAAGCGCGGGCGGAAGCTGTTTTCCGTAGTTCGGGCTCAGGAGCGGATGCGCTTTCCCGAGCGGCCCGACGTGCCTGCACCGTCTTACTTCTTTGAGTGCCTGACCTTCGC
>JBJXGR010000055.1:0-2957 GCA_046160045.1 Bryobacteraceae bacterium
ACCGCGACAGCCATCACCAGATCGTCGTGCACGCCTCCGCCGGAGGCGCCGGATGCTGGCGCGGTTCGACCAGGGCGAAGACCTCGCGCTGGCGGCCGAGGTCGAGACCGGCCACGAAGGGAGTCATCAGGCAGGGACCTTGTCGAGCAGGTGGGCGAGGTCGGCTTGCGCGAAGAAGCCGTCGCCGTTGTTCGAGAACTCGCAAAGGAATTCCTGGCGGAACCAGAAGTCGCCGAGGACGCGGCGCTCGCGTTCGAGGATCGGCGGGGGAAATCGGGGACAGCGGGTGGCGGGGACCTGGATGCGTAACCACTCGGCGCCGCCCTGGGTCCAGGCCTCCCAGAAGAAGCCGGCGGGCCCGGCGGGGGTGCTCATGGCGATAACGGGGCCTTGTGAGCGGGCGATCAGGGGGTGCACGGCGAGCCATGTTTCGTCGGGGATGCGAGCCGCCTCATCGAGGAGGAGCAGGTCGACCGAGGAGAAGCAGCGGATATTGTCGCCGACGCCGGGGAGGCCGACGACGCGGGAGCCGTTGGCGATCTGGGCGGACTCGGCATTGTCGCCATCGCCTGTGAACGGGACCCGTAGGTCGTGGCAACGGCGGACTTTGCGGAGGAGTTCGGAGGACTGGCGCTGGGTAGGGCCGGCGATGACGATCAGGGTTTCGGGGTGGCCGTAGAGGAGTTTGTGGGTGGCGAGGATGGCGGCGAGGCTGGACTTGCCCCACTGGCGGGTGCAGTTGAGAAGGGTGTGGTGGTGTTCGTGCTGAAGGAAGCGCAATTGTTCGAGGTCGGGGTGGAAATGGAGCTGCTCCTGAGCGAATAACGGGAGATTAAATCGGAAAAGGTCAGGCCAGGTCATGGGAGGGCTCCTGGCGTGAGGGTGGGGGATGCGCGGCATCGCCGGGCTTCGCCCGGAGGGCCGGCCAGGGGACCAGCCCGCGGTCCGGGGGGACCGCCCCACGGATAGCATTTGCGGGCGATTTCCTTATAGGACCCACGGCGTTGTGGAGGGCCGGTCGGAGACCGGCGCCACGGTGGGGGTGTTCAGATTTTTGAAAAAACGGGAAATGCGAACAGAAACGGGGCTCTCGTGCGGGTAACTGCAGACTGCTGAGCGGCTTCCGGGGATGGAGAGGTGTGCACATGTTCGCATTTTTCCGAACGGGGAGAGCGGGACCGGTTCAGTTGGACGGACCGGGTTCGGATCCGGGGTCGAGGCCGGAGACCTCAATCAGGAGTTCGTCATCGGGGATGCCGAGTTCTTCCGCGATCAGGCGGGCGACGGCCTGTTTGGCTTCCGGGAAGGGGGAGAGGGTTTCGGCGAGGCGGGACTGGAAGCGCTCGAGTTGATGAGAGCTGACCGGTTCGTCCTCGGCGGGCAGATGCATGAATTTCCAGCGCAGTTGGAAGAGGCGCTCGACGTGATTGGAGGCGCGGAGGGCGGCGACGGGGTCCTTGTCGCGGGCGCGGAGGAAGAGTTCGTTGGTGGAGTCGATGAAGCGGCGCAAGTCGCGGCGGAACGCGGCGGGAGTATCGTGGGGAGTGTTGCGGAGGTGATTGATGCGGTGCCGGCGAATGGCAAGCCGGGAGACGGCGAAGGCGCGGGAAACCGCGGCATCGGCGCCACCATCCAAGAGAGCCGCGTCAATATCCTCGCGCCTGGGGTGATGACAAATGGTACAAAGGGCCATGAAATAACCTGCCTTCCTACTCTTATTGTCCCAGGCGGGTGCAAGCAATTCAGGGGTACCCGGGTGGGTACCTAGATGGAAATGAGTGATTTCCGGGTGGGTTAGGAGGCGAAAATAAATTTGAAAGTGTTGTGAACGGAAATTGGGGCGGATTTCCTTTTTCGGGAGGGGAGGCAGATTCATCCAGCTAACCAGCTCCAGATGAGAGGGATACGAGACGTCCCCGCGGTTTCAGAAATTTAGCTCGGCCGAAGCGCCCCGGCGTGGGAAATTCGAGGCTGAGGGCGGACATTGGGCGGCTAACTGCGGGTACCCAATCCAATGAGGAGGGGAGAAGTCCCAGAAGAGGATACTGACTTGGATGTATCGGATGTGTCTTCACCCCGAAGCGTCACGCCAGGAACCAGTCCCCGAAGTGTCTGGCCTTGCTAAACTCGTGTCAGGAGGTGGCCAGGGTGAACACTTTTGACCGGATTACCTATGCCCAGAACATGATGGGTGGGCGGGCGTCGATCCGCGGAATGCGGATCACGGTATCGCTGCTGGTTAACCTGGTAGCGAACGGCATGTCCACTCGAGAGATTCTGAAAGAGTATCCAGACCTCGAAGCGGAAGACATTCAGCAGGCGCTCGCCTACGCGGCCGCCCTGGCAAACGACGAGTTCCACCCGTTCGCGCCCACGGCGGCATGAATTTCCTGGCCGACATGGGCGTTTCCATGACGACGGTCTTGGCCCTTCGGCAACTCGGCCACGACGTTGCACACCTCAGCGAGTTGGGTCTGATCCGGATGGAGGACTCTGATATCGTCGCCAAGGCTCAAAGCGAGGCGCGGATCATTCTCACTTTCGACCTCGATTTCGGTGAGATCATGGCGCTGTCGGCGAACGCCAGCCCCTCGGTGATCCTGTTTCGGACGCGGGACCAAACGCCACAAGTGGTAACGCCCCGGCTGCTTCACGTACTGAAAGAATGCGAAGAGCAACTCACCGCGGGCGCCTTCGTGACGGTAGAGGACTACGGCTACCGCCTGAGGCATCTGCCGATCAGGTGATCAATCGTGATTCGTTGAGCCGGGCGCGCAGTTTTCAGATCAGGCTGGCAGGGGGCGCCAGTGACCGTGAGTCGCCGGTCCGCAAGGCCAACAGCGCCGGTCGGGGACCGGCGCCACGGGAAGGACGGCGACCGATTGTTTGGTCCAGTTCGATCCGCGACTCGCCAAAGGCGTTTGGCTGAGCTTGTTGTGGCCTGGTGTTCGTTCCAG
>JBJXGR010000056.1:0-4175 GCA_046160045.1 Bryobacteraceae bacterium
TGCTCGCCAGCATTGCCCGTCTCCGCTTCACCGGCACGCCCAAACTACCATGCACCCTCTCCCCGCCCCGTCAAAACCGGACATTTCTACTTTGCAGAGAATAGGACATTTCTACTTTGCGTTGACAATTCCAAAGCGGATCGTTCCTTCTGAGCCGCGACCGAAAAGGGAGCATGTCCGGTAGGCCGCTTCTTTACACCATCTGAAACACCCATCTGAAACACAGCCAGCGATTTCGAGGAAAGCTTCCTGCGGTCGCCACCTATCACCTGCAAAGGGGTTCCTGTCGCGAGTTTCTCCATAAGGGCGACGAGGGAGCCGGAAATTTTTTTAGCGAAACAAAACGGCCTTGAATCGTAGTTAAGTGCATGGATCCATGATAGATACTCGTTTTGACTCAATCGAAACATAACGAAACAAAGCGAACCAATCGAAACAAAGTGTCGTGGGTTTCCGGTGGAAGCGGCAGCGAGCCGAGCCTGAGTGTGAATATCCGGGGCCTGAAAGACTCGGTGTGTCATCCAGTCCCGTGCGGGAGAGGGGCGCGCGAGTGCGACCGAGTCCGTCGCCGATCCGGGCGGCTTCGTTTTCGCTTCATTCCGGTTGGGTACATATCCTCCAAACTCATCCAGGCCTCCCACTCTCACTGTGGCACGGCGTTCCAAGAGTCAAGACTTTCCGGAAGAGAGAGATTTTCGATAAGTCCTGGGGCGTGGCTACTTTGCGACGACGGATAAGTGAGTGTAGATCAGTAGCTTACGCTCCGTTTCAGGTATCGATTCTGCGTTGAAAGGTGGGGATATGAAAATAACCTCTGTGTTTTGCTAATCGGACACGCTTCGAACAGCGCGTTTGGCTAGCTTGGCGAGGGCTTGGCGGGATGTCTTCTCCATGCGACTGAGGGTAGTCTTGAGCTTTCGATACTGCTTGGCGGCAGCCTGATACAACGGTGCCGCTTGTTGAGGGATGCGGACGTTGACCGTCTTGCCGTCTGCCTTGTAGGTCCATTCGTAGTAGGGCCCGTGACGTTTCTCCGGCTTGCTCCCGCAGGCGCACTGGGGCTTCCCACACTTCACCATCCGGGCCAGTAAGGTCCCCTTGGCGAAGTACTCCAGCCGCGCTAGTTCCTGTTTCAGTTCCTGGAAGCGCTTGGCATCTGCATCGGCCCGCGCGGACGCTTTGGTTTGCTTGTTGGCAGCCATATCTGACTGTAATGATACAGTAAGAGACATGGCTGACGCCACTGCCCTCTCCACCTCCGGCCACGAAGCGCTCCACTGCTTCTTCTCCCTGCGCGACTGGCTTGCCGAGACCGAAACACTTTCCCTGCCACTGCACGCGGTCGAAGCTCAACAGCGCGACAAAGGCCGCGAACTACAACGCCTTCTGCTGCAAACCCATCTCGACCACAGAGGTGACGGCGATATCGGCCCGGCCCTGCTCGTCAACGGCTCTCTCCATAACCACAGACGCCTGCACCGTCGAACGATTCGGACTCTTGTCGGCCAGGTGTTTGTCGACCGCCTCGGCTACAGCCGCAACGGTTTCACCAGCACCCATCCGCTCGACGAAGCGCTGCAACTTCCCGCGCGCTCGTTCTCCTACGACCTGCAGAAGCATCTGATCAAAGCCGCCGTTCAAGGGCCATTCCAGGAATCCCTGGATCGCATTCACGACATCGCCGGCTTCCCGATCCACAAGCGCAGCCTGGAAGCCATGATCAAGGAAGCCGCCCAGGATTTCGATGCATTCTATCTCTGCCGGCCAGCCGGCACGCCCGGTCCGGCCTCATCCTTGCTGGTGGCCGCCGTGGACGGCAAAGGCATTCCCTTGGTCAGACAGCCTCCCGCCACTCGCTCCCTACGGCCGATCAAAGGACCGAAACCGGGAGGCAAGAAGATGGCTACAGTGGCCACCGTATTCTATCGGGCTCTCTGGATTCGCACACCCCAACAAGTTGTCGAAAGCCTGTTTCGCGCCACCAGCCAAACTACCTACACCGATCCTCCTCCGCGCCCCGAACACAAACGCGTCTGGGCCAGCCTCCGCAAAACCAAGGCCGACGTGATCGAGGAGGTGCGGAAGGAAATTGTCCGCCGTGATCCCCAGGCGCTCCTGCGACGGGTCGCCATCACCGATGGGGATCGTTCTCTTCAAGCCCTCGTCAATGAGAAACTCCGAATCACTCTCATCCTCGACCTACTTCATGCTCTGGATTATGTTTGGCAGGCCGCCAATGTCTTATGCGAGGCCGGCAGTCCCGAATCGGAAATCTGTGCCCGTCTGGCCTGCGCCAGAATCCTCGAAGGCAACGTCTCGCAAGTCATCAAGGGCCTTCGCCAGACCGTCACCAAACGCAAGCTCATTGGATCGGACCGGGAAACGCTGCTCCGCGTCGCCAATTATTTCGATCACAACAAGGATTACATGCGCTACGACGAGTACTTGGCCGACGGTCTGCCCATCGCAAGCGGTCCCGTCGAGGGTGCCTGCAAACATCTCATCAAGGATCGAATGGAGCGCTCAGGCATGCGGTGGACCGAGTCCATGGCCGAAGCCATAGTCCAACTGCGTGCAACCTATCTCAGCGGTGATTTTGACGCCTACTGGGATTTCCACATCCGCCAGGACCAAGCGCGGCTCTACCCGGAAGGTCGCTGGCAACCCGTCGTCGTAAAGTAGCCGCGCCCACACGAAACTACAGATTCGTGCAGTTTCGTGTAGTTTGAGGGCTTTGCAGCGGCGGTATGGAGAGGGTAGGATGGATTGTTTTCAACGGGTTCCTGGAAAACTACACGAAACTACACGGTGAAATTCAACACCTGAGCGTCCGGCGCCCACTTCAGGATAGCGGACCGGAACGGCGGGCGAACTTGGCGAGGAGCATAACTCGTTGAATTATCGCGGTAATTAAAGTTAGAATGGCCGTGAATGACCGAAAGAGCTCGCGCCCAAAACCACGCCGAAAGGCCGCGGACCGGGCGTGCTGCGGCAGGGTTGCGTTGGCTTTCCAGCTTTTAGCCCCCGGCGTCAGAAGTTGTGCGGAAATTGGTCGCGAGCGCCAGCCTTTTCGGGCGTCTGACGGTGCGGGCCATCGGGAGTTGTGGAGGGTGTCGGCAACCCCACGGCTTACGCCGTGGGCTCTAGCTGGCGGACCGCCACCCCACGGCTCAGAAGGTGTGCGGAACTCAAATTTGTCCGCTCCCTTCCGGTCGCGGCTCCGAAGAAACGCAACCCCACGGCTCAGCCGGGGGGCGTATCCATGAGCCGGAGGAGTGCACCGCGTCAATGCGGAAATTGGGCCACCGCTGCTGCGGGGTTGCAAAAAAGAACGGGACGGTCCAGGACCGGTTTGTCGCCTGCGCCTGGACGCGGGACACCGCGGGGTGGCCCTGCGTTATGCGGAACGGAGCCCGGTGCGGGCTCGGCTGGTCGAGGCGGCCGACCATTGGTCGTGGTCCAGCGCTGTGGTCCACGTTGAGCAGCAGCGAGTGCCGTCTTGGATGTCGGTGGAGGAGTGGGCCAAGTGGTTTACACCCGCGGAATGGCCGATGTGGCTCGAAGCGGACGACGTGGCGCAGGCCGAACAGAGACTACAGCAGGACGGCGACCGGTCGGCCGGTAGGTGACGGAGGCTTCGTATTGGAGCGGAAGCGGCCTTTAGGGCGGCGACTTCACCCGGAGAAAGGCGGTCGGCCGCCCAAGGAAGGGACCGTCAGCAAAGCGGCGACCGCGACCCCGGGTCAGCAAGTCCTGTGGGCTGGGAGATAGAGTAGAACAAGGTAGAAACGCGGACGTCCCCCGGGTTTCCCCCAGTTAGAAACGCGTTGGACGTCCCCAGGTTTCCTCACCTTCTTGGGGTTTCAGCACGTATGTGCGAGCAACAAGAAGGGCATCTTCACCGTTCAGCGCATCACGGACGGCAAACGGAAGCGGAAGAAACTGCAAGCCATCAAGCAGGAACTTCGGCGACGGATGCACGAGCCGGTTGCAAAGACTGGGGCATGGTTGCGAAGTGTTCTCAACGGCTACTACCAGTACCACGCGGTGCCGGGGAATCTGCGAGCGCTGAAGCGATTCGGCCACTGGGTGGCGCGAGCGTGGCGGCAGGTGTTACGACGCCGCAGCGACCAGCATAAGCCCACATGGACGCAGTTAGTCCCGATCTTCCAGCA
>JBJXGR010000057.1:0-13269 GCA_046160045.1 Bryobacteraceae bacterium
GGCTATTTCAGCTTCTGTTCTCCGTCATCGGTACTATGCGGCCTTTGGAACCCCTTTTTTGGGTTCTGACTCGGAGCGGCCGGACTGAACACGGGCGGATGTCAGACGAATCTGGTAGAATGTCGGACAGAAGATGAAGGATCATCGAGTGACCGTCCGGTTCCCTGCCGACCTGCGGCGGAGGTTGAAAGAAGCCGCTCGCCGGCGTGGAACGCGCGAGTCCGACCTGGTTCGCGGGGCCGTGGAGCGGCAACTCGCGGATGAGGAGGAAGCGCTCACGCCATACGAGCATGCGAGAAAAGCAGGTTTGATTGGGGTCGTGAAGGGAGCCAGCCGGGACCTCAGCACGAATCCACGGCATTTCGACGGATTTGGTGGCTCTTGAGCGGCCGAGTGCTGGTCGACACCGGCCCGATCGTGGCCATCCTGTCGGAGGCCGACCAATACCATGAGGAGTGCGTCGAGCAACTTCGCTGCACCAGGGGTCCGTTCCTGACTTGCTGGCCAGTGATTACGGAAGCGGCTTGGCTCCTGCGGGCGCACCCGGTGGCCGTCGGACTGCTACTCTCTTCCTTCAGCGGACGGCCCTTCGATCTTGTTCCTCTGACCGAAGCGGACCTCTCCGGGATCAACACGATTCTGGCGAAGTACCGGAGCTTGGGAATACAACTTGCCGATGCGTCGCTGGTGCATCTGGCCAACCGGGAAGGGATTGAAACGATCTTCACCCTTGACCGGCGCGATTTTTCGGTGCTTCGTCTGGCCCGCGGAAGAAAGTTCCAACTCGTCCCCTGAAGCATGCGCGGTCTCGTTACTCCTGAGCCTGACCGGCGGCCCGGGTTCGGTGCACAATAGAAAAGCCCTCATGACTCCCGCACAATTTCGCAGGATCCGTGAACTGTACGAGACGGCAGTCGAGATGCCGGCCGCCGCCCGAGAGATCCTTCTCTCGGAATTCCCCGAGGAGGATGCCGCCGAAGTGAGGCGTCTGCTAGCGGCTCGCGAACATCCCGCCGCTTTCTTTGAACAGCCGGTTCCCGTCGTCCCGGAGGCCCCGACCGCCTCGATTGCCGGCCAGACGCTCGGCCCTTACCGGTTGGAACGTGAAATCGGCCGGGGCGGCATGAGTGTCGTCTACCTGGGAAGCCATGGAGAAGAGCGCGTCGCCATCAAGGTGCTGGACTTCCCCGTCGTCGAGTTTCGAAAAAGGCTGGCCCGGGAGCGGGAGATCCTGGCGCGCTTGGACCATCCCAATATCGTGCACGTGCTCGCCGAAGGCGCCACCGAACGGGGTTGCCCTTACCTGGTCACCCAATATGTAGAGGGCGAGAGGATCGACCGTCATTGCTACCGCCATCAGCCTCCCCTGCGGGAGCGCCTCCGGTTGTTTTGCGATGTCGGCAAGGCGGTGAACTTCGCTCACAGCCATATGGTGGTCCATCGCGACCTCAAGCCGGCCAATATCCTGGTGGACCTTCGCGGCGAGGTGAAACTGCTCGACTTCGGAATTGCCAAAGTGCTCCACGAGTCGGCCGGAGGCCGGCCAGACACCCTCACCGCCTCCGGAATGATGACTCCCAGCCATGCGTCGCCCGAGCAGGTGCGCGGCGAGCCCATCACCAAGACCGCCGATGTCTATTCCCTGGGCGTCCTGCTATACGAACTACTCACCGAACAATCGCCCTACCGCGTTCCCCACGATTCCCTGGTCGACATGCTACGGGCGGTCTGTGAACAGGAACCGCTGCGGCCGAGCGCCGTGTTGTCCGAGAGCCCTGTCAGCGGCGTCCCGGCCCGCTTAGTTCGCGGGGAAATCGACCGGATTGTCATCCGGGCCATGCACAAGGAACCCGGCCGGCGGTTTCCGGATGCGGGCGCGATGGTGGATGAGCTTCAGAAAGCCATCTAGCATATACCCCGCATTGTTGATAGAATATCGGTAGATTCTCGTCGCAAGGAGCGTCGCTCCACGGTACCGAACCCAATGAGCCTGTCGAACCAGACGCTTAGCCACCTTCGCGCTCTCGAGGCGGAAAGCATCCACATTTTCCGGGAAGTGGCCGCCGAGTTTCGCAATCCGGTGCTGCTGTATTCGATCGGCAAGGATTCGTCGACCCTGGTTCGCCTGGCGCAGAAGGCGTTCTACCCCGGGCCGATCCCCTTCCCGCTGCTCCACATCGACACGGGGTTCAAGTTCAAGGAGATGATCGAGTTCCGGGACCGGTTCACCGCCTCGATCGGGGCCAGGCTGATCGTCCACCGGAACGAGCAGGCGATTGCGGACGGAGCCAACCCGATCAAACTGGGTACGCAGAAGTGTTGCGGCTTGCTCAAGACACGCGGGTTGCTGGACGGGTTGGCGGCCGGCGGGTACGACGCGGCTTTCGGAGGGGCGCGCCGCGAAGAAGAGAAATCCCGCGCCAAGGAACGCGTGTACTCCTTCCGGGACAAGTTCGGCCAGTGGGACCCGAAGAACCAGCGGCCGGAGTTGTGGAACCTGTACAACGGCCGCATCGACGCCGGCGAGACCATCCGAGTGTTCCCGCTTTCGAACTGGACCGAGATCGACATTTGGCACTACATTCATCTCGAGAACATCCCGGTGGTGCCTCTGTACTTTGCGGCGGAACGGGAAATGTACGTTCGCGGACACATGCTGATTCCGGTGGAGCAGAGTTTCGTCGCCATGCCCGGCGAGAAGCCGCAGACCGTCCTGTGCCGGATGCGCTCGCTGGGCTGCACGCCGTGCACCGGCGCCATCCGTTCGGACGCGGATACGGTGCCCAAGATCATCGAAGAGATGATCCACGTGCGGCGCTCCGAGCGGGAGAACCGGGTGATCGACCACGACGAGGAAGGCTCGATGGAGACGAAGAAGCGCGAGGGCTACTTCTAGCATGACGGCCGTCGAGAGCATCGAGGCGTTCCTCAAGCTGGACGAGCAGAAAGAACTGTTGCGGTTCTCCACCGCCGGAAGCGTGGACGACGGCAAGTCCACCTTGATCGGCCGCCTGCTGGTCGATTCCAAAGGCGTGTACGAAGACCAGGTCGCGAGCGCGCGGAAGGCCTCTGTCAACCAGTCCGCGGGCCCGCTGGACTTCGCTCTCCTGACCGACGGGCTTCGCGCCGAGCGCGAGCAGGGCATCACGATCGACGTCGCCTACCGGTACTTCGCCACGGCCCGCCGCAAGTTCATCATCGCCGACACGCCCGGCCACGAGCAGTACACGCGCAATATGGCGACCGGCGCTTCCACCGCCAGCCTCGCCATCATCCTGGTGGACGCACGCAACGGCGTTCTGCCGCAATCGAGGCGTCACGGCTACATCGCGGCGCTGCTGGGCATTCCGAACATCGTCGTGTGCGTGAACAAGATGGATCTGATGGACTTCCGCCAGGACGTCTACGACCGGATCATCGCCGAGTTCGGCGCATATGCGGGCAAACTGGGTCTCAAAGACATTTTGTACATGCCGGTCAGCGCGCTGCTGGGCGACAACGTGGTTACTCGCAGCAAGAACACCCCCTGGTACCAAGGGCCCGCGCTGCTCGAGTACCTGGAAACGGTCTCGATCCACCGCAATCGGAACTTCCGTGACTTCCGCTTCCCCGTTCAGTACGTCCTGCGGCCCAACCTCGATTTTCGGGGCTTCGCCGGACAGGTGGTGTCGGGCATCGTTCGCAAGGGCGACTCGGTGATGGTCCTGCCGTCGGGCCGCGTCAGCCGCGTGACGTCCATCGTCACCTACGACGGCGCTCCGGAAGAAGCCTGGCCGCCCATGTCGGTGACGCTCTGCCTGGAACACGAAATCGACATTAGCCGCGGGGACATGCTGGTTCACCCAACCAGCAACATCCACGTCGCGCGCCGCATTGACGCGATGGTGGTGTGGATGAATTCGGTCCCGCTGGATCAGGACAAAACGTATCTCCTGAAGCACACCACCCATGCCGTGAAAGCGACGGTGCGGGCCATCCACCACAAGGTGGACGTCAATTCGCTCGACGAGTTGCCGGCGGCACAACTCGAAATGAACGAGATCGGCTCCGTCTCGATCGAGACCGTGCGGCCCCTGTTTTTCGATCCCTATCATCACAACCGCGGGACGGGCGCCTTCATCCTGATCGACCCGATGACCAACGAGACCGTGGCCGCGGGGATGATCCGGGGCGCGCTCGGCCAGGAACCGGCCCGGCAGCGCCGGGAAGAATCGGAACTGGAACTCACGCGCGTCACCCCCGGCGAGCGCTACGCGCGGTCCGGCCATCGTCCGGCGACCGTCTGGTTGTCGGGCGAGCCGGAGATCGCTTATGTCGCGGAGCGGAAACTGTTCGATCGCGGTTATCACGTCCAGGTGCTGGATGAAGCCTGGCCGGCGGAGTTGTTGCCGCAACTGGCCTCCGCGCTAAACGAGAATGGCGTAATCGTCCTGGTGATCGCCCCGTCCACCGCCGATCGAGGCCGAGCCCATGCGATCGTGGGGGACGAACGCTTCATCGCGATGGATTTCTCCGGCCACACCGGCGAAGCCGACCGGGCCGCGGACGAAGCCATCCGCCGTTTGGAAGCAGCCGGTTTCATCCCGGCGTCCCTGTTTGACGGCGGCGAGGGAATCTGAGGAGTCTACACTTTCGGCAGTTCGTACCCTTTGCGGCGAGGACGATTGGCCATCAGTTCCGCCTCTTTGTCACCCACAAACTGCTCCTTCTTGGGATCCCACTTGAGTTTCCGGTTTAGCCGGCGAGTGATGTTCGCAAGATGGCCGAGACTCACCGACCGGTGGCCGATCTCCACGTCGGCGTTCGGAGTCCTGCGCCCGGGGATGCAATCCAGCCAGTGCTTCATGTGGTATTGCGCCTGCCATAAGGCCCGCTTGTCGTGCCACTTGTCGATCTCCTCCTGCGGAGGCAGGCCCAGTTCGACCCCTGGCGCGTCGATCTTGAAATTGTTGCGCCAGATGTCGATGCTACCGTTCTCCCCGACGAAGCGGCCGCCGCCCATCAGGTTGCCCGGAGGCAGGTCGAGGTGCACAGTGACGCCGTTCGCATAACGGAACGCGATCGCGCCCTTGGGTCCTTCTTCGAGCGGCCACAGTTCCACCGGCCCGGTGCCGTCCATGCCCAGCGCCCATTGAATCTGGTCCAGGCCGTGGGCGCCCCAATTGGTCATCTCGCCGCCGGAGTAATCGAGCCACCCCATCCAGCCGAACTGCAGTTTCTTGTTGTACGCCCGCATCGGCGCCTGGCCGAGCCACATGTCCCAGTCAAGCTTGTCCGGTATCGGGTCGTCCGGCAGCGGAGGAATCGGGGCGGAGGAGGTGTAGTTGGTGGCATGCGCCAGCTTCAGCCTGCCCAGGCCGCCTTTGCGGACCAGGCCGCAGGCGATCTGGTTCATTTCCATCGAGCGCTGCTGGCTGCCGACCTGGAAGATCGTCTTGTACCTGCGCGCCGCTTTGACCAGCACCTTCCCCTCGCCAATGTGCAGCGTGAGGGGCTTCTCGGCGTACACGTCTTTGCCCGCCTGGCAGGCGTGGATCGAAGGCAGCACGCGGCCGTGGTCGTGAGTGGCGACGATGACGGCATCGATGTCCTTGCGGTCGAGAATGCGGCGGTAGTCCTGATAGACGTCCCACTTGGCGTTCCGCTTGGCGGCGGCTTCTTCGCAGCGGGCCAGGTAGCAGTCGGCGGCGGCGACGATCTGGCCTGGCTCGGGCAGTTGGTCGATCAGCAGCTTGCCGCGGCCTCCCACGCCAATGATGCCGATGCGAATGCGGTCATTCGGCCCCGGCTTGCCGGTTTTGCCCAGGACGTGGGAAGGTAATGGCGCGGCCAGAGTGGCGCCCACGACGAATTGACGCCGCGACAGTCCTTGTTTTTCGCTCATCCGCAAAAACCTCGTGTGCCTCTTTGTATCAACCCACCGTGGCGTTGTCCAGCGAGGCTCAACCACGGCGAGGATGGAGGGGAGAATCCGGGGAACGCGCGTATCAGCAGCGTTTGGGCAGCGGCAAGTCGGGGTTCAGCAGTTCGCCCGTCGCTGCGGGAGGCAGGCTGTTCATCACGAAACGAGGACGGCAAGACCATGGTGCTGGCTTTGGGACGCGAGTATAACCTGTTCGCGATCGGCGGCAAGTAGGAGTTGCGTGGGGCCCCTTTTTTTGGTCGCGGCGACACCGGTTGTCTTAAGAAAGCTTCGTCGGTTCATTGTTCCCTCCGCACGTACCAGACTGACAAGTCGGCCGTTCGAGAGCTACGGGGCAGGCGGAGCGATAGGTCAGCCGATTGGCAACAATTGCGATTGATCCCGGCGGTATGATGGGAACGTATGCAGGGTTCGAAGGTCGGCCTGAGCCTGCGGCTCGAGATCGCGTTCAAGAAGAGCGACGATCAGTGGCTGGCTTGGTGTCCACCGCTTGATATCGTGACTCAGGCAAAGACCAAAGAGGCCGCTCACGATTCACTTAAGGAAGCCGTTCACCTCTGGTTTGAATCGTGCGTTGCGCGTGGCGTTTTGGAGCAAGCCCTGGAGGAAGTGGGGTTTCGCCGGGTGGAAGCCGGTGAAACATTGCCAGCTGGCACCAGCATCATCAAGGTGGACAATGAGAGAGCGTCCGACTTCTCCGGCTATCAATACATTGAAGTGTCGATTCCAGCCTATATAGCCGCGTAGCGAATAGATTTTCGTGCGTCCTGTTGACTGGAAGGAACTCGTCAAGCTGTGTGAAGCCGAAGGCTGCTTCCGCGATCGGGAGCGTGGCGACCACTACATCATGACGAAGACGGGACTTTCCCGCCCTGTGGTCATCCCCAAGAAGGACGGGCTCAAGGAAGACGTTGTCCTGAGCGTGGGCCGCACACTCGGGCTCAATCGAAAGCAACTTGAAGAGCGGCTCAACCCGAAGAAGCGCGGTAAGACCAGAGCTCGGAAAGCTTGAGGATTTCGTCCCTCCTGCGGTTCCTGGTCCTCCACCCCCTCCAGGCTGAAGCCCTGGACCAGGTAGTTCCCTTGATTCACGAGGTCGCGACCGACGTGACCCGGGCGATCGATATGAACAACTCGGAAGGAAACCAGTTGTGGGCGTCGCGTACCGCGACTCGTTGAGCGAGATCACCAAGGACGTCTTCCTGATGGAAAATAACGTGCGCAGTCCTGCCCGAAGTGTGGTATTCGTCGAAGGCCGGACGGTTTCGCTATGCGCCGTGTTCTTCCGGGAAGGCGTTTCGCTACCCGGGTTCCGATCCTCGTGCTGGCGGCGCTCCTCCGCATCGCGGAAGCACAGCAGGGCTCGTACCCCAAGCCGGACCTTCGCGTCGATGTTTCGCTAGCCATGATCCCGGTGACGGTCACCGATTCGCGCGGGACGCCGGTCCCCGGCCTCAGCCGCGAGCACTTCCGCTTGTTTGTGGATGGAGTCGAACAAAAGATCGTCTTCGTTGCGGGAGAGGACGTGCCCGTGTCGGTCTGCCTGGTCTTTGATCTGAGCTCCAGCATGAAGGACAAGATGGCGACCGCGTCTCACGGCGCCATCAGCCTGCTGCGTTCGTTCGATCACCCGGACGATGAGTTCGCGCTGGTCGTCTTCGGCGAGCGCCCGACGGTCGCGGTGCCGTTTACACGGGACGTCGGCGAGATCGAGGAGAAACTAAACGGCGCCAGAACTCTGGGGCGCACCTCGCTGTTCGATGCCATCCATGTCGCCATGGCGCAACTGCGAACGGCGCATACCCGAAGACGGGTGATGGTGATCGTGTCCGACGGCGGGGACAATCACAGCCGTCTGACGAAGGCGGGTGTTCAGCGCGATTTGAGGGAATCTGACGTGCAGATTCAGGCGATGAGCCTGCACCATCACGATGGCTCGCTGCGCTCGATGCTGGCGCTCGAAGAGCAGAACGGCGCGCTCCTGCTCGCCGCGATGGCAGCGGAAACGGGAGGCCGCCACGTCGACCTGATGCGGCTCAAGGACCTTTCCGCGACCTGCGCGCGGATCGCGCGCGAGCTTCACAACCAGTATGTGTTGGGGTACGTGCCACAAGCGCAAGACGGCAGCCTGCATCGAGTCAAGATCGTGGTGGCCGCCCCGGATTCACGACCGTGGACGGTGCAGTACCGGCGGGAGATTTTTACGCCGAAGCCCTGAACAGGCAGGGGCCGGCGGCGAGCGTCGCCAACCACTGGGAATCGCCGTACCGCGGCACTTCGTTTCAGTAGATGAACTTCAAGCCAAACTGCATGCGGCGCGGGTCGGCCGCGGCGAGAATTCGCCCGGTCGCCGCGGTGTTCAACGTCGTCGTGGGATTGAATAGGTTGACGTGATTGGTGGAGTTGAACATCTCCCACCGGAACTGGAAGTACTTCCCTTCGGTGATGTAGAAGTTCTTGGTGAGGCCGGTGTCCAGAGTATGGCGGCCGGGACCGTCCATCAGGCCGAGTCCGGCATTACCGAACGTGTACAACGAGGGCACTGCCAAGGCAGCCGCGTCGAACCAGCGGTCGGCGGTCGGGGTGTCGACCTTGGGGCTCCGGATCGCGTTGGCGCGGGAGTTGCGCCCGTTGCCGAGCGTGGCGCCCGGCGCGATGAAGGTCAGGGGCGCGCCCGAGCTGAACAGATAGAGCCCATTGATCTGCCAGCCGCCGATGACCGCGTTGACGACCGGATGCAGGCTTGATCCGTGAGCTTTGCCTTTGCCGAACGGGATTTCCCACACGGTGTTGAGCGCGAGCAGATGCGTCCGGTCGAGGTCCGACCGTCCGCGGTTGTAGCCGACAGGAGCGAACGGTTCGATCTGGCTTGTGTGTTCGGTTCCCGTGTCGTTGACCAGCAATTTCGCGAACGAGTACGCGAACGCGTAGGAAAGCCCCTGCGTGAAACGGCGCTCCAGCTTCACCTGGAGTGAGTTGTACCAGGTGTGGCCGGAGTTTTCATAGATGTATGCCGATCCGCCCAGGCGAGGATAGGGTCTCGCGGCCTGGAGATTCGAGTATTGGCCGGGCCGGAGTTCGTTGTACAGAATGCCGGTCATGGCATCGGTGAGCCGGTTGCCGACGTACGATAGCGTGATCGCGGATTCGAAGGGCAAGGCCTTCTGGATGGCGAAGTTCCATTGATGGGATTTCTGCGGATTGATGTCCCACGCGGGCGCGATCACCTGCGGCGTGATGAACGACCGCGGGTCGGCGGGCCATGCGGTTTCCCACCGCTGGTTGGAGGACGTGGCAAAGACCGAAGTTTCCCAGGCCCAGTAGGGTGGGCCGATGATCGCCGACGCGGACCGGTTGGCCGGGAAACTGTTGCTGAAGATGCCGTAGCCTCCGCGGACCACGAGGTCGTTGGTGCCGCGGACGCGCCAGGCAAGTCCCAACCGCGGAGAAATCACGCCGCTGGCGACAAACAGGCCGCGCGGCACGCCGAGTGTGGATGCCGGAACCCACAGTCCCTGGGTGGCTGCGGCCAGGAAGGGGGATACAGGCTGGGCGCCCAGATCGATTCTGCCCTGCTTGTCTTCTCCCGCGATGATGATCCCGCGTTTCGTGTCGAAGGTCGCGGCGTTCCCCCGCGCGATGTCTTTCTCGTGCCAGTAGTCGAACCGCAGACCGAGGTTCAACGTCACATTGCGGGAAATCTTCCAATAGTCCTGAATATAGGGCGCCGAATACGGCACGTCCTTACTGCCAAAGGTCTGGAGCGGGTAGTTCCGGGATGTGGTCTGAACCATTCCCAGCAGGTAATCGGCGAATCCGTCGCTGGTGTACTGCGCGTTGAAGGTGAAGGCGCCTCGCGCAAACCCGGAAGAGTGGCGTCCAAACGACGTCAGGTGGTGGAACTGGTAGCCCACGTTGATGGTGTGGGCGCCGCGAATCAGATTGAGGGACGCTTTGCCGCCGGCCGTATTCCACCACAGCCGGTAGGGAACGCCGAAGGGAGTGCTGAAACCCTGATAGCCGACGATGCCAAGACTATTCGGCAAACCGACCGAGCCTTCGCGCCCGGCGGTAGGGAAGCCCTGAATGCCGGCGCGATCGGTAAGGTTGTCAGTTCCTACGCACTGACAAGTTCGGTTGATCTTCGATCCCATCGAACCCGCGTCCACCGTCAGCAGGGTCGTCGGGGTGATGCTATAGGAGTAGCTCAACCCGATGTTGTATTGGGGGGTGTTTCGGTCATCGACGACGGCCGGACTGTAGTCCGGCGCTTTGCCAGAGTCGCGAATGAAGATGCCCCGGAAAAAGACACGCTGGTTGCTGGTGATCTGGTGGTCGACTCGGCTCGTGTACTCGTTCACGGTGTTGCTGGAAGGGGCGGTATTCCGGTAATTGGAGGTCCCGCTGTTCGGCTCCAGGATGTACGGGTAGAAGAACAGCGATGCGTTGGAAAAGCGCGATCGGGGAACGACGTTGTCGGCAAACGGCGCATTCGAGATGGGATCGCGGATGGTTCGCCCCGTCCCAGAGAAGTCGCCGTTGCGCTGGGCGACCGAAGGCACGATGTAGTTGTAGATTCGCGCCTGGCGGATGCGAGTGCCCTCGTATGCCGCAAAGAAGTGAGTGCGGTTCCGGATAACGGGGCCGCCCACCGAAACGCCGAACTGATTCTGCGAGAGCTTCGGCCTGCGCGCGCCAGGCAACTTCGCGAACGTGTTGAAGGCATCCAGCTTCTCGTTGCGGAGGAACTCCCACAAGGTTCCGTGCAGTTGATTGGTGCCGGACTTGGTGACCATCAGGACCTGCAGTGCGTGGCGTCCGTTCTCGGCCCCGAAGTTGGAAGTCTCGACCTTGAACTCGCCGATGGTGTCGACGTTGGGAATGCCCGCGCCGCGCTCATCGAGACCCTGATTGGCATTCAACCCGTCTATCTGGAACTCGGTCCCGTCGCTGCGGTTTCCGTTGCCCTGGACGCCCGAATCGCGGTCGAGAGAGCCCCGGCCGAGAAAGCGGACCCCGGGCACCAGGTTGACCAACTCGACCGGATTCCGTCCGTTCAGCGGTAGATCGCGAATCTGGCGCTGCTCCACGACCGATTCGACCGCGCCGCGCTCGGTCTGGACTAGTTCGACGGCGGCTTCCACGGTCACACGTTCGGCCACCTCCCCAACCTCGAGCTTGGGCGAGACGCGGCGTCGTTCCCCAACAGTAAGGCGGGTGCGCTCGATCGACCACGTCTTGAATCCCTTCATAGTGGCGGTCACCGAGTACTCTCCGACGGGTAGCGCGAGCAGTTCGAAAATGCCCGCGTCGTTGGTTTGGGCCGTCAACTGGAGGCCGGTTTCCAGGTTGCGCACGGTGACCGTGGCGCCGGAAATCACGGCGTCAGATGTATCGGTAATGGTCCCGACGATAGCGCCCTGCGTACCCAATTGTGCTAGCGCAGGCACCGACGACAGCAGCACTACTCCAAGCGTGACAACCAAGATTCGTTTCATCTGTACACCTCATGGTGAAATGTGCCCCGGATTTGTGCCAGTATACAACGGCAGCCCGGTTTGTCCAGTGAGGTGTTGGTTGCGAGAATTGGTTGCGAGACTTTCGCACGCCGAACGCGGAGAGCGCGACGGGCGACATCCAGTCTAGCGAGCGCCGGCCTGCTGGCGGGCGATTGCGCCGACGACCGGCAACTCCAGCGGCTGATTCTGGTAGGCGCGGTACATCACGTAAATCCACAACAGGAACCCGCCGAACCATAGCACGATCATGACCGCCGTCAGCGCAAGATCGAGCATCCAGGGCAGGAACATGCCCGCCACCATCGAGGCCATGGCCAGTCCAAAGAATGCCAAGTGAAAGAGGATCGCCTGAAAAGCGTGGAACCGGATGCGCGGGTTGGAGCCGTACGGCTGCAGCAGCAGGAACAAAATCCCGGTCAGCATCCCGGCGGCATAGCACAACGTGCCGGCGACATTCTCGGTCATGGCCGCGGCCGGCGCTGCCTGGGGAACGGCGACTGCCGGAGCGGCCCTGTTGGCGTGGGGTATGCCTGCAGCGGCGATCACGGTGCCGCACATCCGGCAGAATCGCCCGTCGGAAGGGGTTCCGCAATTTGAACAGTAGGCCATCGGTTGCTCCTCATTCCGGTAAGCGGAATCCGGCGGCCGGATAGCTCATCCTCCTTTGTATCGCGGTGCTAGAGTCAGAAAGACGGCCCCTGCCCGAGGAGACACCATGACCAAAGACGAAATCATCCTCGCCAACAGGAACTTCCTGTTTCCTTCGGTCTTCCATTACTACCAGCAACCGCTAGTCGTCACCCACGCCAAGGATCAATGGGTGTGGGATGCGGACGGCAACCAATACCTGGATTTCTTCGGCGGGATCGTGACCGTAAGCGTCGGCCACGCGAACGAGCACGTGAACTCCCGCGTCAAGCAGCAGATGGACCGGCTGGGACACGTCTCGACCGTGTTCGCCAACGAACCGCAGGCGGCGCTGGCGCAGAAGATCGCTTCCCTCACACCGGAACAAAAGCTGACCAAGTCGTTCTTCTCCAACAGCGGCACGGAAGCGAACGAGACGGCCATTCTCGCCGCGCGCTGCTACACGGGGTCGAACGAGATCATCGCGCTGCGGCACTCCTATCACGGCCGTTCGGCGCTGATGATGAGCCTGACGGCCCACGGCACGTGGCGGTTGGGCGGCGCGCCTCAGCCCGGGATCGTCCACGCCCACAACGCGTACTGCTATCGCTGCCCGTTCGGACTGACGTACCCGGCGTGCGAGGTGCGCTGCGCGCGGGATGTCGAGGAACTCGTCCGCACCACGACGTCGGGCAAAGTCGCCGCCTTCATCGCCGAGCCCATTCAGGGCGTCGGGGGGTTCATCACGCCGCCCAAGGAGTATTTTGCGATCGTCAACGAGATCGTGAAGAAGTACGGCGGGCTGTTTATCTCCGACGAGGTGCAGACGGCGTGGGGAAGGACGGGCGGCAAGTGGTGGGGCATCGAGCAGTACGGCGTTGTGCCCGACATCATCACCTCGGCCAAAGGCTTGGGCAACGGTGCGCCGATCGGGCTGACGGTGGCGCGGGCCGAAGTCGCCGATGCGGTGAAGGGGCTCACGATTTCCACCTTCGGAGGCAACCCGATTTCGACGACCGCGGGCCTGGCCGTGCTCGAGTACATCGAAGACCACAATCTGCGGATCAACACGGCCGAAGTGGGCGCCTATCTCCGCGGGAAGCTGGAAGAGTTGAAAGACAAGCACCCGGTCATCGGCGAAGTTCGAGGCATGGGACTTCTGCAGGCGATCGAGTTGGTGGAAGACCGGGAGAGCCGGAC
>JBJXGR010000058.1:0-9793 GCA_046160045.1 Bryobacteraceae bacterium
GAAGTGATCCTGCGTCTGTATCAGGAAGAGGGTGAGAGGTGCGTCGACCGTCTGAACGGACAATGGGCGTTTGCCATCTGGGATGCTCCGAAACAGAAGCTCTTCCTTTCCCGCGACCGGATCGGGGTGCGCCCTCTCTTCTACACGCAAACGGCCAAGTCGTTCCTGTTCGCGTCTGAAATCAAAGCGCTGCTTGCCTGTCCGGAGGTTGAATGCAGTTTGGATCTCCAGGCTCTCGATCAAATTTTTACCTTGTGGGTGACCGTCCCACCGCGAACTGCCTTCCAGAACATCTGCCAACTGCCACCCGGACACTCTTTGATTGCGGAGAACGGCCGGATTCGGGTTTTTGAGTATTGGCGCCATGATCTCGCGCCCCAAATTGACCCGCGCGACGACGGCGAAAAGAGAGTGGCGGACGAGTTGCTCGACTTGTTGCTTGACGCCACCCGGATCCGGTTGAGGTCCGACGTTCCCGTCGGCGCCTACCTCAGCGGGGGCCTAGATTCCACCTTTATCACCGCCCTCGCCGAGAACATCGCGGGAGACCGGCTGAAGACATTCTCGGTCAGCTTTGAGGACCCCGAGTTTGACGAGAGGGGATTTCAGAACGAGGCGAGCGCCTTCTTGGAAACCAGCCACTGTGCCGTTTGTTGCTCACAAGGAGATATCGCCGCCGCTTTCCCGGACGTCATCTGGCATGTGGAGCAGCCGATTCTCCGCACCGCACCCGTGCCATTGTTCCTTCTATCGAAGTTGGTCCGGGACAATGGTTTCAAGGTGGTCCTGACTGGCGAAGGCGCTGACGAAATGTTTGGCGGCTACGACATCTTCCAGGAGGTCAAGATCCGGGAGTTTTGGGCACGCAGACCCAACTCTGTCTCGCGTCCCTTGCTCCTCAAACGGCTGTATCCGTATTTGCAAGGAATCCAGCGGCAATCACCGGACTACCTGAAGAGATTTTTCCATGTGGCCCAGGATGATCTCGCGAGTCCGTTCTTCTCTCATTTGCCCCGCTGGGAACTGACCGCAAAGCTGAAAACATTCTTGTCCCGGGAGGTTCGCCAGCAACTGCAGCCCGATGGAGCGCTCGCCGACCTGGAGCGATCTCTGCCCGACTCCTATGCTTCGCTGCGCCGGTTCAGCCAAGCGGAGCATTTGGAGGCCAGATATCTGCTACCAGGCTACATTCTGTCTTCTCAGGGCGACCGGGTGGCGATGGCGCACGGCGTGGAAGGTCGGTACCCCTTTCTCGATCATCGCGTGGTCGCACTGGCCGCCAAGCTTCCCATCCGACTGAAAATGAAGGTGTTAGACCAGAAGTATCTGTTGAGGCGGGCCGCGCGCGGATGGATCCCGGAGTCTATTCGGAAGCGCCACAAACAACCCTATCGGGCTCCGGACGGCAGGAGCTTTTTCGGAATGAAGAGCGGTTACGCGGACGAGATGTTGTCTGCCGCTCAGATCCAACGCAACGGAACCTTTGACCACCGGGCCGTGGACGCTCTTGTAAACAAGTTCCGGAGCGGGCGTCCGACAAGCACAAAAGATGACATGGCTCTGGTAGGGATTCTGTCAACTGAGATTCTTCTGGATCGTTTCCGCAATGAGCGTAGACAGCCAAGTCAGAAGGTTCCGGTGCGGGACGCCCAAGTGACGATTGCCTGATTAGATGAGATCCTCCTCATGGACACTAGCTCGATACTGAAGGATTTACGTGCGTTCGTGGTCGAGAACTACCTGATGGGCCGCGAGACGGGGCTGACGGACGATGACTCGTTTCTTGATTCAGGGATCATCGACTCGACCGGTGTCCTTGAGTTGGTGGCCTATCTCGAGGAATCGTATGGCTTTAGAGTCGACAACGAGGAACTGACCACGGACAATCTCGATTCGATTTCCAAAGTGACCGCTTACGTTCACTCGAAGCTCGCCAGGGCCGAGGGGGGAACTGCTTCCGCAGTCGAGGTGCCGGTACCATGAGCACGGGAGGGGTATCGCGCAATGTCACCAGCACTGACCGGGCGCTTTAAGTCACTTGATATCTTGCGCGGCGTTTCGATCGCTGCGATGATTGTCGTCAACTCTTCGCGTGAGGACGCGTACCCACACCTTCTCCATTCGACCTGGAACGGCTGGACGTTTGCCGACACGATCTTTCCCTGCTTTCTTTGGATCGTAGGCGTCGCCCTAACGCTTTCGACTGCCGGGCGCGTGGCCCGCGGGGAGGCCCGCAGATCGCTCTTGATACACGCCGTGCGCCGTTCCGCGCTTCTATTCGGCTGCGGGCTGTTCCTGGAGATGTTCGTGTTCCCCTCCAGGGCTTTTCCCTACTTCGCATTTATCGATCACTTTCGCTTCTCTGGCGTTTTGCAGAAGATCGCTGTCTGTTACCTCGTTGCTTTCTTGATCTTCCTGTGGACTACGTGGCGGGGTCGAGTCCTTACGGTCATCAGCCTTAATCTGATCTATCTCAGTCTTCTGTTTTTCTATCCAGTGCCAGAGTGCGGCGCCGGTGTCTTAACTGTACAATGCAACTTTCCGGGTTACATCGACAGCATCCTTTTGAAAGGGAACTTGTGGAACAACGGGGGCATGCAGGACCCTGACGGGCTTGGCAGCATTCTCCCGGCGATCAGCACAGTTCTGCTGGGTGTGTTGGCCGGAGATGTCTTGCGCAAAGATGACGCGTCCGGGCGGCGCGTGTTACGGCTGATTGGAATGGGTTGTGGACTGGTGGCCGCAGCGTCGGTGCTCGCTGTGTGGATTCCGATCAACAAAATCCTCTGGACTACCTCGTACGCGGTCCTCATGGCGGGGCTGGCGGCGCTTTGTTTTGCGGTCACGTATTGGGTTGTTGATGTGCAAGGGTGGAGACAATGGGGCAAGCCGCTGGAGATTCTTGGTCTGAATGCCGTCGCTGCATATATGGTCTCCCGGCTGGGCGCCAATGTGCCAAAGGTCCACTTCTTGGGGAAATCACTGTATAACGACCTTTGCCTTAGGATAGCCGATCCAGCGAATGCCTCCTTATTGTTCTCCGCCGCAAATGTCGCCGGCGTCTATGTTGTGATCTGGTGGATGTATCACCGTCGCTGGTTCCTCAAGTTTTAGTGACTTCGGTCGGCTCACCTCTGGGTGGCTCCCTCGATGGTCGAACCGTTTGCTTGGTCTTTGCTCGAACGGTCGAAGTAGGAGCCCAGGCTTCGGCTAGCACCGGACGATGGTGGTATGAATGGAATCTCCCCTGAAGACGAAGCTCACAGGCCGAAGTGACATCTTGCACCTCGATCCCGTGGCCGAAACGGACCGGATCGTAGCGGGAATCCGCGACGCCGTCTTCGGTCAACTCAAGCGCAAGGGCGCCGTGGTTGGCGTCTCGGGGGGAATTGACAGCAGCGTGGTCGCCTTTCTCTGTGCACGTGCTCTAGGCAGCGATCGCGTCCAGACTCTCTTCATGCCGGAGGCGGATTCCTCACCGGATAGCCTTCGCCTCGGGCGGATGGTCGCTGAATCATTGAATGTCAGGTCTGCGGTGGAAGACGTCGGTCCGATCCTCAAAGGCGCACGTTGTTACGAGAGAAGGGACGATGCCATTCGGCTGGTAGTGCCTGAGTTCGGCGACGGGTACAAGTGCAAAATCGTCCTACCAAGCATCCTGGACACCAGCCAATACTCCATTTTTTCAGTGGTGGTGCAATCGCCGGACGGGGCGACGAAGACTGTGCGCCTTACCCCTGCAGCCTACCTGGGGATCGTGGCCGCCACGAACTTCAAGCAGAGAGTGCGAAAGATGATGGAGTACCACTATGCCGATCTGCTGCAATACGCGGTCGCGGGTACACCGAACCGGCTGGAATTCGACCAGGGCTTCTTCGTCAAGAACGGAGACGGGGCGGCCGACTTCAAGCCGATCGCCCATCTGTATAAGTCCCAGGTGTTTCAGTTGGCGGCTCACCTGGGGGTGCCGGAGGAGATCCAGCGCCGGCCGCCCACCACGGACACATACACGCTCTCCCAGTCTCAGGAGGAGTTCTATTTCATGCTGCCGTTGGAGAAGATGGACCTTTGCCTGTATGGCAAGGACAATGGAATCGCCGCCGCTGATTTGGCTCCGGTTGTCGGTTTGGACGAACAGCACGTCGAGCGAATGTACGGCGTGATCGAGTCCAAGCGCAAGGTAGCGCGCTACCTTCATGCCTCAGCCCTGAGTGTGGTGTAAACACTCCGGTCTGCCATGCCGATCCGGATGTTGCATAAGTCTTCCAACGTAACCGAGTACCTTCTGGAAGGAAAGGAAGGATCCCAGTGCGCCCTTCAGTTCCTCCGCCACGACTGCAGCTACGGGGAACTGCGGGCCCGCTCGGCGCAGATCGCCCGAAGCTTGTTCGGGAAGGGGGTTCCTGGCGACCGCGCCGTGCTCATTGGGGAGAACTCGGCGTTCTGGGTATCGGCGTACCTGGGGATCATGCGTGCGGGCTTGGTCTGCGTGCCTTTGCCGGCGAGCGTGAAGGCGAATGACCTCGACCATATTCTGCGGATTACGGAAGCGAGGATCGTCTTTGCTCAGGTCGGATTCGCGGCGCGCCATGCCCAAAGCCTCGCGGGCCTTCACCTGATGACTGACGGCGAGACCGCAGATCTGCCCGGTGTCGCCTCACTCGAGAGCGCTTCCGCCGTGTTCAGCGCAGCCCCGGAAAGCCGCTGCGACTGGCCGCAGCACGGGCCGGACGATTTGGCGGCGCTGATGTTTACCTCGGGGTCCACTGGCCAGCCGCGCGGGGTCATGGTGTCCCACTCGAACATCATCGCCAACACCGAATCCATCATCGAATCCCTCTGTTTAACCAAGTCGGATCGAATCATGACGGTGCTGCCCTTTCACTACTGCTTCGGCACATCGCTTCTTCATACTCACTTGAGAGTCGGGGGCAGCCTCGTGGTGGATTCTCGCTTCATGTATCCGGAAACCGTGCTTCAACGAATGATTGAGACGGAATGCACCGGATTCGCTGGAGTACCGAGCCATTTTCAAATACTGCTTCGCGCTTCCAGCCTGAACAAGAAGAAGTTTCCTCGCTTGCGATATGTCCAACAGGCGGGCGGACGCCTGGCCCCGTCGTTTGTCGCTGAGCTTCGCCAAGCTCTGCCGGCAACCAAGGTGTATGTCATGTACGGGCAAACAGAGGCGACCGCCAGACTTTCGTGTCTGCCGCCTGAGTTACTGGACGAAAAGCTTGGTTCAATCGGCAAAGGCTTGCCGGGAGTCAAGCTGCGGGTGCTGGATGAGTCGGGAAGGGACGTGTATCCCGGCGAGGTGGGCGAGATCGTTGCTACGGGTGAAAACGTAACGATGGGATACTGGTCTGCCCCCGAAGAGTCCGCATCCTCTTTTCGGAGCGGGAACCTCTATACAGGGGACCTGGCAACGGTGGATGAGGATGGCTTTATCTACATCGTCGACCGAGCCAAGGACTTCCTCAAGTGTGGCGGAGAGCGTATCAGTTGCGGCAAACTGGAAGAGCAGTTGCTGGAATTTGAAGAGTTGCTTGAAGCCGCAGTGATCGGTATTCCCGACCCCGTGCTCGGCGAGGCGGCCAAAGCTTTTGTTGTGCCGCGCGTGCGTGACGGCGCCGGCTTCATGGAGCGCGTGGAGCGGTTTTGTCGGGAACGCTTGCCGCCGCGACTGGTTCCTCGGCAAATCGTGGTCGTGGCGACACTGCCGAAGAATAGTGCCGGCAAGGTCTCAAGAACGGAACTGTCGGTGCTATCGTAGTTAGGCCCTGGATACCCAAAATGGAAATTCCGGTTAGTATCCAGTTGTCAGGAAAGGCCGGGATGAGGCGAGGATGGCGCCCTGTCTCGAGCGAGGTCAGTGCCAGTGTGCGCCTGTTCTGCCGCGCGGCGGCCGTTACAGCCCCCGTTTGGATCGCCGCATACTTCATTCACGCGGGTTTCCCCTATCTGCAGACGCGCGGCGAGCTCGTCAATTGGGTCAAGCGCGAGGCCATCGAGTCCGCCCAACTGTTCTCACCGGGACCGCGCTCGCGGCTCGCCGCCTTCGGCGACAGCAGAACCGTCTGCTCGTTCATGCCGAAGCTGCTCGACGAGATCTCCGGCGGCTTGACCTCCTCATTCAACCTCGGCCTGATCCTCGAGAAGGAGTTCATCGGTCATCTTGCCCGGATCTGCGAACGCGGCCAATGCCCAACCCAGGTCCTCGCGATGAGCGCCCCCGGCCTCAGTGAGCCCGCGCCGCAACTTTCCGGCCGGCTCCCCTCCGACACTGAACTGGTTGACACCGTCTTCCCGTTCCGGCTGCTCCCCAAGAACCTCTTCGTCTTCCTCACGCTCTCCATCAAGCGCGGCGGGCCGGCCGCATTCTATGGACAGGTTCGCGACGATGCTGCCGCGCTGTTGAATGACCGCGGCTACCGGCTGATCGAATGGTTGAGCTACTACCCCGACCACCGGCTGCCGCCGGACTTCTCCACTCCATCGGACACGCCGGACAAGCCCCGGCTGAGAAGCGTCGACAGCCGCTCCCCGGAAACTGCGGCGCTGCTTCGGCTGGCCGAGCGCTATGGCTTTCACCTCATCCTGATTCCGAATTACTACAGAGCCAATGAATGCGCTCCGGCTGCTGATCGGGATCAGAGAACCAATCACAGTCGCATCGTCCTGGCCGGACCAGACTACTGGCTCTTCGACAACCACCACTTCTCCGACCCGAATCACCTCAACCGTGAGGGCGCCCGACTCTATACGCAAAAGCTCTGGCAGGCCCTCAGCCGCATTTTGTGAGAGGAGGATCCGCCGTGCTCTTCAACTCCTCCGAATACGTTCTGTTCTTCGTCGCCATCGTCTGCCTTTTCTTCGCATTCCCTCACAGATGGCGATGGGCTCTTCTGCTCGCCGGCAGCTACTACTTCTACATGTCGTGGAAGCCGGAGTTCGGCATTCTCCTGGCGGCATCGACTCTCATCGACTACGTCGCCGGACGCCTCATCGACGCCGCCCAGGATCCACTTCGCAGGCGCCTCCTGCTCGCCGTTTCCATGGCCGGCAATCTCGGCGTTCTGTTCGCTTTCAAATACCTGGCGTTCGCCGCCGAATCCGCGAACATGCTGCTCGCCGCGTTCGGCGGTTCGCACAGCGTCCCGGTCTACCACCTGCTTCTCCCCGTCGGGATCTCTTTCTACACGTTCCAGACGCTGAGCTACACGATCGACGTCTACCGGCGGCAGATTCCCGCCGAAAAACACCTCGGCCTCTTTGCCCTCTATGTGTCCTTCTTCCCCCAGCTTGTCGCTGGCCCTATCGAACGGGCGACGTCGCTGCTTCCTCAGTTTTATGTCGCCCACGAGTTCTCCTTTGACCGCTTGCGCACCGGGCTTCAGCTCATCCTCTGGGGCATGTTCAAGAAGCTGGTCATCGCCGACCTGGCTGGCATCACCGTCGACCGCGTCTACGCAACTCCACAGTCCTACCCAGGCCCGGTCCTGGTGCTGACGACGCTGTTCTTCGCCTTCCAGATCTACTGCGATTTTTCCGGCTATTCCGACATCGCCATCGGATCGGCCAGAATTCTCGGCTTCAATCTGATGACCAACTTCAGGCAGCCGTACTTCTCGCGCTCCATCATCGAGTTCTGGCGGCAATGGCACATCTCGCTTTCGACCTGGATCAGAGACTACCTGTTCTTCCCGTTGACCAGCGGCCACCGGTCGCAGGCCAGGCAGATGGCCGCCGTTGTGGTCGTCTTCGTCGTTTGCGGCCTGTGGCATGGCGCGGCCTGGAAGTTCGTCCTCTGGGGACTGCTCCACGGCATTTGCGTTGCGGCCTCCATCGCCTCGCAGTCGTTCAGAGACCGCGCGTCCTCCCTCCTCGGACTGGATCGGATCCCTACTCTCCGTGCGGCCCTGCAGATCTGCACTTGCTTCCTGCTGGTGCTGGTCAGCTGGGTCTTCTTCCGCGCCAACAACCTGAGCGACGCATTCTACATCCTCTCGACCTCCCTGCAATGGGGAGCCCCGGCGGACTTGTCCCGGCTCGAGTTGGGCCTGGGCCGCTTCCAAATGCTGATCCTCGGTTGGGCAATCGGCATCCTGCTGCTGGTTGACTTCGTGCAGTGGAAACAGCCCCGCCTGGTATGGCGGCTCTGGGATATGCCGAGACTGCGCTGGGCTTGCTACGTCTCCTGCTTTTACAGCATCGTGTTCTTCGGCGTCTTCGACAAGACTGAGTTCATCTACTTCCAGTTCTGACGTCGCGTTCGGAGCGTCAGGGGTAGCAGATGAGCTTCCTCTCCGTTCTTACGATCAGCCGCCCGCCCGCCACCGCCGGGCGAGGCCCAGGGCGAGGCCCGCACTTTTTCGCCGTTAGGGCGGTTCCGGCTGCCCCCAAGGAGACTCAGATATTCGACAAGATCCATCCGCTGACTGACCCTCGATGGAACCCTCTGGTCGAAAGACACCCGAACTCGTCGGTCTTTCACACCTCCACGTGGCTGACGGCTCTTCATCGGACCTATGGGTACCAGCCCGTCGTCTATACGAGTTGTGCAACTGGCGCCGATTTGCCGGATGGTGTGCCGTTCTGCGTGGTCGACAGTTGGCTGACAGGACGTCGCCTGGTTTCGCTGCCCTTTTCCGACCATTGTGATCCCCTGCTGGCTAGCAGGGAGCAACTGCCCGAACTCCATGCGACGCTGAAGCGGGATCTGCAAAACGACAATCACCGTTACTTTGAGTTGCGTACGCTAGAGTCAATCGGCGGCGATGCGTCTCTGTCGCAATCGACCTACCCCTATTTACTCCACCTGCTGGATCTCACGCCTGACATCGAAACGCTGTTCCGGAACTGCCATCGGGACTCGACTCAGCGCAAGATTCGCCGTGCGGAGCGGGAAGGCCTGGATTATGAGGAAGGACGATCGGAATCACTCCTGAATTCTTTCTATCGTCTCCTGATTCTCACGCGGCAGCGCCACCGGGCCCCTCCCCAGCCCAAGCTGTGGTTTCAGAACCTAATCGATTGTTTCGGAGACGATCTAAAGATTCGGGTGGCATCCTTGCGTGGGCGGCCGGTCGCTTCTATCCTGACGCTGCGCCACAAGGACACGCTGGTGTATAAATACGGGTGCTCTGACGCCCGTTTTAATACCCTGGGAGGGACGCACCTTCTGTTCTGGAGATCAATCCAGGAATCCAAAAGGGAAGGGCTGCGGATATTGGACCTTGGGCGATCTGAGATAGGGCAGACCGGTCTCATCACCTTTAAGAACCGCTGGGGCGGCGCAAGCTCGCCGCTCACGTACTCAAGATTCACAACTAGTGCGCGTTCGTTCGCCGACTATACCCCTGCGTCGCGTTGGAAGATGCAAGTGGCGAAAGGCATCCTTTCGCGTGTGCCGAGTTGGATCCTCACATCGCTCAGCAGGACATTGTTCAGACACATCGGGTGAGCCCGAACGTCTTGGGGTCACGATTGCGCAGAGGGCCATTGGCGCGCCGAGACGAAGGCCTGCCCACGCATTCGCGTTCCAATACTAATTATGGCGGCAAGTGTCATTATCTGGCGCCTCCTTACGCTGGCTTGGGCGGCCCATATCTTCTGGATGTCAACCGACGCATTCAGGTCGGAGCTATCGCGCCCAATCCTTGCAAGGCTCGTCCGAGGAATCTGTGGGTCAGGAGGCGAGGAACCTATGGAGCTTGCGGCAGGTGGAGTCGAAGGAGCGCTGCTGCTCGTCTGAGCCATTGTGAATGGCCGGACCGCCAAGTTCATGGAC
>JBJXGR010000059.1:0-19059 GCA_046160045.1 Bryobacteraceae bacterium
TATCGCCGCGACCTCCGCGTATTCACGCCCAACGGCTCGTTCGTGCAGGCGTTCGACATCGGTGCGCTGCCGGAAACCACGGAGGCGGAGCCGAACAACGACCCGGCCAAGGCGCAGAGCCTTGAACTGCCCTCGGTGGTCAACGGCCGGATCCCGGCCGGGGACTACGATTACTTCCGGTTCCGCGCCGAGGCCGGCCAGACGCTGGTGTTTGACCTCAGCTCTTCCCGGGTCGGCACGCGCTTCGATGCCGCGTTGTCGCTCGCCGACGGCACGGGGCGCGAGATCGCGTTCGAGGACGATTCCTTTTTCGACAAGGATCCGCGCCTGATCCATCGTTTCGACCGAGCGGGCGAATATGTGCTGCGCGTCTCGGGCTTTCGCGAAGGGGGCTCCGCCGCCGCCGAATACCGGCTTGTCATGGGCGGCGTGCCCTACGCGCGCTATCTCTACCCGGCCGGCGGACGCAGAGGCAGCCAGGTGACCGTGTCGTTCACCGGCGTGAACCTCTCGCGGGCGGACGGACTGGAAATGGATGGGCAGCGCGTTCCCGTCTACATCGTCGACCGCAAGCCGGAACGGCTGATAGCCCGATTGTCCCTGCCTTCCTCGCTCGACCCCGGGATGTACCGGATCCGGCTAAAATCCGGGGACGTGGAACTCCCGGGCGCGCTTCCCTTTGTGGTCTCCGATTTCGAGGAGATCGTGCTCAACGGAACTCCGGTGTCCAAACCCGTGGCCCTCGATCCCGTGAGGGTGGTGAACGGCATCATCGCGCAACCGAAGCAGGCGGACGAATTCTGGATTGAGGCCGGCGCCGGCGACCGGGTGATGCTGCAGGGCGACGCCATGAGCCTCGGCAACTTCCTGGACCCGGCAGTGACGATTTACGACTCGGCGGGAAAGGCGCTTGCGTTCATGGATGAGGCAGCGCCCAACGGCTTCGACAAGGAACCGCCCACCGTCGACTTTCACCTGGCGCACCGCTTCGAACGCGCGGGACGCTATCGCATCGAGTTCCGCGACGCCGGCATGCGGGGGCACGAGAGCTTTGTCTACCGGCTTCTGATCGGGAGGGCCGATCCCCGGTTTGAGGTCCACACGCTGACGAATCAGCTTTCCGCGTCACCCGGCCAGACAGCGCTGTTGCCCGTGCGCGTGAAGCGGACTGCGGGATGGGACACGCCAGTGGAGGTATGGGTCGAAGGTCTGCCGGCTCGCGTGGAGTCGAAACGGGTCACCGCAGAACCGGTCAATACCCACTTCCGCGGCACCTTCAGCGAGGACTTCTTTTTCGACGGCACGAACGTCGAACTGCCGGTACAGGTTCACACCGGCGCGCCCTCCGGAGCGCACGTGCTGCGCGTGCGGGCGCGGGGAACTCGATCCGGCAAGACGATCGAGCAGCACGCAGCCGTCTGGTACCCCTGGCAGCAGACGGGCTATCTGCGGGGACCGGGAGATGATCAGGAGTTCGTGCTCACGATCGGGTCTTCTCCGTGGTTCGATCTGGAGGGGCCGGCGACGATCAAGATGACCCCTGGCAAGAGCAAGGATGTCTCGCTGGGAGTCCGCTGGATGGGCAAATCCGCACCGTTCCCCGGGATTCGGGTGGAGGCGGGCCGGATGCCGGCGGGAGTCCGCATCGAACGATTCTCCGTTTCGCCCGCGCACGACCAGATCACCGTCAGCCTGCGCGCGGAGGGGACGCCCGCCGAGGGGTCCGCGTGGCTATCCCTGGTGGGCACGGCCGAGACTGCGGGAGAGACGTACCGGAAGTCGACCCCCGACATTGAAGTAATCTTTGTGGAGGAAGAGGGGCATGCGAAGCATTAGGAACTTGCCGGCATGGTTTCTTCTCGTGCCGCTGGCCTGGAGCGCGGAACTCCCGGCCCGCATCAGCCTGTATCCTTCCGGGATTCACCTCCGCGGAAGCAAGGCCCAACAGGCTTTGCTGGTGACAGCAGTGTACCCGGATGGGCGGGAGCGCGACGTGACCTCTGCGGTCACGTTTTCGCAGAACCCTTTGTTCGCGGTGACCGCCGCAGGCGTCCTGGTGCCGAAGGCGGAAGGCCAGGCTCGGCTGACAGCCCTATACGAAGGGAAGAAGGCGTCGGCCGAGGTTTCCGTCCAGGCGTTGAACGCTTCCCAGCCCGTGAGCTTCGTCCGTGATGTGTCGCCCATTCTGACGGAGCGCGGCTGCACAGGCTCCAACTGTCACGGTTCCGTTCGAGGAAAGGGGGACTTCAAACTGTCGCTGTTTGGCGGACGGCCGGATGTGGACTACGAGGCCATCGTCAAAGGCTCGGGAGGCCGGAGGGTGGATCTCACCGATCCCGCGAAATCGCTGCTGCTGCGCAAGCCATCGTTCCAGACGCCGCACGGGGGTGGAGTCCGGTTCAAGGTGGATTCAGCGGCCTATCAGACGATCCGGGAATGGATCGCAGCCGGAATCCCCTACGACAGCGGGGGACCCGACCTCACGGACGTAAAAGCGTATCCAGCGGAACGCGTGCTGGCAGGCGCGGACGCCACTCAGCGGCTGGTGATCTCCGGCACGTATTCGGACGGGAGCGTGGCGGATGTTACGCGGCACGTTCGGTACTCCTCCAACGACGAGTCCGTCGCAAGCGTCGACGAAGCGGGAATCGTCACGGCACGACGGCCGGGCGAGACGGCGATCATGATCCGGACCCAGGGCAAGACAGCGGTGGCGCGGGTGGCCGTGATCACAGGTCGCGCGCTGCCGGCCGGCTTCGCCTACCCCGCCCCCAGGAACTTCATTGACGAACAGGTGATCGCGAAATGGCGGAAGCTGAACATCGAGCCTTCGGCTCCCGCCGGCGATGAGGTCTTTCTGCGGCGAGCCTTCCTGGACACGATCGGCGTGCTGCCCACTCGCGCCGAAGCCCGGGAGTTTCTGGCAAGCACCGACCCGGAGAAGCGCGCCAAACTCATCGACTCGCTGCTGGGGCGGCCGGAATTCGTGGACCTGTGGGCGATGAAATTCGCCGACCTCTACCAACTCGCCTGGTCGGGAGTGAAGGGCGGCTGGCAACTCCATCGCTGGATCCGGAAATCGCTCGAGCAGCACAAGCCGTACGACCAGATGGTCCGCCAGATGATCCTGGGGAGCGGGTCGTTCGTATACGACCCGACGGCGAATTTTTACTCGGGGTTGTTCACCGGGCCGGAGGGGATGGTCACGCAAGTCAGCCAGTCGCTGCTGGGCGTGCGTATGGACTGCGCCAAGTGCCACGACCACCCTTGGGAGAACTGGACGCAGAACGACTTCTACGGGATCGCCGCGTTCTTCTCCCGCTTGTCGCGCAAGGCTGAGCCTTACGGGCTGTTCGAGCATTCCGTGGTGCTGCGGCCGAACGGGAAACCCACGTACGACTACGTGAACAACAATAAGGAACTGCTTCACCCGAAGACCAAGACGCCGGTGAAGCCGCGCTACCTGGGCGGCCAGGAGGTGGAGTCGCGGGAGGGCGAAGACGTTCGAGAGAAATTGGCCACGTGGCTCACCTCTCCGCGGAATCCGTGGTTCACGCGCGCGATCGTCAATCGCATCTGGAGGCACTATCTCGGCCGCGGCGTGGTGGAACCGGTGGACGATTTCCGGGTTTCCAACCCTCCGTCCAACCCGGCGCTTCTGGATGCCCTGGCCGGCCACCTGGCACGGGAGCGCTACGACCTGCGCGCGCTGATGCGGGCCATTCTGAATTCACAGACGTACCAGTTGTCATCGGCGCCGCTGCCCGGCAACCAGGCGGATACGATGAACTATGCCCGCTACTACCCAAAGCGGCAGATGGCGGAAGTGCTGTTCGACACGATGGGGCAAGCCACCGAAGCACGGCAAAAGATTCCAGGCGCGCCGCCCGGGGACCGGGCCATGGCGGTGGCGGTCGGCTCTCCGAACTACTTCCTGACGGCGTTCGGCAAGGTCGGGCAGCGCGACCAGATCTGCGAACGCAACCACGAGCCCGATGTGGCCCAAGCCATGCATCTGATCAACGGCGACTTGATGCAGAACCTGACCACGGCCCGCAACAACATCGTCGATCGGGTGTTGGCCAACGAGATGTGGGACGACCGGCGGCGGCTGTCGGAAATCTACCAGGCCGCGCTGACCCGTACGCCGACGGCTCCCGAACTGGAAGCCTCTCAGACTCTTTTGTCCGAATCCGCCAATGCGGAAACGCGGAAGAAAGTCTATCAGGACATTCTTTGGGCTATCCTCAATTCCAAGGAGTTCGCCCACATTTACTGAGGAGGGGAACCGTGGCGCTAAACGAATTCAATCGCAGGACCTTTCTCCGGGTCGGAGCGCTCTCCGCCTGGGGGTCGATGCACCTCGGCGACGCGCTCCGTCTCCAGGCCGCGGAACCGAGCCCCGCGGATGTCTCCGTCATCCTGTTGTGGTGCGCCGGCGGCATGAGCCAGTTCGAGACCTGGGATCCCAAGCCCGAGGCCGACGAAAAATACCGGGGCTTGTTCAAGCCCATCCCGACCAACGCGGACGGCATCTTCATCGGGGAGCACCTTCCGCTCAGCGCCAGGCAGGCGGACAAGTACGTGATCATCCGGTCGATGACCGGCAAGGACGCCGTTCACGAGACCGCGCAGGCGTTTAGTCTCAGCGGCCACGCTCCCCTTCCCGGGTTGAACTATCCATCGATGGGATCGATCGTCAGCCACGAGTTGACGCCGAGGAACGAACTGCCGAGCTACATCATCACGGGCGGCGGCGCGTCCTTCTGGGAACAGGCTGCGTTCCTGGGGCCGCGGCACAACCCGTTCTCGGCCGGCAACCCGAATACTCCCAACTACCGGGTGCGCGACCTCGACCTGCCGATGGGCGTCGACTGGGCAAGGGTGGAGCGCAGGAAGTCGCTTCTCACGGTGGCCGACAACTACTTCCGCCAGTTCGACACCATTCAGGCCGTGGATAAGATGAGCACGCACTACCAGACGGCTCTGTCTCTGATCCGTTCGGAGCGCGCGCGCAAGGCCTTCGACATCGCCTCCGAACCGGAGAAACTGCGCGAACGGTACGGACGGACGGCGATGGGCCAGGGATGTCTGCTGGCACGCCGTTTGGTCGAGTCCGGGGTACGCCTGGTGAGTGTCCGGAGCGGGAACTGGGATCATCACCAGGAGGTCTTCCGGAACCTGTCGCGCGACAATCTCCCCGAGTTCGACCGGGCGTTCGCCGGTCTGCTCGAAGACCTGACGGAACGCGGCATGATGTCGAAGACGCTGGTGATTGCCGCCACCGAGTTCGGCCGTACTCCGGAGATCAACGTCAACGCCGGGCGCGACCACTGGCCGAACGCTTACTCGATCGTGATGGCGGGAGGCGGTATCCGCGGCGGTCGCGTCATCGGCAAGACGGATCGCAACTGCCAGGCGGTGGCCGAACGTCGGGTTCACGTGGAGGAGATCCTGGCCACCGTGTATCACAAGCTGGGAGTCGATTACCGCAAGGTGTTCACGACCTCCATCGGCCGGCCGGTCCGCGTGGTCGATGAACCGTTCGAGCCGGTAAGCGAACTGTTGGCTTGAGACGGGAAGTCCCGAAGCACTGTCGGCGGCGGTTTTGCTTGACAGAGACGAGCCGGGTTCCTAGACTGGCAGGCATGGAAGTCGAGCTCACGTCCGACCAGAGAGCGTTCGTCCGGCAGGCCATCGAGACCGGCCGGGTTCACAGCGAAGAGGACGCGGTGCGCGAAGCCTTATCGTTGTGGGAAGAACGCGAGCGGACCAGAGCGCAAATCCTGGCGGATGTCGATGCTGCCGAAGCGTCTCTTGCCCTTGGGGAGGGACGCGCAATCACGGAGCGATCGATGCGGGAACTTGCGGACGAAGTGAAACTCCGAGGTCGTGCCCGGCTCTCCCTTGAGCCGACGACGCGCTCCTGATGGCACATCGTCTTGCACCGCAAGCGGAATCCGACCTCGCCCAAATCTGGCTCTACGTGGCCCGTCAAAGCGGGAGCATCGAGATCGCTGACAGACTGATTGACTCTATTACTGAGAAGTTCTGGCTGCTAGCCGGATTTCCCTCGGGCGCCGTCGTGATGAAGATCTACGACGAGGTCTGAGGAGTTTCCCAGTACGTGATTACGTCATTATCTGTCCAAGGCGAAGACGTGGTCATTCTGCGGGTAGTGCACGGCAGCCGTGACATTCAGGCGCTGCTCCGTCACTAGGACCCTTTCGGTCTATAATATAGAGGACAAGTTCGGTCGCCATTTAAGTGCTTGACCTCAATGGCGGAAGTCGGGTAAACTCAGATCAAGGACTCATTCGGTCGGGAATCGATAATGCTGAAGCTGACCAAAAAGGCCGACTACGGTTTGATCGCTCTCAGGCACCTGGCTGTCTCGGCTACCCGTGCGACGTCCAGCGCCAAGGAGATCGCCGACTCCTATGGGATTCCGCTGCCGTTGCTGGCTAAGGTCATGCAGCGGCTGACCCGCACCGGAATTCTGCAGTCACTACCGGGAACCAATGGCGGGTACAAACTGGCCCGGGAGGCCCGGCACATCAGCGCCCTGGAAGTGATCCGCGCCATCGATGGTCCGATCATCCTGACGTCCTGTTTCACCGATCATCGCGATTGCGGCCATTCCGACCGGTGCACGGTGCGGGAACCGCTGCGCAAGATCCACGAGGGCATCATTCAGTTGCTGAATGCAATTTCGGTTGCCGATATTGCTCGGGAGGACATGGAAGTGCCGGTCGGGCCGGCGCCCTCCATGCGGGAAGGACTGATTCAACTCATACACGCCTGAGGGGCAGGAAACACACTTATGAAGATGCCGGTTTATTTCGACAATCACGCGACGACGCCGATGGACCCACGCGTCCTCCAGGCCATGCTGCCGTACTTCACCGAGAGGTTCGGGAACGCCGCAAGCCGGAATCATGCCTTTGGCTGGGAGTCGGAAGAGGCCGTGGAGAAGGCCCGAGGCCAGATTGCCAGCCTGATTGGCGCCAATTCGAAAGAAATCATCTTCACGAGCGGCGCGACCGAGTCGAATAACCTCGCGCTGAAGGGCGTGGCCGAGATGTACGCCGAGCGGGGCAATCACCTCATCACGGCGGCTACGGAGCACAAGGCGGTTCTGGACACCTGCAAGAAGCTCGAGAAGAACGGCTTCCGCGTAACGTACCTGGCGCTGAGGCCGGACGGACTGGTGGACCTGGATCAACTGCGCCGCGCCATCACCGACAAGACGATCCTGGTCAGCATCATGTACGCCAACAACGAAATCGGCGTGGTGCAACCGGTCGCGGAGATCGGCAAGCTCTGCAAGGAGCGGGGCGTGCTATTCCACACCGACGGCGTTCAGGCAGCAGGCAAGATTCCCGTGAACGTGATCAACGACAACATCGATCTGATGTCGCTCACCGCGCACAAGATCTATGGACCGAAGGGAGTGGGCGCGCTCTATGTGCGGCGCCGCAATCCCCGCGTGCAGATCACGGCCCAGATCGACGGCGGCGGCCATGAACGCGGTATGCGTTCCGGCACGCTCAACACGCCCGGGATCGTCGGCTTCGGCGAAGCGTGCGCGATCGGCCAGAAAGAGATGGCGCAGGAGTCGGCGCGCCTGCGGCGGATGCGAGACAGGCTGCGGTTCATTCTCGAGTCGAACCTGGACGAGACCTTCATCAACGGCACGATGGAGAGCCGCCTGCCGCACAACCTGAATATGAGTTTCGCCTATGTCGAGGGCGAGAGCCTCTTGATGGGCATCAATGACATCGCGGTCTCGAGCGGTTCGGCCTGCACGTCTGCCACGCTCGAACCAAGCTACGTACTCAAGGCGCTGGGTGTTGGCGACGATCTGGCACACACGTCGATCCGCTTCGGGATCGGCCGCTTCAACACCGATGAAGAAGTGGAATACGTGGGGAACCGCGTGGTGGAAGCGGTGAGGAAACTGCGCGATCTGTCCCCGCTTTACGAGATGGCCAAAGAAGGCATCGACCTCAGCAAGGTCGAATGGGCGGCGGAAGCGCACTAAGGAATTTTCAATTTTCACTTGGAGAAAAACGCGACATGGCATACTCGGACAAAGTTCTCGATCACTACAACAACCCCCGCAACGTGGGTTCGATGGACAAGGCGGATCCGAACGTGGGGACCGGAATGGTCGGCGCCCCGGAGTGCGGCGACGTGATGAAGCTACAGGTGAAGGTCAACCCCGCGACGGGCTTGATTGAAGACGCCAGGTTCAAGACCTTCGGCTGCGGCAGCGCGATTGCCAGTTCCTCGCTCGCCACCGAAATGCTCAAGGGCAGGACGGTGGACGAAGCGTTGAGCATCCGCAATACGGAGATCGTCAACGAGTTGAGCCTGCCGCCGGTAAAGATTCACTGCTCCGTGCTCGCCGAGGACGCAATCAGGGCGGCCATCAAGGACTACAAGAATAAGCAGAATGTTCAGGCGGAGTCCGAGCAAGCGGTCGCCTGAAAAGGTCAAAGGTTGGCGGGGCGAACGCGAGCGCCCCGCCGGGCCGCTTGAATTGAAGAGCGGCAAATGGGTACAACAATGTCGACGATGCTCGTAAATCCTGAAATCTCCCGGCCAGTCCCGCAAGGGACGGAGATCCATGTGACCCCCAAGGCTGTCGAGAAGATCAAAGCCGCTTTTGCCAAGGAAGGAATTACCGACGGCGCGCTGCGGCTGGGGGTTCTCGGCGGTGGTTGCAGCGGTCTCAGCTATCAATTCAAGTTCGACGGCAAAGAGCGCCCCAAGGACCGTGTGTTGTTCTTCGACGGTGTCAAGATCGTGGTGGACCCGAAGAGCCTGATCTACCTCCATGGCATGACGCTCGATTACAAAGAATCCCTGATGCAGTCGGGCTTTGTCTTTGAGAACCCGAACGCCCAGAAAAGCTGCGGCTGCGGGACGTCGTTCACTGGCTGATGAGCGCTCCCTGCTGGAGTTGCGGCAAAGCCGCGGCGGGGCTGTTTTGTGAATCCTGCCGCGCAATCCAGGCGCCCTTTGCGGGGATTTTCGAATTGTTCGGGCTGCCTCACAGCCTCTCGATCGATCGCAAGGACCTGGAGCAGCGCTTCTACGCGTTGAGCCGGCGCCTGCACCCCGACTTGTTCTCGCGGAAGTCCGAGCGGGAGCAGCAGTATTCCACCGACGCGTCGGCGCTGCTGAACGACGGCTACCGGATTCTTCGCGATCCGGTCCGCCGCGCGGAGTACGTGCTCAAGGAAAATGGGCTGCCCATCGGCGAGCAGGGGAGCAAGCATGTCCCCTCAGACCTGTTGGAAGAAGTCTTCGAACTGAACATGGCACTGGAAGAGATCCGGCACGGCGATCCGTCGGTCCGGCCGCATCTCGAAGAGGCTGGAAAGCGCTTTGGAGGGTTGCTCGGCGAGATCGATGCCGACCTCGAACGCGCCTTCACCGAATATGACCAGTCGCGGGATCAATCGGTCCTGGGGCGGGTCCGCGGGTATCTGAACCGCCGCAAGTACATCAGCAATCTCCTGAATGAGGTCACGGTCGCGCTGGAACGCGCGGCGTGAGCCTCGAATCCATCGAATGACTCCTCTTGAAATCGACTTCGGAAACCGGCCCGCCGACCGGGTGGTTGGCATCGATCTGGGCACCACCAACAGCCTGGTCGCCTATATGGACCTGACGCACCCGCGCATCATTCCGGGCGGCGACGGCGGCAGGCTGGTTCCGAGCGTGGTGTCGGCGGCCGCATCCGGGGAGATCCTGGTCGGCGCGGCGGCGCGCGATGCCCTGATTACCGATCCGGAACGCACGGTCTATTCCGTGAAGCGGCTGATGGGCCGGGGCGTGGGCGATGTCCAGGACGAATTGAAGCTGTTTCCGTTCCGGATCGCACCCGGGAGCGACTCGGTCATCCAACTACAGCTTGGCGAAAAGGTCTACACACCGCCGGAGATCTCGGCATTCGTCCTGCGGCAGTTGAAGTGGAACGCCGAAACCGCGCTCGGCGAGCCCATCACCAAGGCCGTCATCACCGTGCCCGCCTACTTCAACGACGCGCAACGACAGGCAACCAAGGATGCCGGCCGCATCGCCGGCCTGGACGTACTGCGCCTGGTGAACGAGCCCACCGCCGCGGCACTTGCATACGGACTCGACAAGCGCAAGGAAGGTATCGTCGCCGTCTACGACCTCGGCGGCGGCACCTTCGACATTTCCATTCTTCGCTTGCAGGAAGGCCTGTTCGAGGTGCTGGCCACCAACGGCGACACGCACCTGGGCGGCGACGACATCGACAACCGGTTGATCCGCATTGCGCTCGAAGACATTCGCACCGAATGGGGCGAGGATGTCTCCGCCCTCAACGAAGCGGTGCAACTAGTCCGCCGCGCGGTCATTCGCGCAAAAGAAGAGCTGTCGTTTGTTCCGTTCACCACGATCCAGGTGGAGTTTCGCGGCAGGAAATACGAGCGCAGGATAGATCGCGAACTGTTCGAAAAGCTGATCGCCGAGATCGTCGATCGAACGATGGGCCCCTGCCGGCAGTGCATTGCCGACGCCGGCGTGACCCCGGAACAGATTGACGAGGTAGTGCTGGTGGGCGGTTCCACTCGCATCCCCCTGGTACGCCGCGCGGTGGAGACGCTGTTTCGCGCCAAGCCCCATACGGATCTGAATCCCGACGAGGTCGTGGCGTTGGGCGCCGCCGTGCAAGCCGGCATTCTGTCGGGCACGGTCGAAGATCAACTGCTGCTGGACGTCACGCCACTCTCGCTGGGAATCGAAACCATGGGCGGTGTGGTGTCTAAGCTGGTTCACCGCAACTCCACCATCCCGGCGAGCGCCACGGAAACGTTCACAACCGCCGTGGATGGCCAGCGCAACGTCCTGATCCACGTGGTGCAGGGCGAACGCGAGCTTGCCAGGGATTGCCGCAGTCTGGCGCGGTTCGATCTGAAGGACATCGACACGATGCCCGCCGGAATGGCCCGCATCGAGGTGCGGTTTCTCATCGACGCGAACGGAATCCTCAATGTCACCGCGCGGGATCAGCGTACGGGCCGCGAGCAGTCGGTCGACGTCAAGGCGAGCTACGGTCTAACCGACGAAGAGGTGGAAGCGCGGATCCTGGAGTCGATCGAGTTCGCGGAAGAGGATTTCCAGGCCCGCCAGTTGGCCGAAGGACGCGTTGAAGCCGATACGATCCTGGCCGCGGTCGAGAAGGCCAAGGCCAACGACGCTTACCTGGATCTCTCCGACGAAGAGCGCGCCACCATTGCCAATGCCATCAATCAGCTTCTGCTTGTCTATCACGGCAATGACCATCTGCTGATTCGCCAGAAGATCGATGTATTGAACGAAGTGACGCACAAGTTGGCCGAGACCATGATGAACACGGCCGTCCAGGATGCGCTGAAGGGCACCCATATCTAGCGAAGAGACCGGCGCTGCGGATCGAAGATCCGCGCCCTCGGGTGTCAACAGGCAAAAACCATGGCGGATGGATAGCTGTGAAAGAGTTTATTCCCGGTTCTCAATCGGACGTCGGGTGAACAGCGGTGCTGGGTGCGCTCGAAGGGTTGATGTGAGGCGGTCCGTTCTGCACCGCTGCCGCGTGGTGCCTGGCACCACGAAAAGTGTGCCGGTGTGAAACAGCCGCGCCCCTGGGGACTACTCAGCCCCGTGGTGCCTGGCACCACGAAAGTGTGCCGGTATGAAACAGCCGCGCCCCTGGGAATACTCCACCGCGTGGTGCCTGGCACCACGAAGGTGTGCCGGTATGAAACAGCCACGCCCCTGGGACTACTCCACCGCGTGGTACCTGGCACCACGAAGGTGTGCCGGTATGAAACGGCCGCGCCCCTGGGACTACTCCACCGCGTGGTGCCTGGCACAACGAAAGTGTGCCGGTATGGAACAGCCGCGCCCCTGGGACTACTCCACCGCGTGGTGCTTGGCACCACGAGAGTGTGCCGGTATGAAACAGCGCGCCCCTGGGACTACTCCACCGCGTGGTGTCTGGCACCACGAAAGTGTGCCGGTATGAAACAGCCGCGCCACTGGGACTACTCAGCCGCGTGTTGCCTGGCACCACGAAAGTGTGCCGGTATGAAAACAAGCCGCGGTGCCAGGCACACGCAGCCGAATAGTCCCAGGGGTGGCCAGCGCTGGGCAGGGCCGCTCTGGATTTGGCCCGCAGGTGCATCGTGGAATGTAGAAACTCCAGGCGCCGGTCGAAGAGACCGGCGCAGGGTTGCATACCTGCGACCTGCCGGCCGCAGGCCGGTTTGTAGCAGGGGCGCCCGGCCGAACCGCAGTCGAACACGTACTGGACGAAAAACGAACGACGTGGACTTTCCTCCTGCAGGCGGCACCTCCCCGCGCCCGCGGTCGCCGGTACGTGCGGTAACCAGACCGAAACACAATTGTCATTGAATTGTCATATACTGGGCGCGTGAGGTTTGGGCTCGCAGGACGGCTGCTGGTGGCGTCGCTTGCCGCAGGATGCCTGTCCGCTGCCTCCATACCCGGCGGCGCCGCCAAAGCCAATGGGACGGCTGGACTTCTCACCCTGGAGAGCCCTTACAAAGGGTATGTTCTGAAACTGACCAGCCTCTTCTGGCGCAACGGAAAGCCCGTGGGTTTCGCACTGCGGGCGCAAGTGAACGACGGGCCCGACATCCACCTGCTGATCGACACCGGCGCCCGCAATCTTCTGATCTCGCGAAACGCCGCCAGGAAACTGAACCTGGAGGACCTGGGACCCTCATCGGTAGAAGGCTTTGGCAGCGAACGCCGGAGCGCCCGGGCAGCAGTCGCACACCGGCTGCAATTGGGACATCTCGTTTTGCGGAACGTACCGGTGGATGTCTCCGCGGAAAAGCCGGTGCCTGACATCGACGGCGTGATCGGCGTGGAGGTATTCCGCGATTTCCTGATCCGGATCAACGGCCCGAAGCGAATTCTGGAGTTAACCCCATATTCGGAGCCGGCCCGGGAGCCGGACGGGTTCTACCCATTTCAGCAAGTCGGCCATCTGATCCTGGTACCTGTGCGAGTGAACCGCCGGCACGCGGGGCAGTTTCTTCTCGATTCGGGTGCTGTCTATTCGGCGGTAGACCCACGGTGGTCGGCACAGTCGGCCACCAACGCCTACTTGCAGGGGGTCGGGGGCGCCGTGGGCACGCTGGCCCGGACATTCCCGGTAGAGTTGGAACTGGCTGGCCGGTCCACCTGGGAATCGGATGTGGTGGCGATGGATCTGCGGTCTATCAGTGAGAGACACGGAGTTCCCATCACCGGACTGATTGGGTATCCCGCGATGGCGCGTTCCGTGCTCACCCTTGACTTGCGGGAGAAGCGGCTGCGGATCTCCGACCGGTAGACCGTTAAAGAACATATACAGAGATCTACGCTACGAATAGATGGCGACGCCAATCATATGTGCGGAAGCGCGGCTGTTTCGACGTCCGTCGCGTGAGTCAGCCTCTCACGTGGGGTATCGATCCTTGAGCCTCAGCCATGCCATCGGATAGGGGAACCCGGCTTCGTCGCGTCCCTTCGGCACCACGTCGAGGAGATGATAGGCGCCGTTCAGCATGTCGAGCCCGCGAGCGTAGGTCGAATATGTGTGGAAGATCGCGCCGTCCGCTTCCTTGTAGAACACGCTGACACCAGGCGCCTCCGGGCCCGTGAACTTGCTCGTGCCAAAATTATAGACCCCTTCGCCGGCCGCGCGCTGCTCGGGTGTAAAGGAGACGCCGTAGTCGTAGTTGAAATCGTTTCCTTGCGAAGATACCCATTTGAAGCTCCAGCCCATCCGCTTCTTGAAGGCCTCGAGCGTGGCCAGAGGGGCTCGGGAGACGGCGACGAGCGTCACGTCGCGGTGCTTCAGGTGCACGACGATGCCGTTGTAGCTGTCGGCCCAGAACGAGCAGCTCTTGCAGCCCTCAGTCCACTCGGGATCGAACATGAAGTGATAGACAATGAGCTGGCTGCAGTTCTCGAAGAGATCGGCGAGCGATTCGTTCCCCTGCGGGCTTTCGAAAACGTAGTTCTTCTCGACCTTGACCCACGGCAGCTCACGCCGCTGCCGGCTAAGCTCATCGCGCAACCGCGTGAACTCTTTCTCTTTCGCCAGATGCGCCTTGCGCGCCTCGATCCATTTGTCTTTCGATACAACCTCGTGGCTTTGCATCGCTCGTCTCCTTGGTCCATCGATCAGTGTCTGCCAGAAATTGATCGTGTTTGAGCTTCGAATCCCGTCGCTCCAGGCGGCCTCCGGTCTTCGCGCGCCTCGCTCCCCATACGGCTAGTGTAATCCTAACGGCGGTCGACGCGAGGAATGGCAAAACAGAGGAATGGCAAAACAACAAACGGCGCCTAAGTCGATCGACTAGCGGGAAAATACTATGGACTCAATGTTCTGCCGACCACTACCTTGGTTTTTGTGCCGCGCGGACCGCGTTACACCTTAGCCCTGGGCGTGGCAGTCATCGCCGTCCCGTTGTGGGGACAGCAGGCGCCGGAGCCGGTCAAGCCGGGATCCGTCGCCGTGAGCGGGAGCATCCGCAGCCGGGTCGAGAACTGGGGCTGGTTCACCCCCGATAGCGGCAACCCGGACTATACGTTCATGGGCAACCTTCTGCGGCTCAATTTCAGCGGGACGGGAGCGAGGCTCGACTGGATGTTGGAACTGGAGTCTCCGATCCTGTTGGCGCTTCCCAGCGATGCAATCGCCCCCGGGGTCCAGGGACAATTGGGAATGGGGGGCAGTTACTTTGCCTCCAACGACCGCAAAAGCAACGTCGGCATGGTCTTCCCGAAGCAGGTTTTTGTTCGCGTGAAAAGGCTGTTCGGCAACGAGTTCAGCAGCCTTCGCGTGGGCCGCTTCGAGTTTCAGGACGGCGGTGAAGTCACGGCCAAGAACCCCACCATGGACGTCATCAAGCGCGATCGTGTCCACCAGCGCCTGCTCGGCCCGTTTGTCTTCACGCACGTGATGCGCAGCTTTGACGGCTTCCACTACGTCTACAACAGGCCGAAGATCAACTACACGCTGATTGGGGCGTTCCCCACGCGCGGCGTCTTTCAAGTGGACGCCTGGGGTTGGATGAAGACCGGGTTCGCTTATGCGTCGGCCACGGGGCAGGTGCAGAAGGGCAAGAAGAATACCGGCGAGTGGCGCCTGTTCGGGATCTATTACCACGACTGGCGGCAGGTGCTGAAGCAGGACAACCGCCCGGCGGCGGCGCGCACCACCGACCATGGCAACGTCCGTATCGGAACCTACGGCGGGCACTATCTGCATGTTATCGAGACCGGCGGCGGAGCCTTCGACATCCTGGCCGTTGGCGCCGGACAGTTCGGCCGCTGGGGCGTGCTCGATCACCGCGCCGGTATGATTGATTTGGAAGCCGGCTTCCAACCCAGGATCCTTCCCAAACTAAAACCCTGGTTCCGTGCCGGCTACTACTACGGAACCGGCGACGGCAACCCGAGCGGCGGGAAGCACACGACTTTTTTCCAGATCCTGCCGACCGCCCGGCCGTTTGCCCGCTTCCCTTTCTTCGACATGATGAACAACGAAGACTTCATGGGCATAATCACCGTGCGGCCGCACAAAAAGCTGGTTCTCAAGAGCGAATACCACGGCCTTCGGCTGGCCAATCGCAGCGACAACTGGTATATCGGCGGCGGCGCGTTCCAGCCGTGGAGTTTCGGTTACCAGGCACGCTCGGCGGGCGGCGCGCGGGGCTTGGCCAACCTCTACGATGTGAGCGGCGATGTCACCGTCAACGCGCACGTCGCGTTCACCCTGTATTACGGCTTCGCGCAGGGGAAATCGGTGATTCAGGCCATCTACCCTCGCGGCAAAGACGGCCATCTTGGCTACGCGGAAATGACCTTGAAGTTCTGAAGCCTGCCTTCACTCGTTGAACGATTCGTGGTGCTATCGACCTCCGTCTCTGCATCATGCCGCGTTCATCAATGACCTTACCCGGAAATTCAGCATTTTGAAGTATTGATCCTTCGTATGGGAACGTGATACAAGGTACTCCATGCTACGGCGTACTGCGTTTCCCGGAGGCAACGCGGTTCTTGAGGGGACCCTAACTTGAATCACCTTGGACGGACGAGTATAGTTCTCTTGTTCTCAGTTTCGGCCTTCGCGGCGCCGATTCTCACGGAAGGCTTCGACGACATCACGACCTTGGCCGGCGCCGGATGGGTCCAGGCCAACAACAGCGCGCCCATCGGCACGACGGGCTGGTTTCAGGGTGACACCGGCACGTTCCCTTCTCATAGTGGTGCAGCCAACTCTTACATTGCGGCGAACTTCCTCAATGCGGACCTCGCCGGAGGCAACATCAGCAACTGGTTGATTACGCCGGTCGTCACATTGGCGGACGGCGACACGATTTCGTTCTACACGCGATCGAACGGAGTGTTCGAGGACCGTCTCGAGGTCCGCCTCAGCAGCGGTGGCAGCGACGTGGGCGTCTCCGATTCGAGCGTGGGCGACTTCACCACCCTGCTTACGCCGGCTGTGAATCCAATACTGAACGGCAGCTATCCGACCACCTGGACGCTGATCTCTTACACCATCACGGGGACGCCCGTGCCGGCGCAGAGCCGCGTCGCGTTCCGCTACTTCGTCCCGGATACCACCGTCAATGGGGACTACATCGGCATCGACACCCTGGTGATCGACGCCGCGGCTGTTCCGGAACCTGGAACGATCCTGCTGCTGGGTTTGGGGTTGGCTGGCCTGGCCGCGCTCCGCCGCCACAGAGTCCATCGATAGCTCGGCATCATTTCGAAACTCGCATCAACGATCTCAAAAGGAGGAAACGTGTTCTTGAGCGACATCTTCTCGAGGAGCGCCGGGGCGAAGCTTGTCTTCGGCGGCTTGATCCTATGCCTGTCGGCACTGGCCGGGGACAATGTGAAAACCGACAAACCCAAGGCGCCGCCGCGGGCATCCAAGGCAAAGGCCACCGCGCAGCAGGGAATGACGATCTCGCGCGATCCGGACAGCGGACAATTGCAGTCGGGCGCGCTGGATTTGACGCCGCCGCCGTCGAGCGTCACCGTGGGCGAGCAGCCGCAGCCGGTACAACTGCCGAACGGCCTGGTGATGGTCCGCGCCTCCGACGATCACATGAGCACCTCGCTGGTCAGCCGCAGCGCGGACGGCACCCTGGTCTACCAGTGTGTCGACGGAAAAGCCAAGGCCGAGCAAGCGCTGAAGAAACTCGAGCAGGACACGAGGAAGATCCCCGCGACCAGGAAGGAGAAGGCCAGTGAACGCTAGGCACCTCGTTTGCGTGGGCCTGCTCTGCTCGGCCCTGGGCGTACCGCTGTTTGGCGCCGCAACCATCACCATCCAGAACCTTGACGGCGCGGGGGAGGGATTCAACGACCCGACGGTGGTTGCCCCGGTTGGCGGAAACGCGGGCACGACCATGGGGGCGCAACGCCTGAATGTGTTCCAGGCCGCAGCCAATGTCTGGGGCGCGACCCTGACCAGTGTGCCCGCGATCGTCGTGCAGGCCCAGTTCAATCCGCAAACGTGCACCTCGACGGGCGCCACCCTGGGTGCCGCGGGACCCACTACGTTTTTTAGCGACCCTTCCGGGACGATTCTGACTCCTGCTAACACCTTGTTCCATGCCGCGCTGACGAACAAGATTACGGCCAGCGATAACAACGGAGCTACCGCCGAGATCAACGCGATATTCAACAGCAACCTCGGCGGCGGTGGAGTCGGGGTCGCGGCTGGCTGCCCGTTCACTTTCTACATGGGATTGGACAATAACCCGCCGGTAGGGCAAACCGATCTGTTGCCGGTAGTCCTGCATGAACTGGCGCATGGCCTGGGCTTCTCGACTTCGACCGACGGCTCCACCGGCGCCCGTTTGTCCGGCCGTAATCACAAATACGACACATTTTTGTTCGACCTGACCCAGAATCTCGCCTGGCCTTCGATGACGGACGCGCAGCGTGCGGCATCGGCTGTCAACCCGCGCAAGCTGGTGTGGACGGGAGCGAACGTGAGCGGAGCCCTCCCGTCCGTACTGACTTTGGGCACGCCGGAGTTGGTGGTTACCGCGCCGCCGTCGCTGGCAAACACCTACCTGGCGTCCGCGTTCCAGGGAGCCGCGCCCCCGTACCCGAACCTGTCGTTTCCGGGCGTTTCCGGTGAAGTGATGCCCGCGTGGGACTCGGTTGCGCCGCTCGAAGACGCGTGTACCGCAATCGCGGCGGCCAGCGCCATCGGTGTGAACGGCAAGATCGCCGTGGTCGACCGCGGCAATTGCACATTTGATACGAAGGTCGCGAACGCAACGGCGGCAGGCGCCATCGGCGTAATCATCATCAACAACGTTGCGGGGACACCGCCGCCGATCACGGGAGCGAGCGCAACCCCCGCCATCCCGAGCCTGATCATTTCGCAGGCGGATGGGGCGCTGCTTCGCAACCAACTGCGCTTCCGGTCCAGAACGCGCAGCGGCATCTTCGCCACAATCCGGTCCAACACGGCGATCTTCTCCGGCGCGGATTCGCTGGGTCGCGCATTGATGTTCACGCCGAACCCGTTCCAGGGCGGCTCGTCCGTCTCGCATTGGGACCCAAGCGCGTTCCGGAGCCAGTTGATGGAACCGAACTTCAGCCTGGGCCTCACGCTCAGCGTCGTACCGCCGCAGGACCTGTCGTTCAAGCTGCTGCAGGACCTGGGCTGGTAGTTCGCGCAAGCAGCAATGCTGTTCACTTAGTTAGCAGTCACGGCCAATTTTGCCCGGTTGTCCGGCGCCTACAGTCGCGGCGCGCAATCTCCGAACCGCGGGCGTCAGTCCCGCGGGTTGCGTGGGGCTCTCATTCACATCTGTCTTCACGGTACCCGCAGGTTTAGAGGCTATAAAGAACGGCGGCCGATCGCCGCCATGAAGCCTTCTGAGCCGCGAGCGTGAGCGAGCGGTGGCGATGCATGTTGACCGGTGAGGAGCCACCGCTCCCTGACGGTCGCGGCTCCGAAAGAACCCGCGGGCTTCACGC
>JBJXGR010000060.1:0-2977 GCA_046160045.1 Bryobacteraceae bacterium
TCGGGTCGTGGCGGCGTGCCTCGCGAAGGATCCGGACGAGCGGCCGGGTTCGGCGGGGGCGCTGCGGGCGCAGCTCGCCGAGGCGCTGTCGGTGTCGGTGTCGTCTGCGGCGCCGCGGACGGGGCCGGCCGGGAACGGCCACGACCTCGTGGGCATCGACGCCGGGACGTTCGCGATGGGCGCCGAGCGGCGAACGGTGTGGCTCGACGCGTTCTCGATCGATCGGCGTCCCGTGACGAACGCGCAGTATTACCGGGTCCTCACGGTCACGGGGTACCAGCCGGACGAACGCTACCGGTTCCTCGCCCATTGGCCGAGCCTGAAGGCGGGCCCGTCGTCCGAGCAGCGCGAGCACCCGGTGGTGTTCGTGAACCACGCCGACGCGGTCGCGTACGCAGGCTGGCTCGGGCTGCGGCTGCCGACGGAGGCCGAGTGGGAGAAGGCGGCGCGGGGGACGGAAGGGCGCATCTATCCCTGGGGTAACGAAGCACCTACGCGGCTCCACGCGAATTATGGAAGAAAAGATTGGAACGACCATTTGGCGTTGGTTCCAGTAGGGTCTTTCGAGGAGGGCAAGAGTCCTTATGGTATCTATGACATGGCTGGGAATGCCTGGGAATGGGTCAGCGACTGGTATGACTATGACTATTACAAGAAGAGTCCACGACGCAACCCAATAGGGCCGGCAACTGGTGAGGATAAAGTGGTGCGAGGTGGGTCCTGGCTTTATGTTCCTGAGTTCCTGCGTTCCGCGCACCGGTTCGCTGCCCAGCCGACGAACCGGCACTTCGGTTATGGGTTCCGTTGCGCGAAGACTCCGTAGCTCTGGTTCATGGGTTCATTCCACGCTCGGCAGAAAAGCGTAGCTGATTTGTCTGTTCCACTTCACACAGAGGAGGTTCCCATGTCGCGGATCAAGGAATTTAGAGCGTCGCTCGACAAGAAGTTGGATGCGTTGGAACATCAGGCATTGGCGCTGGAAGCACAACTGACCCAGACGAAAGATCAGGCGATGCAACGGTTGGAACAGCAAAAACAACAGCTGCGTGATTTGCTCCAGCAGGTCCAGACCGATGTGCAGAAGTCGAAGGAGATGGCAGAGCAGGCGAAGACCGAGGTGCAGGCCAAGCTCGAACATCTTCAAGTCCAATTGGCCCTCGGCAAGGCAGACGCTCGCGACACGTTCGAGGAGCAGAGGACGAAGATTCTCAAGGCCCTGAACGAGTTCGAATCCGTTGCGGAACAGAAACTGAAAGGGGCCGGGTTCGAGTCAGGCAAGATCTGGGAGGATCTCGTGGGCCGGACAAGCAGGCTCGAAGCCGAGTTTGAGGCAATCAAGGACCGGTTTGAGAGCGAGAAAGCTAAGCAGCAAGTCACGTTGGAGTGGAAAAAGGAGGAGCTACTTACCAAGCTGGTGTTGTTCAAGGACCAGCTCAAGGTCAAGCGCGAGGCGGTGCAGGCCAAGGCCGATGTGCTTGAAACCGACTTGCGCCAGGGGTTGGATCAGATTAAGGCCGGGGTGAGGAAGTTTTTCGAATAGAGGAGAGGGAGGGGAGCGGCCAGGTGCCCTTCTTGCTCGCAGAGCCCCCGCGATGAAGCGGCGGTCGCTCGATGCGCGCAGTAAAGGGCAGCCTTGGCCACTCCCCTTGAGAGAAATAGGCGGAATCGGAAGGCCCTCGCACGGGCTAATGGCACGTCTCGGCGTGCCAGTGGGTGGGCGGGTGAGAAAGTCGTGCGCAGTGGAAGATCAATCAGCCCCCATCCCTAGAGAGATAACGAGCAAGCTTGGTGGGACCATGTACATCGCTCGATGCGCGCAGTTAAGGGCAGCCTCGCCACTCCCCTTGAGAGAAATAGGTGGAATCGGAAGGCCCTCGCACGGGCTAATGGCACGTCTCGGCGTGCCAGTGGGTGGGTGAGAAAGTTGCGTGCAGTGGGAGACCGACCAGGCCGCCCTCCAGGGGAGAAGGTTAGCAAGCTTGGACGGAGCATTTGATAGTGCATTGTCCGATGCGGCATGAAGGACAGTCTGGCGACTTCTTTGAGCGAGAAGGTGTGATAGGAGACGAGTGAGCGGAGTTGCTCGCGGAAACCGCCGTTCTCTCTGTGCTACCATGAGCCAGTTGCTTCAGGTCGCCGGTCTGGCCGGACCCGGCGAAGAGTTTAGCTACAGGCCGTCGCATGTTCATCGCCTAGGTTGCAATCATGCCTTTGATTCCTGAGCCGCTCCAACACCGTCTCATTCAGCTTCGCCGAGTGCTCCACGAGTATCCGGAACTCAGTGGGCAGGAAGCGAACACCGCCGCCGTGATCTGCAAATTTCTCGATGGGCTGGCCATTAAGTATCAGGCTCACATCGCCGGCCATGGAGTCGTCGCCGAAATTCCCGGACGCCCCGGAGTGCCCTGCGTCGTCTTGCGTGCCGATACCGATGCACTGCCGATTCAGGAGGACACCGGCTTGGACTTCGCCTCGGTCCACGACGGCGTCATGCACGCCTGCGGCCATGATGGGCACACCACGATGTTGTTGGGTGCGGCGGCGCTGCTGTCCGAGGAGAAAGACCTGCCGGCTTCTGTGCGATTGATTTTTCAGCCGGCAGAGGAAAAAGGTACCGGTGCGCTGGCCATGATCAAGGCAGGGGCGCTGGAGGGCGCGGGCATGATTTTCGGCGGCCATCTGGACCGCCACTATCATCCGGGGGCCATCGTCGTGGCCGAAGGCGCCGTTAACGCATCGTCGGATAATTTCATGATCGAGATTATCGGCCAGGGCGCACACGGAGCCCGTCCTCATGAAAGCATCGATGCCGTCGTGGTCGGGAGTCTCATGATCATGGCGCTGCAGACCATTGTCTCACGCGAGATCGATCCGGCCCGTCCGTCGGTAGTGTCCGTCGGTCAGTTCCATGCGGGGACCGCGCCAAACGTCATTGCGGGACAGGCCAAGCTGGAGGGGACGGTTCGTGCCCAGGATC
>JBJXGR010000061.1:0-40143 GCA_046160045.1 Bryobacteraceae bacterium
GATTCGGCGAGGCGCCGCCAGCAGAACGTTGGCCCCTTCCCGGATTCGTTCCATCAGGAGTTCGACCTCTACCTCCCGGTCCCAGAACTGATCGCCAATCACCCAGTTTCCGGTGGCCCTCTTTAGCGTCGTAACCATGAGATCATTATAACACAACAAGTTTGTTGGCAACAGTTCTGTTGGCATTTTCTCCGGCGCGACTTGCACCCAAACAACGGAGACGCATGGGGAGCAGCGGCCCTCCCCGTGTCGTCGACAGTCTTACGAAGAATATAACGATGGTTTCTAAAATCTAAACGGCCTAATATCTTCATCTTGGCAGTTTCGAAAATCGACCCCTCCTCGACACGGCGATATCCTGAGGTCGTCATGGCAGTTCAGACGTCGGAAAGCAGGGAATCCTCAGGCCAGACGGGCCGGAGACGCCCGCCGTCAACCTCGCCGCAAGCCCGCGAAGCGGGCCCGTGGCTTCCGGTGGTGCCTGGCACCGTTTGTCTCAGGCGGCCCACCTGCTCACGCCCCCCCCGCATGCGAAGCCAACCCCGCGCTTGCGATGGTGCCTGGCACCGGATCCAAGTGAACCGCAGCCATTCGCTGAACCCAACCGGGACATGAAGAATCAACGACTTGCCACAAAACTTGGCTTCGTTTCGTCAAGCTGGGACTCCCGCGCCGACCGGTCCGCCGGGAAGCCCCAGTCCAAGCCACCCCGTGCTCGACGCGGTGCCTGGCACCAGATCGAAGCCAACCGAACCTGTTTGGCGAACCCAATTGTCAGCACGAAAAATCAACCACTTGCCGCAAAATTTGGCTTCGTTGCATCAATTCCGGATCCTGCCGACAGGTCCGCCAAGAGGCCACAGCCGAAGCCGAACCCGAGCTTGCGGCGGTGCCTGGCACCGGATCGAAGCCAATCGAAGCCGTTCGACGAACCCTGACAAACCCACTTACCAGCACGAAGAATCAACTACTTGCCGCCAAATTTGGCTTTGTTTCGTGGAATTCGGAAATCTTGGGCGGACCGGCACGCCGTACCAGGCGGCCCGATCACCCTCACGTGGCGCCGCCCGGCGCTGGAACTGGACCTGGAAACTCCGATCAAGCGCGCCGTCGGCTATTGGTATGGCGACAAGGAGGCCTACGGCTATCACGGCATCGAAACCTTTCAGAGCATGGTCGAACGGCGCAAGGGAGGGGAAACGGGTCTTGCCTGGGTGCAAAGTCTGGACGGACCCGAAGTCTGGAAATGGACCGCCGTGAATCCCTGGGCACTGAAACTGCTCGAAGAGGCAATGCGGAACGACGATTCCCTCACCCCCCTGCCCCTCGAAGAGGTCAAGGACCCGATGCTGTTTCTGCTCGGGTACCGCAGCGGGTTGGTGGGGGTCCTGTACCTGCTCAACGGAAAGACCCAACAGGCCGGTTTCGCCGCCGAGATCGAAGGCAAGGCCGACCCTGTGTCCTGCTGCTTCCTGACGCAGTGGGCGGCCCTTCAGGTCGCGGCGCGCTTTGCAAGGGAACCTTAGTTCTCGAGGCGCCCCTGGCCGCGCGAAACCCGAATTTGTCACATTCCGACTGTCACATTCCGACTTGACCTTGGATAACCGATTGTCGATAATCAGTTTTTCGTAAACGCTATGTCCGCCGCTCCCGCACCCCTCCGTGACGCCCTGGCCACCCGCGTCGCGGACATTCTACGGCGCGAGATTCTGGCCGGCTCGTATGAACTCGGCCAGCGGTTGATCGAAGCCGAGTTCGCAAAACGCTTCAACGTCAGCCACGGTGTCGTCCGCGAGGCATTTCAGATTCTCCAGGGTGACTGCCTCGTAGTGGCCGACCCTTATCGCGGCCGCTCGGTCTTTCGCATGGAGTCACACGAGATCCCCGACCTCTTCATCGCCAGAGCGTTCGAGGAATCCTGGGCGGCGACCCTGGCGGTGGAGCGGTTGACAAAGGAATCAGCGGACCGCATCGCCGAGCAGGCGCGCCGTCTGCGCGAAGAGAAGCCGCCGACATTGGTCGAATGGTTCGAAATCGACTACGATTTTCACCGTGCCCTCTGGGCGGCGGCTGACAATCCGTGGCTCGAGACAAGATTGATCCGGCTGGTCGTCCCCTTGCGGGCATTGCCCCTCGCCAAGATCTCCCAGCCGCAGTTCGATCCGAATTCGCCACCCAGCCGATACCAGGAGTGGGAGCGGTCGGGGCATCCTCACGGGCATCAGCGCATTGCAGCCGCGGTTCTGCGGCGAAACGCGGAGGCTGCGCGACGTGCGGTGATTCTGCACATTCTCAAAGACCCACGGTTCCGCCAACGGCGGAAGGAACTGTTTGCCTTATAAGAAGGAGGAAGCATGCGACGCGGGACACTCATTTTGCTTGCGCTCATTCTGAGCATCGACCTGTGGGGACAGCGGGTTAAATCAACTCTGCGCGGCGTGGTGCTTGATCCGTCAAGCGCCGCCATCGTAGGGGCGGAGGTAACTCTGATGAACGAAGGCACCAATGTCGCCCAGAAGTTCCGCACCGGCGCTGACGGCACATTTACGTTCCCCTTCTTGGATCCGGGAACTTACCGGGCGGAAGTCGCGATGGAAGGATTCAAGAAGTCGGTTGAGCGCGGAATCGTCATCCGGGTGGCGACCGACCAGCGTCTGGATTTCACCCTCGAGATCGGGCGCGTCGCCGACCAGATTGAAGTGAAGGCCGAAGCGCCGCTCCTCGAAAGCGTCAGTTCCACGCTCGGCCAGGTTGTGGACAACAAGAAGATCACCGATCTGCCGATCAGCGGGCGCAATGTGCTGAGCCTGCTGACGATCATCCCCGGTTCTTCGGGCGGAGGCGGCGGCATCGGGGTCTCGGCGACGAATCCGAGCATTAACGGCAACCGGGCGACCGGCAACAACTTCACGATCGACGGCGTCCCGGTCAATCAGGAGTTCAGCGGCACGACGGGCGGCGCGGGTGTCGCCTACGTCCCACAGATCGACGCCCTCAGCGAGTTCAAGGTGGTGACGAGCAACTATTCGGCCGAATATGGCAGGGCTGTCGGCGCGGTCGTGGCGATGAGCATCAAGTCGGGCACAAACGAGTTCCACGGAACTGCTTTCGAGTTCCTGCGCAACGACAAGCTGGATGCGAAGACGTTTTTCGCTGCTCCCACCGCCACCAAACCCGTGCTGCGCTACAACCAGTTCGGCGGCTCCGTAGGCGGGCCGATTCGAAAGAACAAGCTGTTCTTCTTTACCAACGCGGAATGGACCCGCAACATCGGCCAGGCTGTCCGCATTTCGACGGTTCCGACGGTCCGGATGCGGGCGGGCGATTTCGGCGAGGACACGAACACCATCTACGATCCACGCACGACCCGCCGTGAGGGTTCCGCTGTTATCCGAGATCCGTTCCCGAACAACACGATTCCCAGCGCGCTGATCGACCCGTCGTCTAAGCAGTTGGCGACCTTCTGGCCCGAGCCAACCCTCGCCGGCCTCGCCAACAACTACAACCTGCAGACGGGAACGCGCAGCACCTCGGTGCGGACGGACACCAAGATCGACTGGGTGGTAGGAGCGAAGGACACGATCACCGGCCGATACAGCGACAACCGGACGGACAGCTTTTCGGGATTTACGCTGCCGGGCCCGGGAAACCCGAATGCCCAGGCGATCAGTACCTCGGTGAATCCGGGCTTCCAAGTGAGCCACACCCACACGTTCTCGCCCGTTTGGATCAGCGAGCTGCGCGTGGCGTATCAGAAGCGCAGCAACCCCCAATTGCCCGAGCCCTCCTCGCTTGACGATTGGCGCAGCAAGCTCTCGCTGCCGGCGCTGCACAAGGACACTCGCCTGCAGTGGGGGTTCCCGAACATCGGGCCGACGGGCGTCACGGCCATCGGCACTCCTTACGATAAGTTCCTGTTTGAGCAGCGCAACTGGAACGTTGTCGAGACCATGAGTTGGACGCGCGGTTCGCATTTCGTGAAGTTCGGAGGCACGCTCAGCCGGCTGAGTACGGTCGACTACATTCCCAATTTTCCCGCGGGGGGCTACTTTCAGTCGGGCGTGTTTACCAGCGTGCCCGGGCGGGCCCGTACGGGTAGAGGGTTTGCGGACTTCCTGATCGGCTGGTCGGATACCTCGTATGCCGGGCTGGTTTCAGGCGGCGGCATGCGGCCGATCACGAAGGAGAGCGCCCTCTTTATCCAGGACGACTACCGGGTCACCAAGAATCTGACGCTGAACCTCGGCTTGCGGTGGGATGTCTCCACGGCGCCGACCACGGAGGCGGGCGTCTTCTGGAACTTCATTCCAAGCTGCAACTGCAACCGGCGGCAGGAACCGCCCTTTCCGACGGACTGGGTGAACTTCGGCCCGCGCTTCGGCTTTGCCTACCAGATGCGGCCGACCATTGTGGTTCGGGGCGGATACGGCATCGGGTACTTCCCGCAGTTCAAGGGACTGGCCGGGTTCGGCGTCTTCCCGCCGGCCCTCCAGCAGAACGCGTTCTTCTCGACGGACCAGGTCACGCCGGCGCGGACCTTCCGCGACACCTTCGGCAACTTCCTGGACATCGGGGCGACCACCGAAGTACCCATCGCGATCAACAACTCCACGGGCGGCTTCGATCCCGGCAGTTCCAAGGCGCCATACATTCAGAGCTGGAACCTGACGCTCGAGAAGAGTCTGGCGGCCCACTTTGTCGTGGGCGCCAGCTATGTGGGAAACAAGACTACCCACATGCACATCAACCGCGACTCGAATACGCTGCCCCAGAGTCTCTTGGGACCGAATGACCGGTTTGGCGGCTTGACGGCACAGCAACGGCGGCCCTACCCGAACGCCGGAAGGGTGACGCGGATCACGAACGAAGGCGTTTCCAACTATCACTCGCTCCAGATGCGCGCGGAATGGCGCGTCAACCGGGGGCTGTCGTTCCTTTCGTCGTACACGTGGAGCAAGGCCATCGACGAGCCTTATCCGCAGTTGATGGATCCGACCAACCGCCGCAGTGCGAGAGGCGTGTCGCCGGCCGACGTGCGGCACTATTTTGCCCAGAGCCTGAGCTACGATCTGCCCTGGGGGCCGGGCCGGCGGTGGTTGACCGAGAAGAACTTTGCGCAGTACCTGATTGGAGGATGGCAGACCAACGTGATCCTGGTCGCGCGCACCGGCTATCCGTTCACTCCACTATCGCCATCGAATCTGACCGGGAGCTTCTCCACGGGGCAGAACCGTCCCAACCGGCTCCACGACGGCGCTCTGCCCGCAAGCGAGCGGTCGATCAACCGATGGTTCGACGCGGGTGCCTTCGCGCAGCCCGAGCCCTTCACCTTCGGCAGTTCCCCGCCGAATGCCCTCTACGGGCCGGGTATGTTCAACTTCGATGCATCGATCTTCAAGGGCTTTGCCTTGATGGAGAAGACGACGCTGCAGTTCCGCGCCGAGGCTTTCAACGCCAGCAATACGCCAGTGTTCGCCCTGCCCGCCGCGACCATTGAAACGCCGACCGTGGGCCGGATCACCGGGCTTGCCAAGGGCAGTCGCACGATCCAGTTGGCGCTGAAGCTCATCTTCTGAGGCCGCGAAGCGAAGTCGAAACAGAAAAGGAGAAGTCTATGACCGGCTGGACGCGAAGGAGTCTGCTGCAATCGGCCGTGATGGCGCCCGCCGCGCTCGCCCAGGCCTATGTTCCGCGCCCGGAGCCGGAGAAGCCGCCCCGGCTACTGCTGTTCGTCGACTGGTTCCATGTGAAGAAGGGCCAGCTCAAGGCCACGCTCGATCCGGCGAGGGTGACGGAGGAAGGCAAGAAGTTGCTGGAAATGTACCGCCGCGACTTCAACCTTCCGTTCGACCAGAGCGGGCACGGATTCCGGCGCGAGGACCTGGCCCACGGCGTCCGCATCACGCCGGAGGCCGCCTCCAAGTCCGAACCCTGGATCGTCGCCGACAAACCCTGGGAGGAGGGGATCCGCGTCAATACCGTTCTGCGGGATGGCGATCGCTATCGCTGCTGGTATATCGCCAGTCTGCCCAAGCGGAGCGCGAATCTCACGATCGCGGACGGCCGCGGTATGGAATTGAGCGGGAGTGCTCTGGCCTACGCAGAGAGCCGCGATGGCCTCGCCTGGACCAAACCCGTCGCCGGCAAGTTCTCCTTCAACGGATCGAAGGAAAACAACCTCGTCTCCGCAAAATTCAATGGCGGATGTATCTTCCGCGACGATCATGCCCCGCCGGCGGAGCGCTACAAGAGCGTGCACTTCGATGCCCTTCCCAAGGAAACGGTCGCCAAGGATGCGGCCCCCAGGGATCGATACGGTCTCTACGGACTCTCGTCGCCCGACGGACTTCAGTGGAAGCTTCACGATCAGGTTCTCGTGCGGTATTTTTCCGATACCTACAACATCGTCGCCTGGGACGCGCAACTGGGCCGCTATGTCGGCTACTTCCGGGGCCATCACAACGGACGCAGCATCACTCGAGCCGAAACCGAGGACTTCTGGAAGTGGCCGGCGCCCGGTGTCTTCCTCAGCTCGAACCCACAGGACAATCCGGCGGACGACCTCTACTACAACGGCTACACGGTCTATCCCGACGATCCAACGTTGCGGTTGTTATTCGTCTCCGTCTACCATCGCGACCAGGACACCGTCGACGTCCGCCTCGCGCTCAGCCGCGACGGGCGCGAGTTCCAGTGGCTTTCGCAACAGCCGATCGTTCCGCTCGGCCCCGCAGGCAGATGGGACAGCGGCTCAGTCTACGCCCAGCCGAACCTGGTCCGCCTGCAGGATGGCCGCCTGGCGCTGCCGCTCACCTGCCACGGCCGCACCCACAATGCCTATTGGCATTCCCTGTTCTACGGTCAGAAAGGCGATCCCTGGCATAATGTCTGGGCGCTATGGCCGGATGCGCGCCTCGCCGGCATTGAAGCGGCTCACTACGGCGAGTTCACCACCAACGCCGCGCCATTCGACGGCGCCCAGATTCAGATCAACGCCCGCACGGGTGCTTCCGGAAGCATCACCTGCGAGTTGCGGGAACGCGGTGTCCCCATCGAAGGTTTTTCGTTCGCCGACTCGGTGGTGTTCAACGGCGACTCGGTCTGGACGAATCTGCGTTGGAAAGGCAAGACCGATCTCACCGGGTTGAAGGGCAAAAAGCTCGACCTGGTGTTTCGCCTCGGAGACGCCAAGATCTTCGCCTGTAAATTCGTTTGACGCTCGAGAGCTTACGTATGCGCGTTCCCACCATTCTCCTGGCCCTGGCCAGTCTTACCGTTTGCTCTGCCCAATTCCGCGTCTTGTCCGGACAGCGGATTCTTCTTCACGGCGACAGCATCACCAAAGGCTACGGCTTCGGGAACTACAAGGACCCCTCGCCGCTCCGGACGCTGCACGGGATCTCGACCCTGCTGTTCCGCGACAATCTGGCTCATCCGCCCGCAATGCCGGTTTTGACCTACGACTGGAATCTCGGCCCTGACAGGAAACCCATGACGATCGATACGGTGGCGGCTCAAGTCAAGAGCCAGGTCCAGCGCGGCGAGATCCGGCCTGGCGACTGGCTGATCTACGAAGACGCCGGCGGCATCGACGACTTCATGCACCCCGCGCCCTGGCCGAATCCCCAAAACATGTACGCGCGGTATCGCAAATCGCTGCGCGATATGGTTCATGAAGCCGAAAACACAGTCGGCCGCGATCACATCTTGCTGATGACGATGTTCGACTACAATCCGGGGAAGCGATGCACCTGGTGCAAGTGGGACGCGCCCCTCGACGACGGCAAGCGCACGGGCAACGACGCGATTCGCGACGAGGCCGTCGCCCTCGGGGTCCAGTACATCGACATGAACCGCATCATGGACGCCGCGAACGAGCACGTCGTCGCGCGCGGGTTCGGACGCATGGTGGGCCCGGATGGGGTTCATCCCAACGTGTACGGGAACTACGTGATGGTGCTTGCCATGACGGACGCGCTGGGCGCGGACATCGCCAAGTGGAAATTGGACGGACTCGCGAAGCACTTTCTCCATCCCGAAACCGGCGGCGACGTGCCGACAGTCTGGGGTTTCACCAAGGATCCTACGGACGCCGAACGGCGGGAGTTGCTCGAGGAACTCCGCACCATTGTCGTGCGCCTTCCAAAGGTCGCTCTGCCGGCGCCCCATGCCAATACGACCGCGCACACGTTTCGGCGGCTGATTCGCCATGGGCGCATTCTCGATCATCCGGCCGTTCAGCCCGAGCACACCACCAAAGTCGCCACGTACGAACTGGGAAAACTGCTTCAACTCGACCGCAGCCACGCCCTGCTGATGGCGAGCCTGCGCGAGCAGGGCGGCCACGACTTCTGCATCGGCAACGATGCCATCGTCTTTCGCGACCTGTCCGAGATCAGGCCTGAGCGCGCGATTCCCTTGAACCGCCTGGATCCGAACTACCGCCTGAAGTCCGGGGCGGGAACGGGAGTGCAGGGCAAGTTCCCGGCCACGGGCGCGTTCGTGCCGCTGGGGGCAAAACTGGACGACGGCTCGCCTCACCCGGCGGCCGGTACGGGGTTCGCGCTTTCGGCCACGGCAACCTTCTCCGGGGATCGCTCCGAGATGCTGAAGGACGGAGACCGGTGGATCGAGTTTCTCCAACTACGTTGGGACGGCAGCAAACTCGGGGTTCAGGGCGATCCCCTGCCGGACAGCCTGTTTGGCGTCCACCTGATCAACCAGGGTTTCCAATGCGTTCCACAGGACACCGGGATGTTGTGCCCGCTGGTTTCCGACAAGGGAATTGTCGTGATCCGGTTCGAATCGAGCGGCGGTCGCTGGAAGCCGGCCATCGCGGGAACGCCGTTCTTCACGCACCCCAGCGAATGGGAGCCCTCCCTGCGCGTTCACGACGGCGAATACCGCCTCTACACGCGAAGCAGGGATGGTCGCGGGCGCATGTACCGGTCCTCTGACGGCCTGAACTACCGGTTCCTGTTCGACCAGAAGACCCACACAGTGCCGCAGGTCCTTAATCAGGGACTCGACGACAGCTTGTACGTCGCCACCAACCTGGGCCCCGGCATGCTGCGCAATCCTCTGCTGGCCTTCGCAGTCAACGGCCACAGCCTTGTCGACCAGATCGCGGTCCACGATGAGAAGCGGATCCACGAGGATTTCTCGAGAACGGACAAGTCGAAAGAGGTGCCTTTCGCCGATCACGGTGTCGCCGACAACGTCTTTCTGAACGGCCGCTGGCGGCATTTGCTGCTCTACCGGCTGATCGACTTACGCGAAACGAACGGCGAGGGCGCTCCTCCTACGCCGCAAAGCGGTCTCTACCTGGCGGAGTTCGAGTACGCGAAGACCGTCCTGCGGCCATTCGGGTTCTGATTCGTGGAGGCGGTCTCCGGGCCGGCGCTTTCTGCAGACTGGCGGGGCCGCTCGGGGTTACCTGGGCATTCCCCCGGCGGACCGCGTCGCGTATGGTCTCAGCAGAGACGTCCCCTGCCGACTTCACGGAATCCCACTATGAAGAACTTCAGAATGCCCAGCCGTTCGCGAGGCGGATGGGCATTGGTCGCCCTCCTGTCCCCGGTTTGTTTGACGACACGGTCGCACCTCTGACCGGAAGCCCGACCGCTTCCGCTCGCGGCTCTGATAGGGAGTGGGGCTCGGTCTCCGGGGCGGAGTGCAGGGCCACGTCAGGTCCGCGGCGTTCGGGCGGCGGTTCTGAGGCGGGATAGAGATTTGGCGGAACGAAGCCAATTTGGCGGGAAGTGACCGATTCTCCTGGCGGCGATTGGGTTCGCCCAGTGGCTTCGATTGGCTTCGCGGCGGCTTTTCGACGGCGCAGTTCCGCCAAGCCCGCATAGAACGAGCGGCACACCCGGGCCTCATTGGACAACAAGCGATCCAGTGCGTCCCATCCGACGCAGACGTGGAGTAGAGCCCCTGCCTGGCGGAACTGGGCCCAATGAAGATCCTGCTGATCGAACAGACCACGGGGAGTCGGGTGAGAAATGGTTGCCATGTCCAGCCAGAGGATACAGCGGTGTCAAGGGGAGAACGATTCTTGAAATCGGCAAGGCATAGATTCAGGACTACTTAAAATCTGGAAACCATTGTGACGGAGCGGCGGTGCAAGCCGGTCTGCGCCGGTTGGAGACCGGCGCCTTGAGTTTCTACATTTTCAGCCTATCTACGTGACGAGCATCGAACGGTGACGCGCGTTTTCACCGCGCGTCTGGTGATCGGCGCTTGGCGCGTCGCCGGTAGGGGCCCCATACATGCGGCCCGCCGGCCTCAGGCCGGCTCGGGGCGCTTTAGCGCGCATTGCGGATCGAAGATCCGCGCCCTCGGGTGTCAACAGGCAAAAACCATGGCGGATGGATAGCTGTGAAAGAGTTTGTTCCAGGTTCTCAACCGGAGGTCGGGTGAACAGCGATGCTGGGTGCGCTCGAACGTGTTGATGTGAGGCGGTCCCTCTGCACCCGCTGCCGCGTGGTGCCTGGCACCACGAAAGTGTGCCGGTATGAAACAGCCGCACCCTGGGACTACTCAGCCGCGTGGTGCCTGGTACCACGGAAGTGTGCCGGTATGAAACCTCGCCCCTGGGACTACTCAGCCGCCTGGTGCCTGGCACCACGGAAGTGTGCCGGCATGAACAGCCGCGCCCCTGGGACCACTCAGCCGCGTGGTGCCTGGCACCACGAAAGTGTGCCGGTATGAAACAGCCGCACCCTGGGACTACTCAGCGGCGTCGTGCCTGGCACCACGAAGGTGTGCCGGTATGAAACAGCCGCGCCCCTGGGACTACTCAGCCGCGTGGTGCCTGGCACCACGAAACTGTGCCGGTATGAAACAGCCGCGCCCCCCTGGGACTACTCAGCCGCGTGGTGCCTGGCACCACGAAAGTGTGCCGGTCTGAAACAGCCGCGCCCCTGGGACTACTCGGCCGCGTGGTGCCTGGCACCACAAATAGCCGCTCTCCGACCGGCCAGCGCTGGGCAGGGCCGCTCTGGATTCGGCCCGCATGTGCGTCGTGGAATGTAAGAACTCCGGACGCCGGTCGGAGAACCGGTGCCACGTGGAGCCGGTCTCCGACCAGCCGGCGCTGAGCGGCAATGTACAAACTCAAGACGCCGGTCGGAGACCGGTCGGAGACCGGCGCCACTTATGGCGCGAAGTAGCCGTTGATGTCGATGATGACGTCGGTCGAATTGGTCACAAAGACCTGGATCGATCCGTTGGCGCCCGCCGGCACGATGGCGGCATTTGCAACCACGCGCCCCTCGAACGAGTTCAAGGTCGAGACCAGCGGCTGCGCCTGCCCAGCCGGCCAGACGGTGAGATAGGACAGCGGCCCGCGCGGCACGACGGTGATGTTGATCGAGTAAGCGCGGGCCGTCGCCGGGATCCCGCACACTCCGGAGGGAACGGGAATCTCGCGAGGTGTACCGCCCGCGAGAAGGGGCGGCCCGAAGAGACCGGTCCGGCCTTGTCCTGCCCGGGTATCGGCCAACCGGCACGGGGTGACCGCCACCAACCGCAGCGGCGTGGGAACACCGTCCTGAAAAACGGTGAAGGCGGCGCCCGCGACCTGGAGCGTGCCGGACCGGGACAAAGCGCCGGGGTTCGGCGCCACGGTAAAGTGAACCGTGCCGTTGCCGCTGCCGCTCGATCCGCCGGTAATCGTGACCCACGCGGGGCCCCCCGTCGCCGTCCACGCACAGCCGTTCGCGGCGGTCACCGAGACGGAACCCGAGCCTCCACTGACGGCAGCCTGGTGGCTGGATGCCGACAGTGAATACGAACAACCGCCGCCCGTGAGCTGCAGGGAATAAGCGCCGGTAGAGCCGGCGTAGAAGCCGGTGGCCTCGATGACATACACGCCGCTCGAGGGAAGCGTGAATGTCCCCGCGGGCGGAATGCGGGCATTGGTGGAGCCGCCGGAGTCATCGTCTTCAGCCACGGGAATCCCGTTGGGGGCGGCAAGATAGAGATAGGCATCGAAATCGGCCGAGGTCAGATCGATGCGGATCTGCTGGCCTGCCGTACCCACCAGGTAGTAGCGATCGCCGAAATAGCCGCTCCCGCGATAGAGAGAAGCACAGTCGCCGGGACCGAGGGCGCCCGAAACGCTTTGGCCGATGCTGATGTTCGACGGCACGCACACCCCGCTGGTCCCGCTTTGGGTCAAAGTAAAGGTCTGGCCCGCGACCGTGATGGTGCCCGATCGCGGCGAAGGAGAAGTATTTGCCTGGGCCGAATAGTCAACGCTCCCGCTGCCGGCGCCGTTTCCGGCTGAGGTGATCGAGATCCACCCGGCGTTGCTCGAGGCGCTCCAGGTGCATCCGGGCGAGGTGGTGATGGCGATTGCGCCGTTGTTCAGATTCGCGTCCACGGCGCGGAGGGTGGGGGAAATGGAATACGAGCACGAACTCTGGACGTCCACCTGCAAAGTGTAGGCCCCGGTCTCCCCCGCGCCGAAGGTGGTGGCTTCGATCAAATAGGCGCCGCCTGTTGGAAGTGTGAACAGTCCGCTGCCCGGAATCCGCGCATTCAGCCCGGTGCCGCTGTCGTCGTCCTCGGCGAGCACCGTCCCGTTCGGCGCGATCAGGTAGAGGAAGCTGTCGGCGGCGCTCGACAGGCTGATGGCCACTTGCTGACCGGCCGTGCCGCTGAAGGAATAACGGTCGGCAAAACGGCCCGCGCGCAGCGGCGAGGTGCAGTCGGTTGTGTTCCAACTGCCAGTGACGGTCTGCGGGGCGTTGATCGCCGTTACGCCGCACGTAACCGCCCCTCCCTGCGTGATGGTGAACGGCACTCCCCCGATGGTGAGGATGCCGGTACGGGAGGCGTTGGACGTGTTGGCCGCAACCGAGTAGGCCACCGTCCCACTGCCCGTGCCGCTCGAACCGCTGGTGATGGTGATCCACGTGTCGGAGCGGGTCGCCGTCCAGGACGTGCTCGCCGTCACGGTCACGGCGCCGGTCCCGCCCGCAGCCGCAAACTCAGCGCTGGTCGGGTTGAGACTGAGGTTGGCCGCGCTCGACTGCCGCCAGTTTGCCGCCGTGTCGCGCGTATTGTTCAGCGACAACATGTTGTTCGTGGTGCTGACGCCCGTGAGGATGCCGGAATACGTGTTGCTCGGGCTGGACCAGAAGTTGATGCGCGGGCAGGAGACGCCGCCCGAGCAGGAGTAGGCCATGATCGTGCGGAATCGAGGCAACTGGCTTTGCTGCTGGTAGCCGTAGGAATAAGGAAAGACGCCCGGCCCCCCGGAGTTGGCCACATCGTGCACCGAACCCTGGTTGTGGCCCATCTCGTGGCCGAAGGTGTAGAATCCGGTGGCACAGTCGCGGCGGACAACGCTGAACGCCCGGTTGGCGAATGAATTCGACGCCGTCGTCATGAGCCAGGCGATCCCGCAGGAGTCTCCGGTATTGACCCACAGGCTCACCAGGTCGGCGTGGACCCCATCGCGCAGACCGTGGACTTCGTCGGCGAACCCGTCGGAAGGGTTGGTCAGGCGGTTCAGGTCGGTGGAAAAGCTTCCGGACTCGGTGTAGTTGACTTCGCCCGAATAGACCAGGCGGACGCGCTGGATCACCCCGCTGTTGGCGTATCCCTGATTCGTCTCCGCCACTGCCAGGGAGACAAGGTTGTTCATCTGGGTTGTGCCTCCCACCGCCTGCCGGGCCGCCGGAGTGTACACCACCATGACGTCGATGATCGAGCCGTCATCGGCCGTGGCTTCCGGGGCGCGGATCGCCGCTTCGGGGGTGAATACCGGAACCGGTTCGGCTTCCGGGGGGAGCTTGGAGAAATCGACCTCCTCGACCCAATGGAGGGCCCCGGCCGCATGCCGGATCTGATAAACGGCCCCTTCGCCGGTCGTGATGGTACCTGAGACGATCTTGCCCGTCGCGGCCAGAATCACCTGTCCCCGGCGGGTCTGCTCCAGCGTGCCCGACCAGACGATGGTCTTTCCGTCCCAGGCATTTTCGGCGCGGTCCAGGCGCGCGCGGTACGAGACATCGTCGAACAGGTTGAGTTCCACGAGTTTGACGGGCATGCGAGCGCGGTTGGTGTGGAACCCCGCCGCTGCCTGGAGGTCGAACAAGGCAGCATCCATTTCCACGGGGCGGGAGCGTTTGACCTCGGGTGGCGTGCGCCGGATGGGGGCGCGGCTCATGGGCGCAGGCTGGAACGCGGCGGGGTACGTTTGCGCCTGCAGGTTGGCGCCGAGAAGGCCCAGGAGGAGCGCACTCCTGCCGCCAATGGACTTCATCCCCGGAACCCACCGGCCGGATCGAAAGGGCAATCCCGCCACGGCTGGAGTGTACCAGAGGGGGTTTGCCGTGAGAAAGCCCCAGCGTGGGCCGGCGGTCGGGATCCTACGGGGCAGCCGATGACCTTGCCGGTCCTTTCGAGTCAAACGTGGCCTCTGATTGGCGGATGCCGTCGAGCGCTTTCCAGTATTCGGTAATCCGGTACTCGGTGCGCGGAACCTTGCCTTGAAACGTCCTTGGTCACCTCGACGTAGCCAGCCTTCTGTCCCCAATTGTGACACTGGATCAGTGTACACTGTGCATGTGGAGAGCTGATGAAGAACGTCACGCTAGCAATTGAAGACGAGGTTCTAGAGGCAGGCCGCAGATATGCGGCACGCCAAGGTACGACCCTCAATGCGCTTATGCGGGAGTTGCTGAGGAAAGCGGTCTTGCCTGAACCTGGCCATTGGATCGATCAGCAGTTTGAGGCGATGGACCGAATGAAAGCCGACAGCACGGGAAAGCGTTGGAAACGGGAAGATCTGTACGATGTCTAAGGTCTTCCTCGACACGAATTTTCTTGTGTACCTTGTCGATGTCCGCGATCCCGACAAGCGGGCTCACACCAGGATCCTGTACCGCAAGCTGGCAACAGAGCGTAGAGCGGTGGTGTCGACGCAGGTACTTCAGGAATTCTATGTCACGATCGTGAATAAGATCGGAGTGCCGCCCCTCGAGGCAAGACACTCAATGATTGGCTTTGAACGGCTCGACGTTGTGATAATCCGTCCGGAACTGATTTACGAAGCGATCGACACGAGCATCCTGAATCGGCTGTCGTTTTGGGATGGTCTGATTATCGCGGCGGCGGCAAGCGCAAGATGCGACATCCTTCTGACGGAAGATATGGGCCACGGCACGGTGATCCGTGGCGTCAAGATTGTGAATCCTTTTGAATACGAGGAGATTTGAGAATTGGCGAGCACCGGGCGACTTCCGATCCTCCCATCCCGATCGCGCCACTGGACTGATTCTGCGAGGTGTGATGTGAACCTGATTCGCGTTCGAGAAGCAACCGCACTGGAGGCCTTCAAAGTAAGGCTCGATCTTACCAACGGCCAGACCGTGGAGCGGGATCTGGGAGCGCTGATGCGGGGGCCCGTATTTGAACCCCTCCGAAGAGATCCGGCTCACTTCCGGCAATTTCGGTTGCAAGGCGGAGCGTTGGTCTGGCCGAACGGAGCCGATCTGTGTCCGGATGTGTTGATCTGGAATGGCCTGCCTCCGGCAGCGCCACTCGACGCTTAGTTAGCGAGGCTGGCAGCCCGAAGGTGTCGGCCGCTCCCTTGGAAGTTGGGAACCAATCTGGGAAAGACAGCCACCGCTCCCTCACGGTCGCGGCTCCGAACTGACGGCCAAGGGTCAGGATCCGGTCAATCCACGGAGAAACACGTCTGTCATTTCGCGGATTACGCGTTCGTCGTCGAGCGGCTCCACTTCCTTGCCGCCATACAGTTCGACCACCAGCAGGATGAACGTCAGCGCCGAGAGGAACATGGCGGCCGCAGCCTCGACGTCGACGTCTTCGCGGATTTCTCCCAGTTCCTTGCGAACCTTCAGGAACTCGGCGAACAACAGGCGTCCCTGTTGGATAAACGTCTTGTAGAAGAGAGCGCCCACCTGAGGATTGCGGCTGGCCTCAGGAAGCAGCTTGCTCAAGAAAGGCAGCCGCTGCCGGTACTCGCTCAGCATGATCTTCGCGAGAACCTGCAGCTCGTCGCGGATGGTCTCGCCGGGGAATCGGAGCTCCGGCGGAGGCGCCGATCCGGCGATCAGCTCCAGTTCCCTCTCCAAAACGGCGGCGAGGATCCCCTCCTTGGAGTGGTACTGCCGCACGATGTCGAAAGCGGGAACACCGCAGGCTTTCGTCAACTGGTCGAGCGTAATCGACGACAGTTCCTGCTGCGCCGCCAACTTCACGGTGGCATCGAGGACCATACGCTGCTGTTCGGCGTTTAATGCGCTCATAGTTGCAACTTGTTCTCGCGCATCGCGTCTTCGACGCGCCTGCCGGTTCGAAACTCGAAGTATTCCTTCGCCAGGTCGCGGCTGTTTTCTTTCCCGGTCAGGATGGCTCGCGCGACGCGCTGGGCCGACACAATGACGGGCGTGATGCCGCCGCCCGGTTGGGTCCAATGACCGACCATATAAAGGTTGTCGACCGGGGTAGTGTTCGGCAAACGGGCGGAGCCCAACTGGCCCGGTGACATTTCCCAGCCGAGCATGGCTCCGTGCCAGTTGTTGGTGAAGCGGAAGGACGTCATAGCGGAGGCGCTCATCTTGACGACGATGTGATCGTCGATGCCGGGCAGGATCTGGCGCAGCCGCTCCATCACCTTGCCTTCGACCGTCGCCTTGTGGGTCTGCCAGTCGCCGATGTCCTCCAGGCGCAGCGGCGTCAGCTTCTGCACGATCAGGATCTGGCATCCCGGCGGAGCGATCTCCGGGTCAAAGTGAGTGGGGATGAATACCTTGAAGACGTTGCGCACGGAATCTTCGGGATCGAAGCAGGTCCAGTAGTATCCTTCCGCGGCGGCAAGTTGGTGCGGATCCATCCCTTGCAGTCCGATGTGCACCAGGAAGCAGGGGAAGCTCGGCTTCTGCGATTCCAGGTGTTCGATGGCCCACCGGCCGCAATGTTCCTCGCCGATGAGGTCGCGATAGGTGTGGATGGCATCGCCGTTCGAGATCACGATGGGGGCGTGGAAGCGGAAGTACTCGGGGGCGCGCTTGGAGGCGGTCTGAATCTCCACGCCTGCCGCCTTACCGCCTTCGATCAGGATCTTGTCCACCTGCGCGCATTTCAGCACATAGCCGCCCTTGCGCTGCAGCGCACGGCCCAGATCGTCGGCGAATTTCTGCGAGCTGCCCTTCGGGTAGTAATTGCCGAGAAAATACGCCAGGCGCAGCATCGCGTCAAACAGGAACGACGTCTGGCTGGGCAGCGACCCCCAATGGGGCGTGTCGGCCATCAGGATGGCTTTGATGCGCGGGTCGCGGAAATGCTGGTCGAGCTTTTCGGTGACGGTGAAGCGGGCGAACGCATCCGCTTTGTCGTTGTCCACGCCGCGAAAATAGAACAGCAGGCCCGACAGATAGGCCTGGCGCAGTTCGCCGAAATAGCTGTCCACGCCGGCCGCTTCGTCCGGAAACCACTTCTTCAGTTCCTCGAGATACGCCGACAGATCGGCAGGGACGGCGAAGGGAGGCAAGCCGGGGAAGTGGAACTGATCGACCGGGTCCATCTTGACCCACTCGGTGCGGATGTCGAGTTCCTGCAGCAGCTTTCCGGTCAGCGTGGTGGGGTTGCCGAGCAGGGGGTAGAAGTGGGTGGCGGCATCGAAGATGAATCCCCTGCGCCGAAAGGTCGAGCAATAGCCGCCGAGCATGTAGTGCCGTTCGAGCAGGAGCACCTTCAGGCCGGCCTTGGCGAGCAGATTCCCGCAAAACAGGCCGCCGATGCCCGAACCGATGATGATGGCGTCGTATTGTTCCGGATATTCGCGGCCAAAGATGACCGGCATGTGTAACCCCCAGAGCGTCCGCTCCCTTGCTTCAGTCGACCGCTCCCTTACGGCCGCGGGTACTTCTCGCCACCGCTCCCTTACGGTCGCGGCTCCGATAGTCGTCGCGGCTCTGATAGGTAAGTCGCGGCTCTGATAGGTAAGTCGCGGCTCAGTTGGCTGGCCGCGGCTCCGATTAGCTTAACCCACCGTCCATCGTCAATACCTGGCCTGTGATGTAAGCCGCGTCCTCACTTGCGAGATAGACCGCCGCGCGGGCCACCTGCTTCGGCGTCCCGGCCGCGCCCAGCGGAATCTGCGCATACAACTTCTTTCGCGTCGCCTCGTCCATGGAGGCCGTCATGTCCGTCTCGATAAAGCCCGGCGCGATGGCGTTCACGCGGACGCCGAATCGCGCTACCTCGCGGGCCAGTGCCTTGGTGAAGCCGATCACACCGGCCTTGGAGGCGGAATAATTCGTCTGCCCTGACATTCCAATGATGCCGCTGACGCTGGTCACGTTGATCACGACCCCGTTGCGGCGCAGGAAATCCTTGATCACTACCCGCGTGTAATTGAAGACCCCGGTCAGGTTGGTCTCGATCACCTCGCGCCACGCGGCGGGGTCCATATTGTGCAAAGCGGAATCCTTGCGGACTCCCGCGTTGTTCACCAGCACCTGGATGGGCCCGAGCGACGCCTGGATTTCGTTGACGATCTCCTGGGCGCGGGCAAAGTCCGCCACGTTTCCCTGATAGCCGGTCGCGATCCCGCCGAGCGCGGCGGCGGCTTCCCGGTTGCCGGCGTAGGTGAACGCTACCGTGTGTCCGGCCGCGGCGAACTCTTCCACAATCGAGCGGCCGATTCCCCGGCTGCCGCCCGTGACCAAAACCACGCTCATTTGGGACGATTCCTCCCGTAGTGCTCGTGCGCGGCCACGAACTCGCCGGTCGTGATCGCCGCTCCCATCGAGATCTCGCCGCCGAGGACAGCCGCGGCCACAATCTCGGCCATCTTCTTCGCCTTGCCCGATCCGGCGCAACCCATGATCGACAAGGCTTCACGAGGGGTCGGCAGCGCCGTCCCGCCCCCCACTGTGGCCACCGACAGCGCCGGCAGGGTCACGGAGACAAAGAGGCCCTTTTCGTGCAGCTCAAAGTAGGTGATCCCGCAGGCCGCGTTGACGACGTTGGCGACATCCTGTCCCGTCGCGATGAAGATGGCCGTCAGCCCGTTGGCATAGTGGGCGTTGTAACCGATCGCGTTGGCATGCAGGTGACCGAGCATGGTGGAGTGCCAGACGTCGAACAACTGCCGGGCGGTACAGTGCAGATACAGCCTCAACGCCTCGTGCGTGACCACGGCGCCCGCTGTCACACGCTTGCCTTTTCCACGCGTCAACAGATAACCCGACGGACGTTTCTCCGAGCACATCCCGCTGAAGATGAAATAGCTCGAAATGGGATGATTCTTCCTGATCCACTGGCAGGCGGCTTCCGTCGCCTTGACGATCATGTTCATGCCCTGCGCGTCGCCGGTGGAGTAACCGAAGTTCACGATCACCTGGCGGCCCAACTGATAGCACAAGACCTGCGTGAGTTTGCCGTGGCGTGTTGTGGACTCGGCCGCCTCCCGGATCCCAGCGATATGCAACGGAAGCCATTCGGTGAAGGCCTGAGCGAAGTGGACATCCTCGAAGAAGAAGGTCGGCGAGATCTGGTTCTCGTCCGCCTGTAAGGAAACCTGCACGCCGCCGGATTTGGTCAGGGCGACCATTCCCCGCTCGTAGCTGCGGATCAAGGCGCCCTCGGTCGTCGCCATCGGCACGTAGAACAGCCCCTGCGCGTAACGCCCATCCACCAGGACGGGACCGGCGATCCCCATGGGGATCTGCGCCACACCGATCGGGTTCTCGATGTTGCCACGCATCTGCTCCGTATCCCAGGAGCAAGCGGCGACATGCTCGAGTTTCGCGCCGGTCTTGGCTTCCACCCACTGCCGCCGGCGCGCAACCCGCTCGGGCTCGTACCCTTGATCTTTGAGCCGGGGCAACAGATCCGAGGGACCCATCTCCGGCAATGCCACTTTGGAGGCCGCCACTATTTCCCTTCCGTAAATCGCTCGCCGGTTGTCTTACACACGTCCATCAGCACAGCGGCGCGCTCCATCCACACGCCGGCCATCGCTTCGGCCTTCTGCTGCAGCCCTTCTTCAGCCGGAAGCTCGAACAGCGGTTTGATCTCGGTGAACAGCTTTTCGGCGGACTCCATCGGCGTCAACATCATCTCGACGCCTTTGTAGCAGGCGCCGAGGTAGATGGCGAATCCGGTCCGGAGAATGTCCGGGATGATCTGGCGATCGATTTCTTCGGCCATAGGGTTCAGATTCTCCTGAGGATGAGCGACGCGTTGTTTCCATCGCAGCCGAAGCTGTTGATCAAGACAGCGCCGGCGGCGAAGGGCTGAGGGGAGGCGGAGAGCTTCAGAGGCAGATCCGACCCCTGGAATCCGGCCGTAGGCGGCGCGCACTGGCACATCAGGGCGAGCGCTCCGGCGAGCGCGCACAATGCTCCGCACGCGCCCATCGCCTCGCCGAAGGCGGCCTTGGGGGCGGAAATGGGAATCCCCCCCACACGCTCGCCGAACACCTGTTTCAACGCATGCCATTCCATCTGGTCGGCGGCCGGACTGCCGGAGGCGCCAGCGATGATACACCCTATGTCCGCGGGGGTCAGCCCCGCGGCGGCGAGCGCCTGTTCCATCGCCTCCGCCGCGCCCTGCCCCCGCACATTGTAGCTGTTGATCGAGTGGGCATCGTGGGCGGAACCGAATCCCGCAATCTCGAACAGGGGTTGAACGCCGCGGGCGCGCGCCCTGTCTTCCGTCTCTACGGTCATGAGGGCGGAGCCTTCGCCGATCACGATACCGTCGCGCTCGGGCTGGAAGGGCCGCGCCAGGCCTCGCTCGGAGACTACGCCTGCTTTGCGAAAGGTGAGAAACGATTCTTCGCACAACTCCTCGACGCCGCCGGCCAGGAGCGCCGTGGCCCGGCCGAACCGCACGAACTCGGTCGCGTAGTGGATCGCGAACAGTCCCGAGGCCAGCCCGGCGGAGATCGTCGAGTTGACCCCGCGCAGTTTGAACTTGATGGCGGCCTGTCCCGCCGGGGAATTGATCACCGTGTTCGGGAACTCCATCGGGTTGACGTACTTCACGCCCTCGGTCTGACCGCTCCAGTCGAAGGACGTGATGCTGTGCACGCTGCCGAACATGGTGCCGCACACCATGCCGAGGTTCGGATCGCCTTCCGCCCCATCGGGCTGCTTCAATCCCGTGGAGGAGAGCGCCATTTCCGCGGCCACGCACAGCAGGCGCGCGGCGCGATCCAGGACGCGAATGCCTTTGGTTCCGAGCCAGGTCTGGGGATTAAAATCCCGCACTTCGGCGGTGATGGCTTCCTCGCCGAAGATCTGGCTGGGGCCCACGCCGGCGAAGCCGGCAAAGAGGTTCCTCTCGAACTCTTCCAGTCCCGCGCCGATGCTCGAGATCACGCCCGCGCCGGTAACCACGATACGGGAATTCATTGCGCGGCCCCCTCGTACCGCGAAAGGCACAAAGACGCGTTGTTTCCGCCGAACGCGTAGGCATTGTTGAGCACGATGCGAGGATCGCACTTGCGGGCATGGTTGGGCACGTAGTCGAGGTCCGCTTCCGGGTCCGGCTCCTCGAAGTTGATCGTGGGCGGAATGACGCCCGTGTAGATCGCCAGGGCGCAGGCCACGGCCTCGATCGCGCTGGCGGCGCCCATGGTGTGGCCGATCATGGACTTGATCGAACTCATCGGCACCTTCGACGCGCGCGCGCCGAACAGGGACTTGACGGCGACGGTCTCGACGCGGTCGTTGGTGGGCGTGCCGGTTCCGTGGGCGCTGATGTAGTCGACATCGGCGATGGTCTGGCCGGATTCTTTCAGCGCCATGGTCATGGCGCGGATCGCCCCGTCGCCCTGGGGGTGCGCCGCCGTCATGTGGTGGGAGTCGCAACTGACACCGTACCCAAGGACCTCGGCATAGATGGTCGCCCCGCGGGCCAGTGCCGCTTCCAGCGGTTCCAGGACCAACACCGCGGCTCCTTCTCCCGGCACCATGCCCTTGCGTTTCCGGTCGAACGGCTGACATTTTTCCGGTGCGATTGCCCCCAGCCTGGCGAATCCGGTGTAGGTGATCCGCGAGAACGGATCGGCGCCGCCGGCCAGCATGATGTCGGCCCGGCCCGTCCGGATCATGTCAAAACCGTAACCGATCGCGTAGTTGCCCGCTGCACACGCGGTGGGGATCATCAGGCACGGCCCGCGAAGCCCGAGTTCGATGGCCACGTTGCTGGGAATGACGTTGCAGGGATACTTCGGTCCCAGGTCTCCCGGGATCGCGTCGAGGCCCTGAGCCTTGCGGATGTCGTTGTACTTCTCCACAAAACCGGGCTCACCGGAAGTGGTGCCCATCGACACTCCCACTCGCCGCAGGTCCTGTCCGGACAACTCCAGATGCGAGTCGGCGACCGCCATCCGCGCGGCGGCGATCGCCAGTTGCGAGCCGCGGCCCATGCTATCCGGTTCGCGGGTCAGGACGAACCCGCCCGGCGCAAACTCCTTGACCTCGGCGCCAATGTGGACCGGATAGTCGGAGGTGTCGAACGAGCGGACCGGACCGATCCCGTTCTTCCCGGCGATCAGATTGTCCCAGAATTCGGTTCGTCCCGCGCCGATCGGCGTTACCAGGCCGACACCGGTGATGACCACCCTTTTCATACCATGTACTCCCTGCGGCCGACGGCCGGCTGTGCGATTGTTGCCAATGCGACCGTTACCGGACGCCATCACGCTAAGCCACGCCACCGCTCCCTTACGGTCGCGGCTCTGTTCGGTCGCGGCTCTGTTCGGTCGCGGCTCCGTACGATCGCTGCCCGGCCGGTCACGGCACGGACTACGCGCCGTTGAGGTGTCTCTGCACGACCTCGACCGTGTCGTTTACATTTCGGATCTGGGCGAACTCGTCCTCGGGGATATTGATCTTGTACTTCTTGTCGACGGCAACCATGACTTCCATGGCCATCAGGGAGTCGACTCCGAGGTCCTCCTGAAAGCTGGCAGTGTCGGAAATCTCATCGGGCGTGCGTTCGGTCACCTCCGCGATGAGGCGTTTGATCTCAGTCCGAATGTCTTCTGCCGTAAAGGCTTGCATTGTTTTCCTCCAATATGATTGACCGAAGGCGGCGCGGCGGAACTACAGGAGCTTCGCCGGTGGACGCCGTTCGGCGACGCCACTGGCTTTCACCCGTTAGTGCCCGGGGAGAATCGCTGGGAGATTCTGCCCGGCGGCCTTCCTACCGCACTCGATGATTCCCGGAGCGCGGCAAACCGAAGCATGGTAATGGTAGCGTATTCCTGCGTCAAGACAAAATCTGCCCCATCCGCGGCCGGGGCCTGTCCCACTTGGCGGCCCGTGATGCGGCCACAACATAACCTGTTGTTGCCCCCGTTCAGCGGGAAACGGGGCCGGGTGGTCCGGCACCGTGTGGCGGCCATGGCATCGACCAATCGCGCGGCCGACCCAGCCCGGCAGGTGCTTTCGGCATTGCCGGCCGGGTATTTTTCGAACGTGTGGAAGAGTGCCTTGTCACGGCGAAACCAGGCGGGAACGGCGTCGCGGCCGGGAGACGAGAATACAGTGGGCGTGTCCACGCGGGCCTTCGCCTCCCCGCGGAAGGCGGCGATTACTCCTGCCCGAGCCCTTTGCGCGGAAAGGAGCACAAAAGATATTGCAGGAAGGGAGGCGTGTTCCGTCATCTCTGAATCATCGGGGCGGGACCGACTTGGCGATGATGCCCTTCCCTTCCTCTACGGTAATGAACTGGTTGCCGGCGATGTTGGTTAGCTTTTGCTTCGCTCCGCTCGGCCACTCGATTTCCAGACTGCTGACGGCTGGATCGCTACCCAGCCCGAACGTCACGGGGAGATCGCTTTGCGAGCAATAGCTCGATCCGCTGCGAACAGAATTCCACTGTTTGCCCGACGCGCTCTCGATGCGAACCACCGATCCGATGCCGTTCCTGTTCGATTTGGCTCCCACCAGCTTGACGCACAGCCACTTATTCTTGTTGCCGCCGTCGTTCCGGTAGAGGAAGGCAGGGCCATGGTTCGACGTGATCAGCAGGTCCAGATCGCCATCCCTGTCGATGTCGGCATAGGCGGCGCCGCGCGCCACGATCGCCCGATTGAACTCCGCACCCATCCTGGGGGTAACGTTGTCAAATTTGCGCTTGCCAATGTTGCGAAACAGCAGGGGGGGCTCTTTGTAGGACACTTTGGGCTGGACTCGTCCGATCTCCTCCTCGATGTGGCCGTTGGCGGCGAAGATGTCGAGGTACCCGTCGAGATCGTAGTCCCAGAAGAACACGGCAAAGGCGAGGGTGAGGAGGCTGGCGCGGCCGACGGTAGATGTCGGGGCTTCATCCACGAACAGGCCGGTGCCTTCGTTGTGATAGAGGCCAAGCATCTGGTTGGAGAAATTGCCGACGAGCAGATGCGGGCGGCCCGACCGGTCGTAGTCGCCGGCATCGACGCCCATCGCGCCGCGCGCGACGCCGTCTTCACCAAACGCCACACCCGCCGACATGCCTTCTTCAGTGAAGGTGCCGTTCCGGTTGTTGCGATACAGCTTGTTCGGCTGCGTGTCGTTGGCGACGAAGATATCCGGCCAGCCATCGCTGTTGAAATCGAACACGACGATCCCGAGGGATTTGGAGTTCGGATCGCCCACGCCTGCTTTCTGGCTGACATCCTCGAATCGCCCGCCGCCGAGATTGTGATAGAGCTTGGACTGCGTTCCCTTGTACGACTCCGGAGTGCAATAAGACTTGCTCGCCCCGTCGAGCGAGCACCACAGGTCGCCTTTGGCTGTCCACTGGACGTAGTTGGCGACGAAAACATCGAGTTTGCCGTCCCGGTCGTAGTCGAGCCACGCGACCGAAGTGGAAAAGTTGGCATTGTTGATGCCCGAGACCTTGGTCACGTCGCGAAACTTGCCGCCACCTTCGTTGTGAAACAGACGGTCGCCCTCGAGAGCTGTAATGTAGACGTCGTCCTTACCGTCGTTGTCGTAGTCGCCAACCGCGACGCCGAGTCCGTACATCTCGACGTCGAGTCCGCTGCCCGCCGTGATGTTGGTAAATGTCCCGTTCTTGTTGTTCCGGTATAGGGCGTGCATCGACTTGCGGCCGCGAGGCGCCCAGTCTTTGCTGTTGACGAGAAGGATGTCAGGGTAACCGTCCTGGTCTGCATCGATAAAGGCGCCGCCGGCCCCGAGAGTCTCGGGCAGCCATTTCTTGCCGGCGCGGCCGCTGTTGTGACTGAACTTGATCCCGGCGGCCGTCGTGATATCGGTAAATTTCACCGGAACGGGCGCGGTCGGTACGGCCACGGCCAAAGCTGCCACCGCGGCAGCAGCGAGTCCGAATGCCGCCGGACGCCAATTGAAAATCGTCACTGTCCCCCTCCTGCCACGGGCTCCACTTTTCCGGACTTGCCCGGCTTCTCCACCATCTTCGTGGGGATTGGCGTTGTCAGCGGCGGCCGGATCGCCGGCCGGTCCAGAGGCACGGATTCATGGTCGTGAATCTGTTGCCGCTCGTTATTGTCCTCGGGGCTGATCAACCTCCGTTTGCCCGTGATCGCCATGGAGGATTCTTCCGCCTTGAACCGCCGGAAGAGCCTTTCCTCCCGCGCCGCGTTCTCCTTGTCGCCCAACCCGCGGTAGCAGAGCATGGCCGTGTAGTGCATCTGCAGATCTTCCGGGTCGACCAGGCACACCCGCTGCAGCATCTCGAGGGCCTGCTTGTAGTCACGCTTCAGGAACAGGATCCGCGCCGCGTTGTTCAACACGACGCGATCCCGCGGGTATTTCTCCAGGGTTTTGTTCAGAGAGACCAGCGCCGCGTCGTAGTCGCCGTCGGCGCGTTCGATCTGCGACCGGAAGAAGTAGATCCTGCCCAGGGAGGCATCGATGTCGATCGCCTTCCGGATAAACGGCTTCGCGGCGTCGGTTTCTCCCTCCTGGATGAGCGCGCGGGCGACGTTCAGCCAGCCGTCGGCATAACCCGGTTCGGCCTCGGTCACCTTCTTAAACGCGTACTCTGCGCCCTTCAGGTCGCCCTGCAGCAAAAGGCCGATGCCCCAATCGTTCCATCTCTCGCGGTCGGCCTTGGTGACCACGGGTTCCCACTTCGGCGTGCCCATCTCCAGTTTCGCTTCGGCCTGGGCCAGCGTCGTGATTGGCAGCACCGGGATCTCGCCCTTGATCTGGCCGGAGACGTTCTTCGGGACGTTGGCGAGATCGAAGGAGTACTCCATGCTGTTGTGGCTGTCGCTCAAGAGGGCGGCGTTGTGATGCTGGCCGTCCTTCGGTTGGCCGGCATAGGAGAACTGCGTGTAGTAGTGTGAGAATTTGCGATGGTTCAGCTTGGCCGTGAGGGTGATCGGCCCCTTGACGTCTTTGGGAATCTTCAACCGGAAATGACCGACGTCGGCCGCGCCGGGCGGGATCAGGCGCACATACAACACACTGCGCATTTGCCACGCATTCCGCTTGTTGATCGGGTTGCCCTCACCATCCAACTGGTACGCCTTGTAGAAGTGCGCGCCGGGCTCCACAGGTCCGGCACCGTTGTCCTCGACGCGGCCGCTCCAGAAAATGTTCTTGCCGTCCGCATCCTTGGCGATCAACTCGAGCCAGATATCGAAAGCGTCCACCGTGCCCCCGGGGAAGAAGTGCCCTATCTTGCGTGTGCGGACCACCACGTCGACGCGCACGGTTGACCCTGGCTCGATCTTCGCGTTGGAGGTGTTAACGGGAGCGGCGAGTTTGCCCACTTCGCGAATGAACCCCTGTCCCGTCTGCTCCGCTTCCTCGCCCACGCCGAAACTGGTCGAAAGTTGGGGCACGTCTCCGGAACGGCGGACCATCTGGGTATCCTTGGTATCTTCCACCGGTGAAACCGAGAAGATATCCACCGTGATGAAGCCTGACTTCAGGAACCGCTCAGTGGCGCCAGCCTGCGCGTGATCGCGGTTGACGAACGGCAACGCGGTGTTGGCGCCCGGAAAACGATGCGAGTGCACCTGGCCGTTGACGTTGCCGGGATCCTTGGACGGCACCAGCGGCATGTGACAGTTGCCGCAGTGCTGATTCTCCTTCGGGTAGTAGAAGGAACGCGCACCCTGTCCCGAAACGCCGCTCGCCTGCCAGTTGTCGTAGTCGTTGAACCCGCGCACCCACCGGTATTTGTTCACGGGAATGTCGAGGTGAACCTTGTGGCACGTCGAACAGTACTCGGCGGTGTCCTGCCGCATGAACGGCTTCATGAACGTGCCTTTGTGCGGCCGAGGCTCGACAAACGTCAGGAACCGGTCGAAAGCCCGGATGTACTTGTTCTTGCTGGTGGCCAGCTCATGGAGCGGCGGATACTCGATGAGAAAATTCCCTTGGCCCATGCTGGAGCCAATATGGACGATGGAGTGGCAGGAGGTACACGCGAGGCCGGCGTGGGCTTCCGGCGTGTCGACCTGCTCTTTCATCGGACGATCGAACCGGCCATTGAAGAAGACCGCGTGATCGTGGCAACCGGCGCACCACTTGCTCGGCTGCGTCCCCACGACGTCCTGCATGTACTCAATCGACTTGCGATAAAACTGATTATTGAACGACGCGAAGTGATGAGCCGAGCTCTTCCATTGTTCGTAGATGTCCTTGTGACACTCGCCGCAGGCTTCGGAATCCATGAAGAAGTTCGAGGGGATAATCCCGTTGACATTCGTGTTGGCCGAAGACGGGAAGAACGGAGACTTGGGTCCGGCTCCTTCCTCCTCCATCCGAGTGGGAACGACCAGCGGATTGCGGATTCGGGCCTGGGCGTCTGGGAGGGTCTTGCGGTAGAGTTCGGCCGCCGCTGGCCACAGCAGAAGCAGCGCCGCGGACACCTGGAACGCCTTCTTGAACTGCAGCCAGCCTCCGCCCTGCTCCCTGGCCTTGCGCCAGACATACGGCATCAGGAGACCGACGCCGATAAGGGCGCAACCGATGTGGGCCCAAAACGCCCACCGGTTCTGCGTGATGTTGCCCGCTCCCTTGATGTAGGCGCCCATGCACAGAAATACGCCTAACGCGAGAGAGAGCAGAAAGAGGCCGATCGCCTTCGACGTTCCTTCCCGGAGGTCGGCATCCTTCAGGGCCACCCAGATCAGCGCTCCCAGCAGCACCGTTCCACTGCAAATGTGGAACATGACGTTGGTCATGTAGAAGATGGTCGGGTCGGCGAACGCCCAAAGATAGGCCGTATTCACCAACAACACGATGAAGAAAAGCGCGATCAGCTTGTGCAGTTTGGTCGGCATGGCTAATAACTGACTCTACTCGGGCGCTTCGCCATCTCTCAATAATGGAAATCCACTACCGCCTCCGCATCTCTGTCAGAGGCCGAAGGAGGCGTAACGCCGGCCGGGTCGTCATTTCCTTTTGCAACGCCGAGTCGCTGCGTCGTTCGCTGTCAGGATACGGATAGCCGGACATCGCGTGGAACGGCAACGGCTCAACCGACTGCGAAAACGCGGTGTTCGCGTCTCCATCTTTCGCCCATCCATCCACCATCAGCAGGAAATCCCGAGTCCAACCGGCCGGAAGGGCGGGAAGACCGGCGGCGGCAAAACTCAGCCGCAACTCGTCTCCGGAGCCCATCAGGAGCAGGTCGTCGTCGATCCGTTCGATCAACCGGCGCACATCGCCGAACCGGGTGTACAGGCCTGGCGTCGGGTTCCACATGGACGCCGGCGCGACCTTTGAGTAAATGAACGACTCCGGCTGCTTTCGCTCCGGGTGGATCACCGGCTGCGAGAATCCGCGGAACCGCAGGCCGGCCGACTCCACCCGGAGCGGCGTCATCTTCACGTTCGGCGCCGACGTGTCGTCTCCCAGGAAGATCTCGTCCCAGTAGACGCACAGGTTGGTGACGATCCTCACCTGCCGCGATTCGGAGAGGAACTTCCCGCTCAGGTCGACGGCGATGGTCTTCGGCTTCCCTGCCGGGATTCCCAGGTCGTCAATGACTGTCTGCCAGTCGCCCTTGGGATTCTTCACCTGCAGGTACGGCAGGATTAACCCGTCCCGCGATGCCTGCGACGCCCCCAGAAAGGTGCTGCCGTCGGCCCAGTCGACCCATCCCGACAGAACCAGTACGGCGCGGTTGGCTGGCGCCGATCTGCCGAAATCGAGTTCGAGCGAATGCAATTCCGCAATGCCCGAATAATCGCGGCGGAACTGGTCCGGATACTGGCGGTCCTTCACCCGGAGGCGCTCCGTGACGCTGGTCCGCGGAACCGTCCGGCTCTTGAGCCAGGCCGAGCGCGGATATTCCTTCCGGCGAACGCCGTACAGCCGGAAGGGCGGAAACGGCGGCGATTTGAACTTGTCGTTGGTGAACACGTCGAGATCCGCTGGATGATCCACCGCCATCAACCGGACATGGTCGATGTAGGATACCTCGCGCAATTCCTCCGTGATCCGCATCTCGTAGCGCCCGTCGACCGGTTTCAGCGACCCGCCTGGAATCTGGATTAACTCGTCGTGGTCGACGGGGAAAAAGCGGCCGTCGCCCGCACTGGCGCCGAGGGGGGCTACCCCCAACACGTCGGTGATGAACTCGAACTCACGCCCGTTCCAGGTGAAGATCATCGGACAGGAACCGGAGAGGCGCTGTGCTTCCTTGTACGCAAGGGGTTTGTTGGACGCCTGTTTCGGCTCGTTCTGGATCAGTCCATTCGGCCAGGTGATTCGGACAGTGTCCGCCTGTGTCATCGAACGGAGGCCGAAGACGAGGGGCAAGCCCCGATAGATTTGCTTCTGGTACCGCGAGCCGGCTTTCACTTCGACTTCAGCGCCGGGGGCCAGTTTCAGATTCTTGACCCCGGCGAGCGAGACGCGCACCCAGTGATTGGACCCGGCCGTCTCGTTTCGCAGCAAATGGACGCTGCCGCCGGCGGCCACGGCAAGGTCAATCCTGCCGTCGCCGTCAAAGTCCGCTTCCACCGCGGCCGATCCGGCCGGAATCTTCACGTCGCCCGCCTGGAACTTCCCCTGTCCCTGATTGCGAAAGACCGCGCCCGAAGCGATCAGATCGCTGAACGCCCGGTTCTCGATATCGGCGAACGCCAGCGGGCCCTTCGCGGAAAGCGAGGCCGCGACCGTGAGCTTACCCATCAGGTTCGACACCAGGGATACGCCCTGAGGACCCGCGATGGCCAGATCCATCCAGCCATCGTTGTTAAAGTCGCGGACCGCCACGTCCATCGAACCGGACGGCAGTTGATCGAGCGGCGCGGCTTCAAACTTCGAGAGCAGTTTGTCCTTGTACAGCACCGGAGCACGGTCTTTGTAGAGGACGACGAGGTCGCTCCCGCTGGTGTCGGAAATCAACTCAAACACCGTTCCGCGGGTCGCTGCTCCCTTGACGAACGGGAAGGCGGCGGTCTGATCGGAGAATCCTGCCTCGCCGTTATTGCGGGCCAGTCGCGAGTTTTCGCCAAGCAACAGCAGGTCGAGGTCGTAATCGTGATCGTAGTCGACCCACACCGCATTTTCAAAACGCCCGGCAGGCAGCGCCGCTCCATGTGCGGCGAACTTTCCCTTCTGATTCATGAAAAGCTGCGCGCCGGAAGCCGTCAGCACCGCGAGGTCCGCTAAGCCATCGTTATTGAAGTCGCCCGGCACGATCGCCCTGACGCCCTTGAGGTGGGAAAGCCCCGAGTCGGCCACCGGCTTCGACCCGCCTTCGAGAAGCGTAACCGAATCAGTGGACCAGGCCACAAGGTCCACTCTGCCCTGCCCTGTCGAGTCGAGATCGGCGATGCCGCTGGCCGGCACTTTGACTTCGCTGGCCGTTAGTTTCACCGCCGCCGGTTTGTCCAGATCTTCACGCGGATCCACCGTGTCCAGAATCTCGGAGTAGAAACTCCACTCCATGTCTTCCGGCACGGCCGCGCCCTGGGTAACCTTCTTAATGTCCTGGAACAGCTTCAACTCGCGCGACGCGTCGTCCGTGCGGCCGGCCTGGCGATAGGCGTTGTACAACTGGAAGTGAGGACCCGCGAGATTCGCATCCAGTCGCGAGGAAATCTCGAACTCCTTGAGGGATTGCTCGGCCTTGCCCGTCAGCTTGTACAGAACTCCGAGATTGTAGTGCGTGACCGGTTCGTCCGGAACCAGTTTGGCCATCTGCTCCAATTGCTGGATGGCGCGGTCGTACTCCGATTCCTTTTTGTAGACAATGCCGAGGTTAAACCAGGTGTGGGGGATCTTTGGGTCCTGCTGCTGGGCCCCCTCAATCTCCGCGATCCCTTCCTTGGTCTTTCCCGCGCGCAGCAGCGAGAGCCCGTAGTTCAGCCGTTCCCGCGCCGATTTCGGGTTCAGGTCCAAGGCCTGCTTGAACTCGCCAACCGCCTGCAACTGGGTGGTAGGGTTTTCGTAGAACGCCTTACCCAGGTTGCGATAGCGCCAAAGCTGTTCCTCGGAAACCGGAACCCGATCCGCGGCGCGCACCAGCAGCAGCGCCGCCAACAGGACACCTCCAGCAATGACAGGAACCCCGATCCTCCTCATGCGTCTCTCTCTCCAGGGTCAGAATTCTCTCGTCGGTTCAGGACTTCTTGGGTCCCCAGGCGGGAACCACGCCCTTGCCTTCCTGCACGTAGGTCACTTGATTGACGGGCGCCGACACTTTTTCCACCGCGCCGCTCGGCCAGCGGATCTCAATCATGTCCGGCTTCGCCGCCTTGCCTAACCCGAAGTGCAACCGGAGCGTGCTCTGGCCGGCATAGCCATTGCCGCCGTTCACTTCCCGAATCTGCTTGAGGCCGCCTGAGGTAATGGTGACCTTGGCGCCGATTGCGTCGCGGTTGGACCTGGCGCCAATCAGCTTCAACTCAATCCAGTTGCCGGCGCCCTCGGCCCGGCCGCGATACAGCAGCGATCGCTGGTCGGCATTGGTCTGGTACAGATCCAGCAAGCCGTCGTTGTCGAAGTCGCCCATGCCGATGCCGCGGCCATCCAGGTCGTTGTCGACGCCGGCCTCGGCCGAGATCTCCTTGAACGCCTGATTGCCCAGGTTGCGGAACATCTTCTTCTTCTGGTAGCCGCTCCAGGTCATGCCGCCGATATTGGGCCAATTGTTCACATTTGTGAAATCCACACCCGGGGTCGTGATCATCGTGACCAGCACGGGAATGTAGTTCTCTTTCCCCGCCGACCGCAAGCCGTTGACCACGAACAGATCCTGCCAGCCGTCATTGTCAAAATCCCCGAACTTCGCCGCCCAACCCCAGAGCGTCGGGCAGGTCCCGGTTTCCTTGGACAGGTCTGTGAACGTGCCGTCACCGTTGTTGTGCCACAGCATGTTGCACTCTTTCATGTATTCGTCGGTGATGTTGGTGACGTAGATGTCCTGGAAGCCGTCGTTATCGTAATCGCCGATATCGACGTTCATGCCCTTTTTGGTGTCGATGCCGATCGACTTCACCGTGGCGTCGCGGAACGTGCCGTTCTTGTTGTTGAAGAAGATGCGGTCGGTGCCATAGTCGCAGGCGAGATAGATGTCCTGCCAGCCGTCGTTGTCAAAGTCTCCGTGGCCGATATCGAGAGTCCATCCGGTGTGGTGAGCGAAGCCGGCCTCCTTGGTCACGAGTTTGAACCGGCCGTTCCCCTCGTTATGCCACAGGTCGACGCCGCCGCCGTTGACCGCGTTGTCGAGGTCGTTCGGCAGCACGTGGGGCGTCTTCAGATCGAGCAGGTTCTCCGCCTTGAAGTACTGACCGAGCATGACATCGAGCTTGCCGTCGTTGTCGTAATCGAAGGCCACCGCGGCGATCGTATTGCCGAACTTGGTGAAGCCCGACTGAGCCGAGACATTTTTGAACTTGCCGTTGTGCTCGTTGTGGTAGAGGATGGGGAGGCCGAACCGCACCGCCATCAGGTCCTGCCAGCCGTCGTTGTCGTAGTCGAACCAAAGTCCGTCGGCCACGATCGACAGGGGATCGTTGCCGCCGTTGACGCCCGCGCCCTCGCCCACTTCGGTGAACTTCCAGTTGCCGTCGTTGCGGTACAGCTTACTCAGAGTGCCTTCGTTGGAGTCGGTGACAAAGAGGTCGTCGAGACCGTCATTGTTGAAGTCGCCCACGGCCGCCGCCGCGCCCCCGGACGTGAACATGCGCAGCACGTCGCCGCTTTTGCCTTTGAATCTACGGGTTTGATGGGTCGTCTGGACGCCCGCCTTGACGGAGACCTCCTCGAACAGGATCTTTGCCGTGCCGTTCCAGCCCAGTAACGCCAGGGGCAGAGCAGCCAGGGCGGCGATTCCAAGGCGGCGGTTCACTTCTCCCCCCAGATCTCGTGCAGGTTCGTATCCACCCTCTTGTTCGGATCGAGGACGTCGTCAATGTACTTGGCGAGTTCATCCCCCTGCCTCGAGAGACGGGCTTTCAGCCGTTCTTCTCCCGGAAAAAGCTTCGCGCCTTCCTGCCAGACCTCGCGAGCCTTCTCGATGTTGTCCATCTTCCAGTAGCCGTCGCCAAGCGAGATATAGGCCCGAACATGATAGGACAGTGTCTTACCCGTCTGCTTCTGCATCCTCATCGCGTTTTCGAGATCGTTCACGCCGAGTTGCGCCTTCTGGAAGATCTTTGGCCAGTACAGATAGCTGTTGCCTCGCGTGTACAGGCCGATCCAGGAGGGTTTGATCTCGATGGACTTGGAAAAATGAGTGAGAGCCGTGTTGGCGAGAATCACTTGCGTAATTGCGCCGGCATCGGGGATCTTGTCGACGTAAGCGAAACCGTAGTTCAGAAACGCGTTCGACGCAGCGCCATTCTTCGCCGTCAGGTCTTCAAAGAACTTGATGCAGCGATCGTACTGCTTGAGTTGGATGACGGCCTGGCGGTATTCGCTAGCCGCGCGGATGTCGTCCGCATTCGACGCCAGGGCCGCCTCATACCGATCCAGGTCCGCAAGGGTAGCGCTCCATCCGCTCCCTCCGGAGAGAGCCAGGGTGATCAACAGAACCGCGGTTTGTTTCATTTCTTTGCTACCAGAGTCTCCGTTTTGTCTTTACCCTCCACGATCCGATAGATATGGTCGGGGGGAATGTTCTCGATGGTCTGCCTGACGCCCGAGGGCCAGCGAATTTCCACCTTGTCGATCTTGTCCGTCTTTCCGAGCCCGAAGTGGACGCGCGTGGTTGACTGGGCTGCGAACCCGTTGCCGCCGTTTACAAAGCTCAGCCTCGTCCGGCCTCCCGCGGTCACCCGGACTTGAGCCCCGATCGCGAAGCGGTTGGTCTTGGGGCTCTCCAGGGCGAACTGCACCCAATGAGAACCGGCCGGCGAGCCATTCCGATAGAAGTACGGCTCGGCGTTGGCGTTGGCGACGTACATATCCAGCCTGCCGTCGTTATCGAAATCGCCCAGGCCGATGCCGCGGCCGTCTTTCACCGAGTCCACGCCATGCCTGGCCGCTTGATCTTTGAAGACCGCGCCTCCTTCGTTGTGGAACAGGCGCTTCTTCTGATAACCGCTCAGGCTTTTCGACCCCATCGGCGGCCAGTTTCTCGCATCGGCGAAGTCGATGCCGGGCTTGGTCACCATCTGGAAGATATCCGGAACGTAGCTATCCTTCCCCGCCGAGACCCAGCCGTTGACGACGTAGAGGTCCAGCCACCCGTCGTTGTCGTGGTCGAAGAACTTGGAGCACCAACCCCACCCCGTGTTGTAGGTGTCGGTCTCCCGCGAAACGTCGGAGAAGGTCAGATTTCCATTGTTCTTCCAAAGAAAGTTGCCTTCCCGCATGTAGTCGTCGGTGATGTTGGTGACGTACACGTCGAGAAAGCCGTCGCCGTCGTAATCGCCCCAATCTACGTTCATGCCCTTTTTTGTATCGATGCCGATCGCTTTTTCCGTGGTGTCGGTAAACGTTCCGTTGCCGTTGTTGACGAAGAAATGGTCCGATCCAAAGTCGCAGGCGACGTACAGATCCTCGTCGCCGTCGTTGTCGGCATCGGCATGGCCCAGGTCGAGCGTCCAGCCTTTGACGTTGAACCCCGCCTTTTCCGTCACGTCGGTGAAGGTCCCGTTTCCGTTGTTGTGGTAGACGGCCAACCCGCCGCCGTTTTGGGCCGTTTCAAAGCTCTCGGGGAAGAAGCGCGGCGTGTTCGGATTGAATACGTTCACCGGTTGAAAATAGCTGCCGATGAAGATATCCACCCGGCCATCGCGGTCGTAGTCGAACGCAACCGAAGTGATCGCGTTCTTGTAACCCAGAAGGCCGGACTTCTGCGTCACGTCCCGAAACTTCTCATTGCCGAGGTTTTCGTAGAGAAGGTTCTGGCCGAAGCGGATCAGCAGAAGGTCCGGACGCCGGTCGTTGTTGAAGTCCAGCCACTGGACATCCGCGACGGCGTTCGAGGCATCATTGCCGTTGGCCAGGCCGGCTTCCTCGGCTACGTCGGTGAACGTGAAGTTGCCGTTGTTGCGGTAAAGACGATTCTTGCCGTTTTCCGCCGAGTCAGTGACGAACAGGTCGTCATACCCGTCCCCATTGAAATCGGCGACGGCCACGGCCGCGCCGAGTGCCGTATAACCGGCCATGATATGGGCGTACGGATTCTTGAAAACCCGGTTAGAGTGCCGATGCTGGATCCCGGCGCGCTGGGTGACATCATCGAACCAGCGTTCGCCGACGCCGTTTGCCAACGCGATCACGCCGGCGCCCGCCAGGACAATGACGGCGAATGCTTTCATCGGCGCACCGCCGTGTATTTCTTTTCCACTAGCAAGTCTTTGCCCTCCGTAATCTCAAAGACTCGATTGCTTGCCACGTTCTGGAACTTCTGCACTCCGCCCGACCGGGGCCACTTCACGACCACTTCGTCCACCACGGTCGCTTCACCCAGGCCAAAATGCTGCCGCATCGTATTCTGCGACCCGTAGCCGTCCCCCAGGAACACCTCCCGCATCTGCGGCTGGCCCTTTACTTTGAGATAGACCCTGGCGCCGACAGCATCCCGATTGGTTTTTGTGCCTATCAGTTCGAACGCAATCCAGTTCCTTTTTCCTCCGATATTGTTCTTCAGAAGGATGTGTTTGTCGGTGGAAGCCGATACGGCAATATCCAGCACGCCGCGATTCCAGTAGTCGGCTGCCGCCACCCCGCGGGCGTTGGTGATCAGGTCGGTGCCCGTCGCGCGGCCGATCTCGGAAAATGTGCCGTTCCCGTTGTTCCGCAGGTACCGCTTTCGCTCCCAGCCATGCCATGAGGTCGAGCCGAAGTTCGCCGGATTGAAAAACGCTCCGGTCTTGTACTCGTTCTGGCGGCTGACCACATTGTTCAGAAATTCGAGTTCGATTTCCGTGCCCTTGTCGTTATAAACCCAGCCGTTGACGGCGTATATGTCCTTCCACCCGTCGTTGTCGTAGTCGCCGAAGTAAGCGCCCCAGAACCAGCCAAGGGGGTTCGCCCCGGCTTTCCACGTCGTGTCTTCGAACGTGCCGTCGCCCTTGTTCCGCAGCAGGGTGTTGCCGGAAGCCATCTGCTGGAAAACCTCCACGAAGTTGAAGCCCGATTGCTGGAATACTTCGAAGTACAGCGGCATGTCCGTGGTCCACACCCCCTGCCGCATGCAGTTGATCATGTACCGCCCGACCGTCGGCATCTCCGCGTACCACGCTTCCTCCGACCGGATGTGCGTGACGTAGAGATCAAGGCGATTGTCGTTGTCGTAGTCGGAGATCGAAGCGTTCATGCCGGCGCCGTAGGCCAAGGTTCCGGTCTTGACGGTGACGTCGGTGAACGTGCCGTTGCGGTTGTTGTGATAGAGCGTCTTGCGGCCAAAGTCGTTGATCACGTACAGGTCGACGTAGCCGTCGTCATCGTAGTCCCCGAAAACGGTGCCCAGGCACAGGCCCAGTTCGCCTACGCCGGCTTCTACCGTGACGTTGGTGAAGGTACCGTTGCCGTTGTTGCGGTAAAGCTGATTCGGCTCGCCGTTGCGGGCGTAGAACGTCGTGGGGATCGCGGTGCGCGGGTCAAGATAGCGGCCGACGTAGAGATCGATCAGGCCATCGTTGTTGTAATCGGCCCACGACGCCACGGTGGTGCAGCAGTCCTCCCCGATGCCCGACTTCTTGGTGACGTCGGTGAAGGTGCCATCGCCGTTGCTGTGAAAAAGCTGGTTCGGTTTGAACGTCCGGCTGACAAACAGGTCCTTGTGGCCGTCGTTGTCGTAATCGGCGAACACGCCGACGCTGACTCCGTCCAGGCCAGAGAGGCCGGCCTTGGCGGTGACATCGACGAACTTGCCGGCGCCGGTATTGCGAAACAGTTTCGACTCCACGCCGTCCGGGATAAACAGGTCGTACCAGCCGTCGTTGTCGTAGTCCACCGCGCTCAGGCCGGCGGGACCGTATCGAATCATGGCGAATTTCAGCGGCTGGTTCAGAAACGCCGGATAGTAGCGGTTCGTGAAATCGATTCCCGCTGAAGCCGCCACATTCTCAAAATGCGGCGAATCGCTGATAAACCGATCGCCCTCAATCAGCGACGACTCGACAATACGCATTGCCGCGCCGGAATCCACGAACCGCATGCGAAAATACGCGCGGTCAATCCCATCCTGACGCGCACCCTTTGGCGTGCCGATCAGTTCGAAACGGACGCTCGCTACCAGTTCGCCGGCGTGTTTCCAATCCTCGATGCGATGAATGTACATACCCGCCTCGCTGATCGACTCGAACGAATTCAGGTAGGCACGCCACTCGCCCATGGCCGCCTCGCGCGAGAGCAGTTCGCCATCGGACTCGAGCAGGTAGCGGCGAACGCCATCCTTGGTCTCGGACAGCTTCAGCCGGTTCAAGCCCAGCCGTCGGCCCTTGAACGACGGCGAATAGGACGACTCGATCCCCGGCAGGCTTTTTTCTTTGATCGCCTTGCCGGTCTTGCGCAAAACGATCGTCGCATCCTTGCCGGTGTTGAAGAAGCGCCAGCCCTCGCTGTCGGCATAGTCGACGGCCATCGATCCCCCGAAATAGAAGGCCACTGGAGCCAACACCGATCCGAAGATCACGATGCGTTTACGATTCTTCATCATGTGGAAGAGCGAAGTTTTCCTTGTACCACGAACCTTCAGGGACCCAACCGCATCCCCGCAAATAATTAGTGCCTGAGGGTCTTCCTGACGCAGCCTGGCGCGAGACCGCAAGACCAAGCTGGTCAGGAGTTAATACGAAAGCAGTACCGAGGGTACCAATCACCACGTTGGGGTGTCAAGAATACGGAGCCTCCGCCAGATGAAAATATGGTGACAGACGGTTCCGGGTGCGCGGGCGGTCCATTCGCAAGTGTTCGAACTCGCCGCCCACGCGGACCTGCCTCCGAACGCCGTCCTCCGATCGGCGCGCCGAATGGTGTGCAAGTTCCATGCCGTCCTTCTAAGTCCTTGAGAATTCTCCAGGCGTCCGAAGCGGTTGTCCACCCCTTGGACACGGCCGGCGGGCTGGCTTTCGGCCGAGCAAACAGAATCGGCCGCCAGATCCTGTCCAGCCGTCCGAGGGCGGTGCCTACTACGTTTACAGCCCCGGCGGGCCCAAGCTACACTTGAAGATTCGCCATGCTCTCCGCATCCCCGAGTTCCGGGTCAGATCTCCAGCCGCAACAGAAATTGCAGGCGCTGCTGAGCATCTGCCAGTTGATGAATTCGGAACGCGACTTAGGCCGGCTTCTGGACCTGGTGGCACGGGAGTCCACGCGCCTGCTGGAGTGCGATCGGGCGAGCATTTTCCTATACGACGCCGGCAAGCGCGAGCTATGGTCGCAAGTCGCGTTGGGCAGCGAGGAGATCCTGCGTTTCGACTCGACCAAGGGAGTCGCGGGGGCGGCCCTCAGCACGGGTTCGACCATCAATGTCGCCGACGCGTATCGCGATTCCCGATTCAACAAGGCCATCGACGATCGGACCGGATACCATACCTCGAACCTTCTGGCCACCCCCTTGCGGCTTTCGAGCGGCGAGACCGTCGGCGTCTTCGAGGTGCTGAACAAACAGGACGGCGTGTTCGGGGCCGAAGACGAGGAAATCCTGCGCTCACTTGCCGCCCAGGCGGCGATCGCCATCCAGAACGCCCGGCTGATCGGCGAGCTTCGAAAGAAACGCGATGAACTGACCGAGGAGAACACCATCCTGTGGCGGGAGGTGAGCGGCAAATTCTCTCAACCGCAACTCCTCGGCGGCAGCGCGCGCATCCAGAACGTTCTCCGTCTGGTCGAGCGGATCCGCGATACGTCGGTCAACGTTCTGATCGGCGGCGAAAGCGGCACGGGCAAGGAACTCGTCGCCCGCACCATTCACTACACCAGCCTTCGCGCGCGCAAGCCGTTTGTGGCGCTGAACTGCGCCGCGCTGCCGGACACGCTGGTCGAGGCCGAACTGTTCGGCATTGAAAAAGGGGTCGCGACGGGGGTTGAGAAACGCATCGGGCTTTTTCAGTCGGCGCATGGCGGCACTTTGTTCCTCGACGAGATCGGAGACCTCAGCCTGAGCGCTCAGGCTAAGATCCTACGCGTCCTGCAGGAACGCGTGGTCGAACGGGTGGGCGGGCGCACCGGAATCCCTGTCGACGTTCGGGTGCTGTCGGCCACCAACAAGGACCTGGAGCGCGAGATCCGGGAGGGCCGTTTCCGCGAGGATCTCCTCTACCGCCTGCGCGTCGTCCAGATCGAGATGCCAGCCTTGCGCGACATTCGGGAAGACATTCCCCTACTGGCCAAACACTTCGTCGCCGAGTGCTGCCGCGAACAGAATCGCCCCCTTCTGGACATCTCGCCCGAGGTTGTGCGGCGTCTGTGCGAGCAGCCCTGGCCGGGCAATGTGCGCCAGCTGCAGAACGAGATCCGGCGCCTGGTTGCGTTCGCGCGAGGCAACGGGATCACGGAGGAAGACCTGTTCGAAGGGCTCCCCGGAGCTCCCGCCGCCACGGCCGGTTCGCCCGCGAGGCCCAAGACGATTCCCGAGGCAATCGAAGAAGTGGAACGCAGGTTAATCGCCGACACACTCGCATCGACCGGCAACAACCAATTACGCGCGGCAAAAATCCTGGGTCTGAGCCGTCAAGGCCTGATCAACAAGATGAAACGGTACCAACTCGCCTGAATGCCTCCGAAAATCAGCCTGATCGAC
>JBJXGR010000062.1:0-6162 GCA_046160045.1 Bryobacteraceae bacterium
TTGTCAAACTCAGGGCGCTATACCTCAGTGATGACTTCGATGCCTACTGGGATTTCCACATCACCCGAGACCAGCAGCGGCTCTATCCGCCCGGCCGCTGGACCGTCGTCGTAAAGTAGTCACACCCGTCGGGATTGCAGACCAAGTGTGCGGTTTTTCACAGCGCTGAAACAAGTCTACACGAAAATGTTCTGGCCGTCAGAAAAGTTCTGGGAGACCTGGGGGGAAACCTGGGGACGTCCAACGCGTTTCTGTATTTTCGGCGAGACTTTCCCCGCTACCCTGCGTCTAACCCCACTACTTCCAAAGGATGCCCGCACGTTCGTCCCTCGCCGGAAACGCGTTGGCCGCCCCCGGGTTTCAAGGAGGTCTCATCAATGCGCCTATACACTCTTCTCGCTTTCGCCGCCCTCGTGACGGCTAGTTTACCGGTCGAAGCCCAATCACTTCAGGAAACGGTCATCACCCCGGAGAAGGCCGTTCCTGCGGTTAACCAGGTTCTCTCAGGCATCTGGCTATCTGAAACGCGAATTGCCGTTCCAACCGGCCTCCAGCCTCCCATGCCGGTCTTCACCACGTTTTTCTCCGACGGTACCTACCTGGCATCCACGTCGAACGGCACTCAGACCGCGGTGCATGGGCTATGGATACGGGTTGGCGATCGCAAGTTCCTGGGGACGGCGTACTACTTCAGTTTTAATGAAAGCCGGGTCCTGACCGTCATCACGAAGCTCCGCGCCAATTTCCAGTTGAGTAGCGATGGCAAAACGCTAACAGGTACGATGGAAGCCGTGGTGTTGAACCGCGATGGAGGAGTTTTGGGCACGTTCCCCGGTACGACGTTCTCCATGATTCGGCTCAGCCAGGAAATACCGGGTGACTTCTCCGAATTCCAGAAGCTCCCTTAACCCGGACTCGGCTTGGAAACCTGGGTCGCGGATCGCGATGCCCGCCAGATCTGCGTCGACGGCGAGCACATCGATCTCACCAGCCTCGAATTCGGCGTACTCTGTCTGCTCCGCCAACACGAAGGCAGACCGGTCGCCCGCGATCGGTGCTTGCGGAGGTCTGGGGACATTCCTTCGACTGCGGCAGCAACGTCGTAGACGCCGTGGTCAGTTCGCTCCGCCACAAACTCGGTTCCCAAGCAGGACTCCTCACCACGGTTCGTGGCGTCGGCTATCGCCTTGGTAAGCCGCGATAGGTGATTCGGAACGAGAGTCTGGGAGACCGCAGAACCAGTGAAAACCCGTGATAGCGCGTTTCCGCGGCCACAGGCGCCCGCGTCCGGACCATGCATTCCTACGTCGAGGAGACCGGACCCGCAAATGAACTTGTTGGCTGCCCACCGCGTCAACCCAAGTGCACTGACCCACCCATCGGACCGGGAACCATTCTCCTTTATATCCCGCCTCAGCGCAGATGGATGTCCCTCTTCCTTTTCTTGTGTTCATGTGAGTTCGGGTGCCCAAGGGATTCCTTCCGTGGTGCGGGGCCACGGCCAGAAGGGGTAAGGGTAGTTCTCGAACTGGAAACCAGGGACAGGGCGCCGGCTGTGGGCGTCGTCGCTCGTACGCAAGTGGTTGATCGGATTCCAGTGTCGTTGATGGAAACTGGGAAACGCGTTGGACGGCCCCGGTCGTCTCCGCGTGATCGACGCGGCGGAGAGTTTTGTTCTCCAGTTCAGACGCGACTAAGCACGTAGTAGTAAACGAAACGGTTGCCGCCGGGTTCGAGATAGTCTTCGAGGCCGCGCAGCAGGAGCGGATGGAGTTCGGGTGTCGGCCATTTACCGATGACCGTATCACGGTCAATGATGCGGATTTCGTCGCGGAGACCGGCGATATCGGAAGCATGGGTGAACTCATCGCTGAGTTCGAGTTTCGTTCCCTTGGTCAGCAAGCCAAAACGGTAGCGGGCCACCGTGCCAGCGGCTGTGGCCTCAAACGTCACGCGGAAAGGCGCGGGGGTGAGCTGGTTGAGCAGGCTGGAATTCGGATGCGCCACAAAGACCAGATTCCCCCGCCAGTCACCGGCGAGGTCACCCGGCGCGGGGATTCGCACTCGCGGGTCGCTGAAAATGGCGTGGTGATCCGGGATGGACATGCGCTCAAAGGGGTAGTTGTGGCGCTCCATGACAAAGGTGGCGAACTCGAGTCCATTGGGAAACTGGCCAAGGTGCATGACGCCAATGGCGCTGTCGTCGTCAATCACCTTGATGGCGTCGTAGACGATGCGGTAGGGCTCGTTCACGTAATTGAGCAGCAACACTTCATCACCTTGTTTGAAGTAGCGGCGTTGATTGTCCGGATAGACGACGGAACGGACTTCCGGCTTGCCCGGAAGGAAGGCAATCTCGTAGTTGACGACATGACCCGTGGCGATGCCGTTGGCTACAGAGTCGAAGCGTTTCCAAAAGCTGCCGCCCGCATAAATGGATGCAACGGGGACCGTCGCGGCCGCAACGCTGTTCCGCAGACGCTCTTCCCAGCCGAGGATCGTGTCCTTGGCGAAGGAGCCTTTCCAAAAAGAATCGCGGAAGATGCGTTTCTGAACGAAATCGATGCGCAAGCCACCTTGGTTAAGCAGGCTCTCGAGTGGCCGCGTGGAGCTGGCCTTGAGGATGTCCTGGAGCTCGGGTCCGGAGCGGGTGGAGAAGTAGTCGGGCGTGGTGGAACCCCGCAGGACCTCGACGCGGACATCTTCCTGTAGACCGAGCGGGGGCGGCGCGAGCGGGTCGTACTCGCGCTGGAGGAACTGGGCGGTGAAAGCGAGAAAACGCATCTGGCCCTGGAGCTGAAGCAGCGGATCGGAAGTGCCGGTGACCTTGAAAGAGCGGAGGAAATCGATGAGGCTGCCAATGGCTTGGACGTCTTCGAAGGTGCGGAATCTCAGGTAACCGATGCCCAGTTCTTCAAGGCCGGCGGATTTGCGTTCGTAGACGTGGCAGTACAGCGTGGTGAAGTCTTCGAGCGCTTCGCGGACGCCGCGCTCGCCGAGCCGCTCGTCCTTCTGCATGTATTTGCGGCCTTCAAAGACAAACTCCCGGCCACCGAACATACGGAATTCAAGGTGGTAGCGCATCTCGGCTTCACCGGTGGCATCGTTCACAATCAGGTAATGGAAACGGCTGGTTTGCGCGTTGACGCCAAACGTGCCGGAAACGCCGTGGAAATCGTCGAACTGGAGGCTCCCCTCGGCTTTCGCTTCGTGGGCGGCGCCGTCGATGAATTCGTTGAGGTCGCGGACGGTCATGCGGAGCCGGAAACTGCAAGCGGTGGCTCCGGAAGGCTCACCCTGGGCCGGAAGACGGGATTCGATTTCGAGGTCGCCGAGGCGGCCAACGGCGCTCGTCTTGCCTCCCGGCCAGTACCATCCCACCATCTCTTCGTCGAAGGTCATGCCAAGGCCGGAGGGGAGATTGGCGTTTAGGAAGGGGGCGAGCAGGCGATTTACGGGGGTTTGCGCGGCGTCGACGCGAGTCAGGGTGTAGTAAAAGCCGAAGCGTTTTCGGCCTTCATCCTCCGTATGGAGCACTCCGAGAGAAGCGGCCGGGAACAGCGATGAAATGGCGGGCGCCAGGTCCATGATGTACTTGCCCACCATGTAGCCATCGGCGACGCCGCGGATTTCATCGTGGAAGGGGGTGAAATCCGTGAGCTGAAAGTGGCTGCTGACGAAGCTGGGGACGACCAGTCCTTCGATCAGGCCCATTAGCTGGTAGCGGCTTTCGAGGCGGCCATCGGGCTTTTGCTGGAATTCGAGGTACGCGACGCTGGAGAGGTGGTTGGCGTTGGAGATGGTGTCCATGCGCCATACCCCTTGAAGTTGCCGGCGCGAGGGGACGGAGCCGTCGCGCCAGAGACGGGCATGGTCTTCGACCGTCATCTGCTCGAAACTGTAGACGCGCGTCATGGGGAACGTGAACATTCTCAGGCCGTTGGGGAACCGGCCGAAGTAGACGCGGCCAATCAGAAGGTTGTCGCTGATCACTTTGAAGATGTCGTAGTAGCCCTGCCAGGGCGGGTCGACGTAGCGAAGGACAATGTACCGGCCGGCGTCGAGGTCGCCTTCCCGTTTGTCGAGAACAATCTCCTCCAGCGCGTTTCGGGCATTGATACGGCCGTCGCTGTCGCTGGTGACCCCGGCGTATTCGTTCCCGGCGCGGAAGAAGCGTTTCTTGAAGCCGGTGAAGATGGCCGCCGACATGGCGTTGAGGACGTGACCTCTGGGGAAGAAGCCTTTCCAGTATTCGTCGTTGCGGATGGTGCGGCTGGCGATGTCGATGGAGCGCTGGCCGGAGTTGACCATGATGTCGATGCCCTGCGAGGGCAGGCGACGGAACATCGTTTCGAGTTCGGCTTCGGAGGCCTGGATGGCGTCCATCGGATCGTAGATCGGAAGGGACACGGAGACGGGGCGGGCGGGGTAATGATGGCCCTGCAGATCGCGGATCTTGTGCTCGGCGATCCATTCGGCCAAGGCGGAGATCGTCAGGAAGGGGTTGACGCCCAGTGCGGAAGGGATCAGCGCCCCGTCGGCAACAAACAGACCGTTGTGGATCGTACCGTCCGACGAATAGACACGGCCGTACGGATCGACGGCTCCCTGGAAGTGGTCCTCGCCGATGGGGCAGCCACCGATCGGGTGAGCGGTGATGAGGTGGCGCAGGTCAAAGATGGTCCATAAAGGGTTCTGAATGAACGAACCCCCTTCGGCACGCGCGTGACGCCGGAGTTCCTCGTTGATGCGAGTAAAGACGATCTGGCGGCCGGCGTCCTCCCATTCGATTCGCAGCCGGCCGTCCGGTTCGAACCAGGGCGCTTCGAAGACCATGGTGCCACGGGCGTCATCGAAGCCCATGCAGAGATAGAGCATCGTGCGATTGAGGGCGCCCTTGGAGGAATTGGTGATGAAAGGGTTGAGGTCGCGGGCGATTCGCTCGCGTTCGGCGGCCTCATCGCCAACGTCGGTGTCCTCGCCGCGGAGGACGGCAAAGGCGGCTTTGGCGCCCTGGACATAGCCGGAAGGGAAGGAGAGGTCTTCGATCGTCATCCGCTGATCAACCGGAAGAGTGCTGCCGTAGAGGATGGCGGCCACGATGGTGGGTCCGGGTGGTGTGCCGGCCGCAGGGTCGTTCACCTTTTGGCCGAGACCGACGACGTTGGTTCGGTGGTCGCCGTTGTAGGCGAGGCCGAAGAAGTCCCCGTTGCCCGAGAACCCACTGCCCAGCCGAGGGGAGACGGCGAGTCCGTGCATCTCCGAGCGCATGAGGATCTCGGTGGAATTGATGGAGCCGGCGGCCAGGATGACGTTGCGCGCCGTGAGGGTGAATGGCTCGGTGAAGACGTTGTTGCGGTAGTAGCGGCCATGGATGCGCCAGCCCCCGCCGCTGAGCTTTTCGATCCACTCCACTTTGGTTTGGGTGTAGATCTCGGTGCCGTTCTTCCGGGCGAGCGGCAGATAGTTCATGTAAAGGGTATTCTTCGCGCCGAAATTGCAGCCAGTGACACAATCGCCGCAGTCATTGCAGGCCGCTTGAAGATTGCCCAGCGGGTCGCGCTTGGCCGGATCGAAGTTGACGGCGATGTTGAGCGCCACGGACTCCTGGCCCAGTTCGGCGGCGCGGCGGTCGAGCGCCTGGACCTTGGCGAGTTGGGACTTACGGGGGTGAGGGCGCGCATCGAGGCCGGCGCGAGCCTTATCGTAGCCGTCCTGGAGGGCGTCGAAAGAGAGGGTGGCTGGCCACCCGGCGCGGGCGAAGACGTCGCGGTCCGGGACGATGGCCACATTGGCATTGATGAGCGAGGTACCGCCAAGCCCTGAGCCCTTGATCACGGAGATGTCGCGGTAGGTCAGGAATTCGTATAGCCCGAGCGGGTTGGCGCTGCTGCGCTGCTGAACCAGCATTTCGTCCAGTCGGTCGGGGAACGTGCCGACCGGCCACTCCTTGCCGCGTTCGAGGATGCAGACGCTGGGTTTAGCGTTGAGATTGGCGCCGGAGATGCGCGCGGCCGTGATGGCGCCTCCATAGCCCGAACCGACGATCACGAAGTCGTAGTGGGATTTCCGATTCGACCAATTGCCCGATAGCATGCCGTCCTCCTGCTTATCGTTTTGATTAGACGGTAATTGGCGCCGCAATGCAACTCGCGCACCCCC
>JBJXGR010000063.1:0-8481 GCA_046160045.1 Bryobacteraceae bacterium
TTGGGCCCAGTTGACCCCACCCTTTGGGAAGTCACCATGCCGGTGCCACCACTTTCGGCCGTTATGGTCATCGGTCCCCAAGGGAACAAAGAACTTCCAAGGCCGGTGCTTGTACTTGGCATTCATATACTTGGAGGTCTGCGACTGCATGTCGCGCATCAGGTTGGAGATCCCGTCCTTGGTGGTAGGTTGGAGCAACCAATGGCCTTGGGTATGAGTGAGACAGAAATCGTGGACGATGACCTTGTATCGGACGGCCTTACGGAACAGCAGGCTGAGGCTGAACTGGAAGTCCTGATCGTCGAGGAGGACGAATTGGCCTTTATTGCCGCGTTGGACGACGTGGTAGAGGCTGGAGTAACGGAAGTGGCGGCGCGGTCGCGGCACGGCGTCTTTAGTGCACGCGACGGACCACACCGGAAGGGCGTTCCGTCCCGAAGCGGCACAGTGCGCCCCAACAGAGACGCGTTCTTGAGGAGTGCTCCCAAAAGGTGCCTGGCACCGTTTGGTTGGAAGGCTTGGAAACTGGTGCCTGGCACCACGATTTGGACGTGACCAAGGAATGACCACTCCCCCATTTGGGGGAAGGAGCCGAGACGTCTGATAGCGACTGCCCCTTGGCCTCAGTCGAGAGCCAGGCACCTTTCAACTTTGGTGCCAGGCACCTCTCAACCGGAAGCGACCCACACCTGCTGATCCCGCTGCAACAAAGCCATTCACAAAGACTCAGCCGCACAATCCGGCCTTCGGGCGGCAGGTCGCGAGTGCGACGACGTGGGCGTGAACGAGCCAAAACTCCAGGGGCGCGCTTAGGCGCGCCGCGGCCTGAAGGGCTGCCACAACGGAAGCCGGCCGCTGGTACGGTGCAACCGCAAAAACGCGGGCCGGGCCCGGAGGCCCGCCCGCGTTTCGTCAGCGGAATGGAGGAGTCGAATCCTTTGACGTCCCCGCTTACGCCCGCATATTCTGGATAGCCGACCTCTGCATATCGCCCATCGCCTTGATGAGGTTCGAGAGCATGCTGAACAGGTTCTGCGCATCCTGCATCATCTTCTGGCCCTTGAGTTGGTCGGCTTTGTTCTCCGACAGCACAGTTGTTCAGCCTGCTTCATCATGCCGTCGATCCTGGCGCCGCCGGCTTCGACCGAGGAACTCAGCGACGACGCCGTGGCGGCCGGCGACTGCGGGAAGCACCTCGCCAACTGGCCGAACAGGCTCCGGGCGACCTGCCCAAGCTGCTGCGGCTGGAGCGAAGCGTTCGCGCCGCCGAACAGCTGGCTCAACTGATTCGTTATCCCGGTATTGCGATTCGCGACACCCGAGTTATCGAGCCAAAGTGATGGAGAGTTTCGTGTATACTTAACTAACATAACGGCGGTGACGGACACGAGCCGCCGACTTTACGGGTCTATTTCCAAACTTAGCTGGGCTAGGACTTCAGTACTGGGGAGTTGAAACATGCGCATCGTTCACGTTGTGGGATTCGTGTTGTTTGGTACGCTGCTCGGCGCCGGTGTCTTGAAGGCACAAACCGCGAGCGGTGTCATCACCGGTTCCGTCACCGATACCACCGGCGCGGTCGTGTCTGGCGCCAAGGTGGTGTTGACCGAGGTTCAAACCAACCAGACGCGGGAGTTGATGACCAACGACGCCGGCATCTATGAGTTCCGGGCCCTGCCGCGCGGCGAGTACCGGATTGCCGCAGAGATCCATGGATTCAAGAAAGAACAGATTTCCGGGATTCAGCTCACCGTGGCCCAGAACCTTCGGCTCGACATTAAGCTCGAAGTCGGCCAGGTGAGCGAGGCGGTGAACGTGGAGGCGACGGCGGGCCTGGTGCAGGCGAGCGATTCGAACCTGTCGCAGGTGATCGATGAGAAGCGCGTGCGCGAACTCCCGCTGAACGGCCGCAACTTCATGCAACTGGCGTTTCTGTCATCGGGCATCGTCACCGCCGGACGCGCCAGCGCCACGCAGCGCCAGGCCAACTACGGACCGGCATTCTCGGCGGGCGGCCAGCGCGACAACACCACCACCGTGCTGGTGGATGGCATCGAAATCAGCGGCATGGAGCTGAACAACTATCCCTATGCCATCCCCTCGCTCGAATCCGTTGGCGAATTTCGGGTCCTGACCTCGGGCGCCTCCGCCGAGTTCGGCGGCAACTCGGGCGCTTTCGTCAACGTAGTCACGCGACGCGGCTCGAACGAATATCGTGGCTCGCTGTTCGAATTCCTGCGCAACGATAAGCTCGACTCGCGCAATTTCTTCGATCGCACGGGGAAGTCCGCGCCCAACAAGCGGAATCAGTTTGGCTTTATCGTGTCTGGGCCCCTCCTGATTCCCAAGCTCTACAACGGCAAGGACCGGACGTTCCTCATGTTCAGCTGGGAATGGCAGCGCCAGCGCAACGGCACCACCAGCACCACGATCGTGCCCACGCCGGAAGAGCGCGCCGGCAACTTCAGCGGAACGGTGACTCCGGTGGTAGACCCTCTCTCGAAGGTGCCGCTGCCAAACAACCAGGTTCCCGCCAGCCGCATCAATGCGGTCGGCCGCGGATTGCTGAATCTCTATCCGTTGCCCAACGCCACCGATCCGGCGCGCAACTTCGTCAACGCACCCCTCCGGCGTTTCGACTTCTCCATCCCCTCCGGCCGCATCGACCACCGCCTCACGAGCAAGAACAACCTCTTCTGGCGTACGACGGTGAATGAGCCTCAGGATGTTGGCCCCGGCCAGTCGTTGTCGCAGGCGTTCCGCTACGATGCCGTGCAGAAAGAGCGGCACGTTCAGTTGTCGCTCGGCGATACGCACCTGGTCTCGTCCAACATCGTCAACGAATTCAACGCCGGGTTCGTCCGGATGAACCGGACCCGCAATTCGGCGGACTCCTTCGTCCGCGACTGGGTCAAAGAACTGGGCATCCAGGGAATCCCGACCCAGCCGTTGACCTATGGCGCGCCGGCCATCACCATCGCCGGATTCTCGCAGGCCGGCTTCTCCACCAACAATGCGTTCTTCCTCTGGATTACGCAGGCGGCGCAATTGGTCGACAACCTCTCCATCGTGCGGCAGAAACACACCATCAAGTTCGGGGGCAGCTATCAGAAGAAGCAGCTCAACTCGACGCAATGGGGCGCGCCGAACGGGAACTATGCCTTCACAGGGGCCTACACGAGTCCTCCGCCCGTGGGCACACCGACCCGCCAGGCGGCGATCGCGGACGTCCTGTTCGGCTATCCCGCCACTTACGCCGTGCAGACGACCCCGTTCGAGCAGCGGATGCGATATTGGAACGCCGCGTGGTACGTGCAGGACGACTACCGCCTGACGCCGAATCTCACGTTGAATCTGGGCCTGCGCTGGGAGTATTTCGGGAAACCCTACGACCAGTTTGACCGCATCGCCACCTTCGATCTGGCCACAGGCCAGCAGTTGCTGCCCGGCCAGGGCGGCACACCCCGGAACCTGATGAACCCCGACAAGAACGACTTCGCTCCCCGCATCGGATTCGCGTGGCGGGCGCGAGGCACGCAGGACCTGGTCGTGCGCGGTGCCTACGGCATGTTCTACAGCCCGCCCATCGGCAACGATTTCCGCTCGCGCGGGTTCCAGGATCCGTTCGCGTTCCAGGTGAATCGAACGTACCGGCCGGCCAGCACCACCAGCCCGTTGCCGGAGATCACCGCCGAGGCGCCGCTGGCGGGCGCCAATCGCCTGACCAACCTCACGCGGGCCGGAGTCGATCGCAATTTCCGTGACGCCTACGTCCAGCAGTGGAACTTGAGCATCCAGAAAATGCTGGGCGCCAACCTGTTGGTGGAAGGGGCGTACCGCGGCTCGAAGAGCACGCGCCTGCCGACGAACCTCGACTACAACGAGATCACTCCTAACCCCCCGCAGCCGCCGGATTTCCGGCAGATCTTCCCGTATCCGACCCTGTCCCTCGTGAGCATTCTGGAATCGCGGGCGGCGGCCAACTACCACGCGCTCACGGCGCGCGTCGAACGCCGTTATGCGAACGGCCTGACGTTTCTGCTGAACTACACGTTCTCCAAGACGCTGACCGATGTCGACGGGAGCACGGTGGGGGTGGCCATCGGGGCGGGCTCTTTCGGCGCCAACACCATCCGCAACCTGAAAGACAACAAGGGGCCTGCCGTGTTCGACCGGCCGCATCAGCTGAACATGAGCACGGTCTACGAAATCCCGTTCTTCAAGAACGCGAAGGCGCTGCCGCGACTCATCCTGGGAGGCTGGCAGGTGGCGCCCATCTGGACCGCGTTCCAGGGCGCCTATCTCACGCCGGGTAACTTCAATGTGCTGTACACGGGGGCGAGGCCCGACGCTCTGCGCAATCCGAATCTGGCCCGTGGCGAGCGCACGATCGACCGCTGGTTCGACACGGAGGCCATCGCCAATGCCACCCCAGGGCGCTTTGGCAACTCGGGCAAGGGCATCATTCAGGGCAGCGGCGTGAATAGCTGGGACATCAATTTCGCCAAGAACTTCCTGATCACCGAACGGCACCGGCTGCAGTTCCGGGCGGAGATGTTCAACGCATTTAACCATGCGCAATTCGACGACCCGGTGATGCAGCCGGTAGTTCGGGACGCGGCGGGCCGCGTGCTGAATCCTAATGCGGGCAAGGTGACGTCGGCCAGCGACTTCGGGTTCCGGCAGACGGAGCGGGTAATGCAGTTCGGCCTGAAGTTCACGTTCTGACATGGAAGCAGGGGCTGCTTCACGGTCGCACGGGCCACACCCGTCTCCTTTTTGCAGTGGTTTGGAGCGGATTGGGAAAGAGCGCGTGCCGGCACTCCGTTGGCGCCGATCGCCCCGCTAGATTGAAGGAGTCGCTATGGGATTGGTTCGCATCGTGGAAGCAAGACCGCTGGACGCCCACAATGTCCAACTCACTTTAAGCAATGGTCGAGTGCTCAAGAGAGATTTAGGACCCCTCTTCAAGGGCCCCGTGTTCGCCCTGATCCGGGATGACGAAGCGCGATTCAGGGAGCTGCGCGTCGAAAGCGGGACCGTCGTTTGGCCCGGCGGAGCAGACTTGTGCCCCGATGTTCTCATCTGGGATGGTTTGCCACCTGTTGATGCAGCTTCCGACGCCGCCTGAGGTTCCCACTTCCTTTGCCAAGGTAAAGGAGAGGAATGCGTCATTTGGCGGAAGGATTGGCTTCCGGTAGCGCCCGTCCGGGCATCGCCCTCTCAATCCACAAGGAAGCAATGACGCTGCCGCTGTCCCTGTGAAGCGGCGATTCTGGAATGGCCGAACGGGTTCGTGATTGGCAGACCTGGCCGGCGGCCGGCCGGTGCCTTCCGATCCCCCGGGATGCGTCTGAACAGCGCTCATGCCAAACTCAACCTTGGACAAGGAGGTTTGATCCATGAGCGCATCCCTTCCCCGGCGCGAGTTTCTGAAAACGTCCGCGGGCCTGGCCGCCGCGCCCGCGGTCCTCGCCCAGCGCAATGTCAACGACCGGTTGCGCGTGGCCATGATCGGCGTGGGCACGCGAGGCATCTTTCTGCTCAACCAGGTGCAGGAGAGCCCCAACACCGAGGTCACTGCCATCTGTGACCTCTATGAGGGCAATGTCCGGCGCGCTGTCAAAGCCACTACCAACAAGGACGTCAAGCTCATCCGGGAGTGGGAGAAAGCGGTCTCTTCGCCGGACATCGACGCCGTCGTGATCGCCACGCCGGATTTCTGGCATGCGCCGATGGCGATCGAGGCGGCCCGCAACAGGAAGCATATCTACGTCGAAAAGGGCCTGTGCCGGACCCTGGACGAAGCCAAGGCGATCCGGAAGGCCGTGCGTGAGAACAAGGTCACGCTGCAGCTTGGCCACAATCAGAACAGCGATCCTTCTTACCTGAAGGCGAAGGAACTCTACCGCACGGGCCGTCTTGGTAAGGTGACGCTCTGCCGCACGTATATCGATCGCACCAGCGAGTGGCCGGAGTGGCAGTTCTACACGGCCTATCGCATCCAACAGCCGCCGGCCGACGCCAACGAGAGCACAATCAACTGGGAGCGGTTTACGGCCAACGCCGTCAAACGGCCCTTCGATCGCGAGCGCTTCTTCCGCTGGCGGTGCTGGTGGGAGTACGGCACGGGCATTGCCGGCGACCTGATGTCGCACCAGTGGGACGGCATCAACGGCATCATGGGCATGGGAATTCCCGAAAGCTGCCAGACGCAGGGAGCGCTCTATTTCTGGAAACAGGATCGGGACGTGCCGGACCAGTGGCATTCCATCTTCGAGTACCCGAAACAGGAGCTGACGATTACGTTCGGATGTTCGTTCCACAACCGGCATCAGGGGACCAATACGTACATCCTAGGGCGCGACGCCTCGCTCGAGGTGGACGGCGACACCTGCCGGCTGTACGAGGCCGAATGGAAGCCGGAATACGAGGCGAAGCTGCGGAAAGCGCGGCGCGACGCGGCGGACAGAGGCAAGAGCAAGGACGATGCCGTGGTCCCGCCCGACTACGAACTCAAGCCGGGCGAGATGCAGGTGACGACGCACATGCGGGACTGGGTGGATTCGATCCGGGCCGGGGCCGTGCCGCGATGCGGGATGGACCGTGCGTTTGAAGAGGCGGTGACGATCGTGATGTCGGTGGACGCCTACTTCAAACAGCGCACGGTCAAGTGGGACCCCGTGAACGAACAGATCGTCTGAGGCGCTCACTTCCCGTTGGGTTTGGGCAAGTCTCCCTGCAACTTACCCTGGGTGAAGCGAAGGTCGACGTTGCCGGTGTAGCCTTTCAGTTTCCGGTAACGCCAGTCTTCGCGTCCCTCGACGGGGTGGGACTCGATCTCGTCGGGTGGCCCGAACGTGATGTAGACTTTCCCTCTGTCAGTCTGCCACCCCGGCACTCCATCGGCGTACCGTTCGATGGCATAGGCGATCCGGCGGTAGTGCTCCTCTTGCGCTTCATTCACCGGGGTTCCGGGCGTGGGATCGCGGCGCTGCCAGAACTGACGAATGAACTTCTCACGCTCCTCGCCGGTCTTGAGTCGCAGGAAGGCTTGCCGCTCTTCCCCACTGATGATGTAGACAACGTCCTCGTTGAGCCATTTGGTGAAAGCGTCGGCCGGAGAGTCCTTTCGCCCGCTACCGCTCTGGAGCAGGGCCAGGCGCGCGTTGAATCGCGCGAGATCGCGGGTTCGCCGCGCCAGGTCGTTGTTGAGTTGCGAGGCGTACTGGTCGAACAGGAAATCACGCGTTTGCAACTGGCCCTCGAGCGAGCGTAGTTTCTTCCCCAGGGACTCGCCTCCGTCGAGCGTGAACTTTTCGAGCGCTTCTTTTTGTGAGCGCAGCAACCGCTCGACCTTTTGCACCTTGTCAAAGAGGAACTGGGTTTGGTCCATCCGCGAGTCTCGCGACTCGAGAGCCCGCTTGGCGTCGCGCACTTGCTTTTCCAATGCGGCTCCTGTCGAATCCAGCTGCCGGGAGAATCTGTCGATCGTCTCCCTCTGTGATTCAAGGAGCTTTTCCAGTTGGCGAAGTTTTATTTCGCTTGGCCGGAGACGATCCCAATCGCGCTCACGTAACCGAAGTTCCCGTTCGAACCGCTGGAGCAGCCTGGCAGCGCCATCGGGTTCGAAGAGCGGTTCGGCAGGCTCGCGGGGAGGGATGGGTGCGATTGGCGCTATCGGGGCCGGCGCCGGTGCTATCGGCGCTTTCGGTGCGACCGGCTGGACAAGTGCTGCCGGTGACGCGGGAGGAGGCGATGGAGGCGCGGGCCTGGTTTCCTGGGAGAGCGTGGGAAAGACGGCCAGACCAACCAGGGCGGCAATGGCCAGGAACGGCGTGAGGTCAGGGCTCGCCTTGCCCGCAGGCTGAGTCGAGAGAATCCGCTCGATGCGTGTTCGCAAATCGCCACCGCTGGCGGCCATGGCAAACAGGGAGCGCTGCTCCTCGACCGCCAGGAGAGCGCGGGAGTACTGCAGCCGGTCTTGGTACACCGTGAGGGCCAGTTCGTCGCAACACACCTCGCGCTCGTGGCGGATGTGCCCGGAAATCCACCACACGGCCGGGTGGAAGAAGAGCAACGTCTCCACCGCCACCTGCAGCAGATTCACCAGATAGTCGTGCCGGGCGATGTGCGCAAGCTCGTGGGTGAGCACGGCCTCGAGTTGCTCGGGGGGCAGCCCGGTAATCGAGCTTGCCGGCAACAGAATCACCGGCCGCAGCCAGCCGCAGGTGGCCGGAACCGCGGAGGCGAGGGACTCGAACACGCGAACCCGGCTGACGCCCAATGCGGCCGCCAGTCGTTCCGCCCTCGACCTCACCGACGCAGCGGCCTCCCGCCGGCCTCGGCGGGAGCGGAGGATCAGGATCGACCAACCACCGAGTGCTCGTGTCGTCAGGCCGCAGACGCCGGCCAGCCAGAGTCCCAGGAACCACGGCATGGCTTGATCGAGCGTGAATCCTTCGGGCAACCGGACCGAAG
>JBJXGR010000064.1:0-12724 GCA_046160045.1 Bryobacteraceae bacterium
ACCGCGACAGCCATCACCAGATCGTCGTGCACGCCTCCGCCGGAGGCGCCGGATGCTGGCGCGGTTCGACCAGGGCGAAGACCTCGCGCTGGCGGCCGAGGTCGAGACCGGCCACGAAGGGAGTCATAAGGCAGGGACCTTGTCGAGCAGGTGGGCGAGGTCGGCTTGCGGGAAGAAGCCGTCGCCGTTGGTCGAGAACTCGCACAGGAATTCCTGGCGGAACCAGAAGTCGCCGAGGACGCGGCGCTCGCGAATCGCCACCCCTCGGGCAGGGAGCCGCGAATCCCCCGGCAACGCGCTGCCGCGCAGATCACGATGTCCCTTTTTCCTCCTGCCTGCTCAGTCAAATCAACTTCAAGTTAGTCAAGCCAAAACGCGGTGCCAGACGATCCCACTCCGATTGAGTATTGGGATCGTCAGGATGCTCCTTGAACCAAGCATCGAACGCCTCCAACAGTTTCTTTGAATCCTGCAGTCGGGCGCACGTGATAACTATCGCGCGATAGATCTGCCTGTTGAGGTCGCGTTCTTGAGAGGAGCCGGAGTCGGGAATATCTCTTGCCTTTTCAAGGTAGGGCAGTGAGCGCTCAAGTTCACTCTGGGCCGAAATAGTCTGAAGTCTAGACTCCATCTCTTGTCCCAGTCTACTCCTCGCATACCCTGCTAGAAAGCACAACTCCTTGGAGTTAGGACATTTGCGGATTCCCTTCTCGGCAGCCTCGGCAGCTTTCGTCCAGTCGTGGAGATCCATCTCCATTCGAGCCCAGTGTCGATACATCTCTTCATTCCGATTGTTCAGCTCATGGCCTCGCTGAAAGTAGCTTCTGGCATCAGTGTAGCGAGGAGGATGAAACTTCCTGTAAACCCATCCAAGTACCCCGATCAGATCGACATCGTTTTGGTATTTCTCTAAAGCTCTGCACAGAAGTTGCGCCGCCTCCTGTTCCTCCCCGGATCGCACCATGAATACGACCTGCCGAATGATACTAGCAATGTCAGACCTGCGAACACGGGGCAGTTCACCCGTAATCGCTTTATATGCAGCTACTGCCCTAGAAAACAGATCAGACTTCGCCTGGGTTTCACGGACCAGAGAGCGGACATTGAAGTTGATCTCGAATCTCGACTCACCCTCGATGAGCCGAGGTTTCGGCACCAGGAACAGCCCCTGAAGTTGACGTAATGAATCAGTCAGAACTTCTTGTTTCAGGCCTGTCACGGACTGTAATTCCACAAACGAAACCGGCCCTTCTCTGACGCACGCTGCCACCAAGACGAAGCGGGCATCATTTGTAAGCATGTCCATCTCACGTCCCAGGGCGTACAAACGCGCCTCCTGCCCGCCCCGGCTCGCCCATGTTTGGATCGACTCGGACACTGGCAGGACGGACGTGAAACGCATAAGGTCCTCGATGTAAAGCGGCGAGCCCTCAGTCACCTCAACTATCCTTTTGATTACTTGCCTGGTAAATATCGTCAGGTCAGTGTCGAGCAGCCGGCACCTCGAATGGATAAACCGCGTTGCATCGTAGTCTGAAAAGCCGGCAACCTGCGTGGTGGTGCTACCCATACCCCAAATCACACGCCGTGATGTAAAAAGAACTTTTGATTTCGTTTGCGGAGCAGTGAGGCTAAAGAATTCGATGACGTCTTCCCCGTCTTGTTCGACGCTATCGATATCGTCGACCACCACCAATGCGGGGAATTTGTCTAATAGCTCTAATGCCCTTACACGCTTCACATCCACTGACTGCTCCGTGTCTTCGATCCATCCGTACTGTAGTAGCAATTGCGTCAGGGCAGAACTGAGATCGTTGAAGTCTGGGGTTGGGATAGGCTTTACGGTCCCGTCATCGAAACGTCTCTTTTTCGCGCTAAGCCAGAGGACCGCCTGTAAAGGCTCGGGGGCCTTCTTTCGGACGTCCAAGGCAAACTGATACGCAATGGCAGTTTTTCCCTTTCCCCCGGCTCCGGAGAGTGCCCATCGCTTTGCCACCGGGTTGCAGAGCCAATCCCACAACGCACTTAGTTCAGCATCGCGGCCGACGAAATGCACAACGATTGCTTCCTGAGGCGGGAGATTCGCTTCCAGCGGCTCTTCTTGGGTGAGCGGCCGACCCGACAATTGCCCCATCAACTGGTGGATCCGTTCAGCCCCTGAGGTCATGCCCAGGCGCAGAAGTGATCTCCGTGCGCAATCGAGCAGGACAAAACCGTCTTCATACGTAAGGTCCGCTTCCGGCGGGTGCGAAGTTGGATCTCTCAGCTCCTTTACGTTTCGGAGCCATTCCAAGAGCTTCTTCCGCTCATTGCTCCGTTCGGACTTGTCAAGGACGCTCCCTGTAGGACAGAGTACGTCGTAGTGGCACTCGAAAAGATTAAAGAAGTGGTTGACGCTCAACAGATCGAAATCGTCCGTCAGCGTTGTCCCGATGGCACCTGAGGCCCGGGGCCCAAGTGCGTGTCGCTGAACCAATGCCCATTCTTCTTCCTTGAAAGGGCGCCGGAGTTGCGCAGGGGCGTCCTCGGCGTAGGCGGTGTTCAATCCTGCACGGATCTGCCCAACAATCGCGTTGCGAAAAGTCCGCTGAATGCCTTCGTAACAAATGGTGAAGTTGCTAAAGGTCATCGAAGTCTCACCCCGACTTGTCGACTGCTGCCGTCATCGTATCGCATTGCGAACGGCGTATCCACCCGTTCCTTCTGCCCGTTCCTTCTGCTCAGTTTCGCATCAGGCGTTAACCGTCCACAGCGAACGTCGCGACAACTCCTCCGCACCTTGGCGGAGTGGAAGTCATTACCTTCAGCCTTCCGCATTACCTCCTCTTACCGATGCCCGATTCGCTTTCCCGAAGGGCGATCTGGACCGGGGACTTTCTTCCCTCGCAAAGCCACAAGGCGTGATATTTGGGCAATTGCTTCATTCGATCGGCAACACCGCGTTGCCGTTCAGAGGCAACCGTCATCTTAGCCAAATGGCGGGCCGTATCCTCTGTAACCCGCAAAGTCAGATAGTTGGCGATCGCAGTGAAGAGTGCGGAATCAAAATCCTTCGATTCCTGGGACGCAAGGATTAAGGACAATCCGAACTTCCGGCACTCCTTCGCCATGGTCGGGATGAGCTTGAGACGACTGGCTTTGTGCGCCTCATCGAAAACAATTGCGTGCGTCAGCCGATTTGTTCTACCCCTGCCGAACATGTCCTGGTAGATACGATAGAACGCAAACGAGGCATAGGCCCGCTGTACAGCCTCATTATTCGTGCGGTGTATTTGAAGAACGACGGGTCTGTCGGATTCTAGGAGGCTCGGGTTCTCGCTTGTTGCCCTAAAAAAGCCGTAGTCATCCAGTTCGCCCAGCCGGGCTAGAACAGCGCGCCTCCCGGCGTCAGGCTTTGGTGTCTGTTGTAACCCTACGAGAAACTCGCGGAAGCCGGGAACCTGCAGAGATCTTTTCTTACCAGATCCCCACCCCTTAGCTTCGTAGGCCTCTTTGAGCGCAGCACGTATAGCCTCCCGTTGCAGATCACCGATCTCGGGAAAAATGGCGGCAAAGATGTCGCGCAGCTGGCCAGCATTCTCCAGATGTCCTAAGGCCTGTTCACTCCGGACCCGCATTGGATTGAATCCGAGATGGGTGCAATCGTGCATCGACAAATTGGGGAAGAGACGTGCGAGTTGCTCATCAATGTCGTCGTGGTAGGAGAACACGATAGGCGTGATTCCTCCGTAGGCAAGCTGCTCGCAGAGGCTCACGAGGCACGTGGTCTTTCCCATTCCGGGAAGACCGGTGATCATCATATGCGGGTTGCCGGTGATGCTTGGTTCCCATCGGACTATCTTTTCGTCCTCCGCCTTACCCAGCACGAGTGATACGGTGGAAGACCCCATGTCGCTAATAGCCTCCTCTTCTGGAACCGTATTGTCCGCAGGATCGGCCGCTAGAGTTTCTGTTGTTGAGTTCCCACCGCCCTCCGGCTCGCCTCCCGACCCCGAATCGTCAGGGTCCTCGTCCGTCGCCTCGTCCGCCTTCTCATCGTCTTGGAGACTCAAAAGCGACTGTATCTCGACTTCCGTGATGTGCTGGAGCCGAAGTGGGGGCTCGCTTTGCGGGATCGCTTCGATTCTTGACGGTTCCGCGCTGCCGACAGCCACATAGGAAATCAGGCCACGCAGAAGGGGCATCTCCGGTTTTGGGCCAAATAGTTTTTCAAGCCACTCCGCCCATTTCTTGCGAAGGTCGACGGGTGCGTATCGCGCCATCGAGCCGTGAACGAGCACCTCCTTGAGCATCTCGTTGCGCGGGGCCGCCAGATAATGCCCGGTGTTCTCGGCCGCAACAGTGTCGCCGAGCCCTTCCCCTACGGCGTTCAGGGTAGAAGCAAGCTGTGACCGCGCAGTCTCGATCTCAGGTGAGCCAAGGTTCCGAGGCTTTCCTTTGCCTGTCTTGACCTCGATGCACTCCGCTACTACCCGCCCATCCTCCTCCCTTAGCCCAAAGAAATCGCCCCGCTCACCTTGCGAGCCCAGGCGTAGCCATGTCCGCGCAAGCTGCGAATCTGTGGATACCAGCAACGCATCTGGGTACCGCCGACGATATGCCCGCGCAGCCAGAAGAGCTCCGACAAGGCCGATAACCTTCGGGGGTACAACGCGACCGTCCGATTTAACAAGATCAAGCAATCCAGCACCAAGCAAGTGCGCCCCTTCAGCTAACAACACCTCTAGGTCCTTCTTTGGCATCAGCAAGTTCGGGGCTTCTTCCTCGAAGGTAGGCAACATCAATCTCGCAAGCGGAGCATAATCCCGCGCTGCGAGAAGAATTTGCCGTTGCCCCTCGCGCCGCCTGAGCAAGCGCTGGGACTGCATTTCGCCTTCATCGGGCAGCACGCGATCCGCTAGAAAGAACCACTGAGCGCCAAAACTCTCAGGCGCCAAGGTGTCGTCGACAGCTTTCTTTAGCCCTTCCGCTTCTGGGTACGCATAGGGTGTTCCCTCGCCCTCACTGCCCTCGGCATGTTTAACCAATTCAAGAAACTCATAAAAAGGCGGATCGCCCGAGGTCACTTCCAGACGAAGTTCATTCCACCGGTGCTGGAACCTAACCTTCCGACGCACGCAAAAAGGACTCATCGGAAGCCGTAGGCCAGCGCCTCCGCGCCTGATGCTTACCGGTGCCTCATCAAACACCGCCGCGATGTGAACCGGCTTCTCCTTCAATTCGTCCAGCAAGTCCTCCAGGCTGACCGGTTTCCTGTCCAGCAGAAGTTCAAGCCGACCCGAGGCAAGCTTATCCTCAATAATTTCGCGTTCCTTGGTGTCGAATAGGAGAGCGCGTTGAAGGCGAGCGGTCTGGCGCTGCGTACCGCGCACCTCCACGACAATTCGTGGCAGAAAATCGCGTCGACGACCGTCCAGCAGCTTAACAATTACGTTGGTGAGCAACGCGCCTGCCTGTGGCGGATTCACCAATAGGAGGCGAAGCGGCACGACATGCTGACGATTCAGGGCTGCGAATCTCTCGATCGCATATAGAAGAGAATCTTGTCCGTCAGGTCCCGCGTAGGCGTTGTGCAGGTTCTCGAAGGTCGCAAGGCGATAGATATCGTTTGCCACCGGCAAGACCTGCCCGGCACCTCGGCTATCCGGAAGCGCGCTGGCGTAGATAACACTCAGGAAGTGAATGGCCTCGCCCGCCTCTTTAACGACTGCGGCTCGGTCGACTGTCGGCAGATCCTTGCCCAGCCCCCTCAAGATCTTGCTCAACCGCAAATATCGCCAGAGATGAAGCGGGTGGGTCGGAAGCAGTACGGCTCTGGAAGACCGTCGTCCCTCGGGGTCAGTTACCTTAACCTGCACCACATCGAGGGCGAGCAGACCGTCGAGTGTCAAGCGGGCCCAGTCGGGATTCTCTTGGTGCATCGCGCCGTAGGTCTGGCTTACACCGCGGAAGAGATCACCGGCAACCTTGAGGTATTGCTCCGTCGCGGTCCTTACCCGCTCATCGCCAGCAAACCACTCCAGCGGAAAATGCGTGAGCTCGCTGAGACTTCTAAGCAACTCCTCCCTCACCTCCCGCAACCGTCGCCAAAGATCCACAAGATTGCCGGGCGCTCGTCCCGTCTCAGCCAAGTCTTCATCCCAGCCCTTGAGGAGCTGGAGCATGTCGTAATCAGTGCCTTTCCGTCGAATCAGGGCATCAGGACGCAAATAGGCTGTTCTCGGCCCGTCGAAGTCCTCCAGCGCTTTCCGGGTATCGGTGATCGAGCTTTCAATCAACCCTCCCCAGACGTTCTTGTTGCAAAACTGATTTACCCAACCAACGAACTTCCGGTCTATAGGCCCGGAAGCGGGTACGGGCTCGCCCTCCACTTCGAGATTACAATCCCACTCGTCTTCGACATCATCGTCTTCTGAATCCAGTGCCTCACGAAGCGCCTTACTGAGGCTCGCGGCATTGTTTTTGAGCTCCTCCTCGCGGTCATCTAGCAACGCTCCCGCACACGTCTGCTGCATACGTTTCGGATCAAGAGTGCGGACAGGCTCGTCGTGGTCTCCTTCATCATTGTCCTTTTCGTCATCCGTGACCTGCGGCTTTTGAGGCTTTGGGCGAAGGACATCCGTGGCTTCATCTAGTGGAATGGCACCCAATGCTTCGAGGGTGGGGTTCTTGCGAATGGCCTGTATTTTCTGGAAAGACTTCAACAGTTTCGTCTGTCTGTTCTTTTCGATGCGCTTCCTAATAGCTTCCATCTGACCGGGAGTGCGGTCCCGAAGTAACCCGACCAACTGGAAGTTGTTGTTAAGCCGTTGCGCCATCGCTCCCGCGTCTGAGAAAAGGTTCGGGTCGGGAAAAAGCGAGAGCGCCGGAAGTGCGCGACGCGGGCCATCAACCGTCTTATCCTGGCTCCACTTCTCGAGAAAGGACCTTATTTGCTCAAACGAGCATTGCGCATCCGATTCCAGAAGTGACTTCAGAGCGTCAATGAGCTTGGTATGCGCCGGCGTCCGATTGAACTCTGGTTGCGATTTCGCCCAATCCATCAGAGTCAAGGACAACTCATTCGATGAAGCCTGTTCGAAATGCTTCAGGGTGTTGACGCCAGTGACACGGCCCCTGGCATAGGCGATTACGACCGGGTGCTTCTGTCGCTGATTACGCCAAGACGCGGCGCGGTGCAGATCAACCGCGACATGGCTGAATACATTAGGGGCCTCACGCTTGGCGAGTTGAGTCAGTTTTTCCAAATCCTTATCGAACCCGACCAATGCGAGTGAAACGCCGATTGGAAGCCCATCGACGTTGCGAAAAGCTCTGAGAAAAACGGGCACGCTCATAGCGGGCAATTCCTGCCGCCCTGCCGCTCGTACGCCCTTCTTAAGTGCCCGGATTGTCCAAGAGGCAAGCGCAGACGCCGCAAGATCATCCCGTGTCATCAAAGGGCATCCTTCGCATGACACATAACTAAGCCATCAGAGAACCGGGTTACCAACCCGAGATCCCTGAGAAGCGTAATCAGGGCCTCCGTGTTCGGTGTGAGGTCCTGATCCTGATCGAGAGCCGAATAGCCGATCTTCTCCAGCAGGGCAACGTCTTCAGGCCTTCCGCCAAAACAAAACCCCCAGGTCCTGTAAAACCGCTCCAAAAGGTCAGTGATGGGGATCATACCTTCAGAAAGCGAAAGAACCGAGAGGACGGCGACTCTCAGGGTCTCCGGTTGAAGCTCGAAATGTTTCGCGGCAATACGACTCGCCCGCGGCTGGGCTACACCGCTTCTGAGCGTTAGCTCCCTGAAGAACTCATCAAATTTAGGCCTGCCCGCCATGTTTTCCTGAATATGTTTCCACGCTGCCCTGCAATCCTCGAAGCGACCTTCTTCGTAGAATCTTGCGAATGCCTGGACCAAGGCTTCACGCAACCGAGAGTATGACCACCGGCTTTGCGAGCGCATCTTTGACGACGAGTCACCGAGCATGTCTACCAAGACGAGGCCCAGGGTGTCTGCCTGCTGAATGCCTTCCCTTACCAGATATCGGAACAGCCAAATGCACATTCCTACGATCAAGACACGCAGTTTAGTCTCGGGCGCCGAAAGCGCATCGGAATTCTTGCACAACGTCAAGATAGCTTCGGTCTGAGGGGCCATCGCCTTAGCGATGCGTTTCAGCCGCCGCACTTCCAGCGTGCCGAGGCCCTTTGATTCGTATCGAACTTGGCTATCGTACTCCTGGTAGTCAGAATCAAGTAATGGCGCCACAACCTGTCGCCAGCTTGAGTCTGATTGCTCGATCCATTGCTTGGCCAGCCCCAGGATTTCAAGGCCTCGGGGAGTCTGGCGCAGGACGGACCATGCAAAGAAGCCGGAGAATCCATCGTTGTCCTTTAAGCGGGTAACGAAATCCGCAGATGAGCCGGAGTAGTCGCAGCCGAAGCCCGCTTTACCGCCATACGAAGGATAGACGGCGTCGTCGTTATCAACAAGGCAACGAAGGTGCTTCCTCAAAACTTGGAGACGGCTCGGATCAATAGCAGCTTCGATCTTGCCATCCCTGGCGAGGATCGTGTGTAGCCCCAGCAGCGCATAGTCTCCCTGAAGTTCTTTCCCAGCTGAGAAGGCGACGGTCTTGTTCAATGCACGTTGCTCATAATTCTGCCCTGTGATGGCCAGGAAGAAACCCGTTGCGAAGTGGACCGGCTTTGAGCGGCGATCAGTATTGAAGCCGTAAGCCGATCCGAAGAGGGCAGTCATCTCCTTTTTGTTCATTCGGACTTCACCACCTCATAGCGGCTGAAATCGCTGGATACCGTGACTTCAGCAGTGGTTCGATTGTTGTGGTCGTGAATATAGAACACGCGCTCTTTCCCAATGTCTGCGCGCCGCAACTGCTCGATAAAGGAATCCAGGCGGTTAACCTCCCGATCTGGAAGAAGTGGCCGTGGCAAGCCCTGCCGCAGCTTTTCCAGCGCCATAAAGAGGTTGTGGTCGATCTTGATCACCACGTCTTGCTTGTCCTTGCGACGGTACCGCAGCAGGAGGTGGTCTGGCTGGTAGTGAAACGCACCCGCCATCCTGCTGGGTAAGCGTGGCCGCAATATTTCCAGTTCGCTGTCCGCGATGCTCTGGTTTGCGATGTACCCGTGGGACGGTTGCTCGTGGTAGCGGTGCCCAATCCACAGGAAGAGGCGCGTTGTCATTTTCGGCCGGAGCACAGGGCAGTAGGCAAGATTGATCGATTCGATCACGAAGTGCTTGAACTTCTCTTCGATCGTTATGTTGTTCCGAAGTACGTCTATAAAAGCTCCTCCCCGCTCTCCAGCGAGGGAGAATGCTTCGTTGCCCCGGCTATGATCGAAATAAAACCGGCGCTTGAGCGCGACGAAGTTCTCAGCGTCCATCCTCATTAGCGTCGGCATGCCGTCCATGTTCCAGCCGTCTAGGACATTTCCGCTTTCAAGCCGAAGGTCCCAAACAGGGTGGCTTTGCGCCGACGGATCGGCAAAAGTCCGCAGCAGTGAGCTGATCTGGAAGCGAGCATCAGAATCAAACAATCGACTCGAATACCACCGGCCTGGCGACCTTGCTGGCCTCGTGTCCTCACCGCCCCGTCCGAACAAGAGCCGTACCGCCCAAATCCAGAGCTCGCGCACCGATACACGGTGGCCTATCGTCGCTAAACGGCTGAAGAGGTCGGTTAGACGCTTCTGCACGTTGGGATCGGATAGGTGCTTCAAGTTCCAGGCTAGATCGCCGTCAGGCCGAAGCGTGGCCGCGCGCTTGATGTCAGGATCTGCCATGAGTTTTGTCAGAAGAGGGCCAACGAAATCCTGATTCAAAGGATTGCGCAGGCTCAGATCGACAACGATGATCTGCTTGCGCGCCTGCTCATCTTCCGATGATTTCGAATCGTAGATCAGGCGATGCTCGCATTGCCGGTTGACTTCCTCCATTGGCTCAAAGCCCTTGCCGGCTTGCCGCAACAGATAGAGCGGATATTCATTCGCGGCCAGAAAATATGGCACGCCCTTCTGAGCCGCCTTCTTCCATGCGCGGAGAATCGGGCTAACATCGTCTGGGCGCATTGCCGCGGTCGCGTCCGGCTCCACAGCAATTCTTCTGACCGAAGCCTGTAGCCTCTTCAGCAAATGCGTTTTGCCGTCACCCGCGTTCCCGGTCAGGACGATGCTGAAACCTTCCTTGGCCTTTTTCAGGAGAAACGCATCGAGTTCCTGTGCGACGTGGAGGCGCGCCAGATGTTCCGTCGACAGCTCGTCGGCGCAAACCGCTGGTCCTGCGAGCGCGAGTTCCTTCCAGAAGCGAAGTCCTGGAATCTCGGGATAATCGACCGGGGGCGTTGCATCGGTACTTGCGTCGCCCTTACTCTGATTGCGACCATTTGGCTTCATACGCTTCTCCGTCACTGGCAGGTGCGCTATTGCATCACTTAACATCCTCTTCTTATTTCCGCGGACACGTTCAACTGCAGGGGCGTAATTGAGTCGATTCGTCAGCCACCGCTTGCGCCAGAATTCTGCAATCTTCTCCGTTGCGCCCCGAAAGCGCCAGGGCTCGCTGATGTATTCAGGAATGCGGACCTCTTCGCCACGTAAAAACTTGTCCGCGTCAAACCAAAGCGGCGCGGAATAGACTCTGCGCTGCTGATCGTGTCTCATGAGCACAGTGGGATTGAACCCAAGCATGACCATGCCATCCCGCAACTTGCGAAATTTGGGGCTGAAGCCTTCCCCGAATATGTTGTTCACGGAGCGAAACTGGTGGCGCTCCTCCAGTGCGTTTTGAACGGCGAGTGCCGTCGCCTCAGAGAACTGCACGGTGCCGAAGCCTTCGGTATCGCCGATATGCGCGAACGTAATCTTCGCCTGATCGGAACAAATTACGCCGGCATCGAGCCGCACGCGCTCGTATTGGCTACTGCCCAATGAATAAAGGCTCGTTGTGTTCAGCCATGCAAGAGTGCAGTCCTTTTTGCGCTCTTCGTTTTTCATCTGCGAGCTGATAATCGATGCCCGGTCTCCGTATCTAAGGCGGTAGTCATCAGCCACTTCCGGGCTCAACAGCATCAGCGCGACGAGCTTGCCGCCCAGCAGGTTGTTATAAGGCGCGACGGCACCGCACGTCGTTATTTCGAGGATATTGGTCCCGACGCGGTCGCTTTTGCTCGCGAAGAGTGCCGTACTCAAAGCGAACCCGAAATCTTCATTCAGCAGAGTGGCAGGAACACGCTCAGGATCGGTTATGGCTTCCCGGAACCGTTTGAACACCATTCTCGCGCGCAATAACCGGGCGAGTTCAAAGGCCCGCTTCTTTGCGACGAGCAATTGTCTGGCGAGCGTCTCCGGTGTATTCTCGGGCGCGCGCTTTCCTTCGAGTTCGAGCACCTGCACAGAGACTGGTGGTAGTGCAGGTCCGCTCGTTTCCAGTTCCTGAATAACCAGCGGGACGCCGGCTTCGGATGCCGCAGAGACTTCCCGCAACGCCCCCTCGCGCCGGTCCGAGAATTCCTCCGCCATCCTTTGCAGACGGCCTATGGTGCGTTCATCCGGTGCTTCGATTTCACGAGGCTTCGCCAAGCCTTTTGGATTGACGCCCGCGATAGCACGGCCAAGTGCGTTTCCCAGATGATTGTGAAGCGATTCCAGGAGCCTCGCGTCCTTCGCGAGGGCTGCCTCTTCCAGCCGTTTGCGGAAGCACTCAGGCGTCCAACCGATAGCATCATCCCGTTGAGGAGACATCAATGGGCTATTTCCCAAACAGGCAATACCGATGACCGCGTGATGGGGATGCGCGCGATCTCTCACAAGGTAGAACATCTGCCGACCGGGAATAGCGGTTTGTGGAATCGACCAAAAGAACCTGAAATACCTCCATATTTCACCAAGCGGTATGTTGGTGCACTCATCCCGCACCATCTCGTCTCTATCGCCTGGCACCAATTGTAGGTAGGGTTGTATCGCCGTTCGGAGACTGTCGGACCGTGCCTCGTCCTTAAGTCCGATGCTGTGGGAGAGCCGTGCGTAAAGTTCCTTGCCGTCCGCTATGAGAAGCGCTATGCTTTTCCGCTTTGACCCCGCTGGGGGATTCTCCAGCTCGGAGATAAAGCGCCTGGTGCCAGCGTCGCTGAACTGCTGGTGTAGAGTCGGTGCCAGTTCGCGGCGAACTCCATCCTTGTAAGCCTCGACACTCTCAGCGTTACGTGGGCCGAGGCGCGGATGGGGCGGAGACTCAAGTTCGAGCCCGTATGTGTCGACTCGCACCTGCCACTTCAGTAGACGGAGATCGACAAGAAGGCGGGCAGCTGCTTCATACGCGTGAGTCTGGCCGTTGAGTTCTTGGGAGTGTTGTGCCCACCCGGCTTCCTTCTCGGCGAGTCGTCGAAGTTCGATGGGATCGGACGTCGCCGCTACTTTGATCGCGAACGAGTGTAGCCGCTCGGCTGCGATCCCGTCGAGCGACGGCTGAACCAAAACATTCATTTTGTGAAAATACGGCCTTAAGCAAAATCTCGCATGCCGCCCTAACGACCGTTGACCCGTGCCTGGTTGGGCGACGTTCGCTTTGTGACCCTGAACCTATATAAGAGGCTCGTCCGAGGAATCTGTGGGTCAGGAGGCGAGGAACCTATGGAGCTTGCGGCAGGTGGAGTCGAAGGAGCGCTGCTGCTCGTCTGAGCCATTGTGAATGGCCGGACCGCCAAGTTCATGGACG
>JBJXGR010000065.1:0-23846 GCA_046160045.1 Bryobacteraceae bacterium
AGGTCATGGTCTGCTACGACAGCCCAGCATCCCAGCGTATGGTGGGCGACAATGCAGTCCGCGCTGATATCTTTGCCCTCGGCTAGGGATTATGTTCCTCCGCGCAGGCCCTTAACGTTATCCCAGTACGGCATCGCGCGTTCCACCTATGTCGTTGTTGTTGGGAAATCCCCTTCTCACCAGCAAGCAGTGAAATAAGTCCCGATAAGGCAGTTCGAGGCTCCCGTAGCAAATCAGCGGCGCTTCACGGCGGCGAGAGTACACCGGGGCTCAAATCAGACCGGTTTCCCGCAGCCTGGCGGCGATTTGCGGCGCCAGTTCCATCACGTTGTCCTGAGACTCCAGGTAGAGGATTCCGCCGAAGCCGGAGGGAATCTCGATCTTCCCCTGCGATAGCAGCATGATCTGCGGCCGTCCAAGACGGGCCATGAACCAGCCGATTTCGATCGGGACGTTCTGGCGCGGCCGCCACGTCGGCGTTTCGCCGGGCGCGCTCTCGACCGTGTCTTCGGGTGTCATCAGCGCGAACGCGAAGGAGCAGTCCCGCGCGTAACGTTCGAACTGCTCGATGATGGTCAGCCCACTGGCCCCTGTGTCTTTCAGAACCACTGGGTTCACGCCAAGCCCCTGCAGCAGGAGTTTGAGGTTGGCAAGCGCCGCCTCGTTGTGACCGTGAATAATGAAGACGTCCTTGTTACCGTAGTACGTCGCCCCGGCGACTTCGATGGTGGCGGTCGAAACCTCGGCGAGGACCTTCGACTTCACGAAGGGAACCCAGTCGGCCGGTTGTTTCTGCCCTACGGCTCCGCTAAAACAGAGTTAATTTTCTGGCGCCCTTCTGTTGATCGCATCGTCCTGATCGGCCTGCAGTTAGACCTTCATCTGCCTCCGGCATCCAGCCCCTTCGAAAAACCCCGATTTACCGTTCACAACACTTTCATATTTATTTTTCGTCCAGCATCTTCCTGAATTCTCACGAGTTACTCAATAACCACACCCTGCCGCAGGCTCTTGACGCTTGATTCTCCATGCCAGAGTGAGAGTGGGAGACAGATTTGTGCGTCCTTGTACCGTGTGCATCCATCCGAAACGTGACGAAATCGATGCCGTAATCCTCGACGAACCGCATCCGGCGGAGCCACGGCTTCGCCGCGGTTGTGGAACTGAAGTTCCGCTGCGAGCGGAAGCTCGCGCCACCTGGGAGCAAAGGGCCGATCTCCGGCACCCGTCTCCGGCCGCACTCCAGCCCCATTTCCAGTGTGCTGGCCATGGCCCCGATCCAGGCTCAGCTAAGTCCACCGGATACTCCTCTGTTTCGTTTGGTTCGGTTTGTTTCGTTATGTTTCGATTGACTCCAAACAGCTATCTCTCACCGCTCCAATCGCTTAACCCCGATTTCGGGTCGTTTTGTTTCGATAAAAAAAAGATGACACTTACCACGCCATTCACCGTTCCTTGGCCGCTACCCAGGGCGCGATCGTCGCCCTCAGCATTCCCGCTTATCCGCGGGGCCTCTTCTCCGAAGCCTGGACCGGCCGGAAGGCTCTGCCGTCCAGGACACATGGGGGCTCCGCCGCCGCGTCAACCCGCTCGTGAAGTCGTCGCGCAATCCGGTGATCGTCAACGATCGCGATTGGGAGGGCTCCGGACCGTACCTGTACGGCTCCGTCCTGTTCGACCCGAAGGACCGCCTCTTCAAGGCCTGGTACACCGTCTCCCACGAGGACGAATACCGGAAGGGCCTCCCTGGCTCGTACATGGCCTGCTATGCCACTTCCCGCGATGGCTATACCTGGGAGAAACCTGTGCTCGGCCTCTGGAAACCGCCGTTCCGGATCGAGGTGACCGGCGCATTGCACGGCGGCGCGAATGATCTCGATCTGCGCGTGGTAAATCTCTGGCCGAACCGCCTGATCGGCGACGATCACCTGCCGGAAGATACCGAATGGGCAGGCTCCAGCCTCTGCCGTTGGCCCCAGTGGCCGCTGGAGGGCAAGCCCAGCCGCACGGGACGGCTGACCTTTACGACCTGGAAGCACTGGACCAAAGACGACCCGCTGCTGGAGTCAGGCCTGCTCGGGCCGGTCACGCTCGAAACCGCGCAGCAAATCGAGGTGGGACGCTGACCGTGTGAGAGTCCATAGTAGCGAGGAGCCGCTCGATCGACGTTGTCGCTCGAACGGCGCTCAAGTAGCGTCTATTGGAGTAGTCGACTCCTTGTAACCAATTGAAACAGAACAGTCTTGGAATGAGATTAGGCCTGTTCTGATAGCTGCATCAGGTCCCTTTCCGTCCGGTCTCTAGGCTTTTCCGGGCGCACCATCCGATCAATCCCTGACTACACACTTCCCAAAGGTGGAGTTATTATTGTTCAGTATTACTAGTACTTCTAGGCCAATTGGGCCAAATGTGTGTCCACCATGTCTTGGCTTACTCGCACAAAACGACCTCCATTGCGGCCGGCTCTCACGGCCGTCCTAAGCCTGGTTCTGTCATCGATCGGAATTTGCCAGACTACCACCCTCGTTCTGGATTCCGGATCCGGCCTTCTGGGTTCGACCGTTCCGTTGAACCTTTCTCTTTCCGGAACCGCCACGGGCGGCCAGCCGGCGAGTCTGCAGTTCGATCTGGTTTATGACCCGGCAGACTTCACTTCGATCGACGTCAGCGCCGGTCCGGTGGCCTCGAATGCCGACAAATCGGCATCCTGCAGTCCTTCTGGAGGCTCGCTGAGATGCCTGGTATGGGGGTTGAACAGCACCGCGATGGGGGATGGTGTCATTGCAATCGTAAGCGCCACCACCAGCACGGCTTCCGCCAGTACTTCACGGTCGATTCAGGTTACCCAACCCGCCGCCTCTTCTCCCTTGGGCACCCCGATCGCGTTGACAGCGACGGATGGAACCGTGCTGATCACTCCGCCTTCGCCCTCTCCGAGTCTGGCTGCATTGGGCTGCAGTCCAGCTGTGCTTGGACCGGGGGTTGCCACCTCGTGCACGGTCACTCTGACGATGCCGGCCGGCACTGGCGGTGCTTCGATTGCCCTTGCCAGCAGCAACCCGCTGGTCACCGTCCCCTCCTCGGCCATGGTGACCGCGGGATCGACCAGCGCCACGTTCGCCGCGGCCGCGGGTGCGATCACCGCTGATACGACCGCCCAGATCACCGCGTCGTCGGAAGGCGTCTCCATCTCCTCTACTTTGACTTTGGTTGCGCCGGCGAGCGTGTCTTCGCTTACCTGTTCACCCTCGTCGGTGGCTTCCGGTTCGTCCAGTTCCTGTACTGCGACTTTGTCCAAGACCGCGCCCAGCGGAGGACTGCCGGTAGCACTGGCCAGCGGAAACCCCTCAGTCACGGTTCCCGCCTCGGTTTCCATCGCAGCCGGTGCGAGTTCGGCAACCTTTACTTCCACAGTCGCCGCGATCACGACCGATGCCACCGCCCAAATCACGGCCACGCTGAATGACTCCTCAGCCAGCGCAACCTTGATACTGATCGCACCAGCGACTTTGTCCTCATTGGTTTGTTCACCGTCGTCAGTAGCTTCCGGCTCGTCCACCTCTTGCACGGCGACCCTCTCCAAGGCGGCGCCTGGGGGAGGACTGTCGGTGGCCTTGGCCGACGATAGCCCTTCCGTCACAATGCCGGCTTCCGTCGCCGTCGCCGCAGGTCAGGTCAGCGCCACGTTCACTGCTACCGTGGGTGCCGTCACCGCCGATGCCACCGCGAAAGTCACCGCGTCGCTGAATGGCTCGTCCGCGACAGCCGATCTGACCCTGCTCGCGCCACCGATTCCGTCGTCGCTTGCTTGCTCACCCTCCTCCGTTGCTTCTGGTGCATCCACCTCCTGTACGGTCACCCTATCCAAGACTGCGCCAGCGGCGGGACTCTCGGTCACGTTGGCCGATAATAGTTCTTCCGTTACCGTGCCCGCTTCGGTTTCCGTTGCCGCCGACTTGACCACGGCAACATTCACCGCCAGCGTAGCCACCATCACTTCGGATGCCACCGCTCAGGTAACCGCCACTCTTAATGGGTCCTCAACGTCCACGGCGCTGACGCTGGTCGCGCCCGCCGCGCTCTCATCGGTCAGTTGCTCACCGTCCTCTGTTGCTTCCGGGTCGTCCACCACCTGCAATATCACCCTCTCCAAGGCGGCGACGAGCGGAGGAGTCTCCGTCGCACTCTCGAGCGGGAACTCTTCAGTTACCGTACCTGCCTCCGTCTCCGTCGCTGACGGTCTGACCACTGCCGCGTTTACCGCTACGGTTGCCACCATCGCGGCCGACTCCTCAGCCGTGTTGACCGCTACGTTGAACGGTACCTCGAAAACAACAACACTGGCACTGATCGCTCCCGTGGCCCTCTCGTCGCTTGGTTGTTCACCGTCGTCGCTGGATTCCGGATCGTCCACCACTTGCACAGTCTCCCTCACCAAGGCCGCCCCGAGCGGAGGTTTTGCGGCATCAGTGACCAGTTCGAGCGTCAACCTCACCGTACCGGCGGCGGTTACGATCCCCGCCGGCTCAATCAGCACAGCCTTTACCGGCACCGCCGGTACCGCGACCACCACCGAGTCCGTGACCATCTCGGCCGCTGTTTCGACGACAAGCTCGTTGTCTTCTCTTTCGGCCGGAACCACGAGCACGGGTGTCACGACGACCGTGACCATCCAGCCTCCGGCACCACAACTGAATTCATTGTCGTGCGTTCCAACGACCCTGACGGGTATCGCTTCGACCAGTTGCACCGTCTCCCTAAGCTCAACGGCTCCGTCCGCCGGAGTGGTGATTGGACTAACCAGCAGCAAGACAAGCTTGGCGGTCCCCTCCTCGGTCACGGTGCCAGGCGGGTCGAACTCGGCGACATTCTCCGGAAATGCCTCGGCGGTCAAAACCAAGACAACGGCCCAAATCACTGCAACCTATGGCGGCGGCACCAAATCCGTGTCGATCGCACTGCAACCGGGGACGGCAATGACGATTACATCGCTTCAGTGCACACCTGGCACTGTGGTCGGTGGCTCCGTCGCCGCGTGCACAGTCACCCTATCGGCCACCGCCTCGACTGGCGGCGCATCGGTATCGCTAGCGGACAACAGTTCGTTCCTGACCCCCCCTAGCTCCATCACCGTGCCGGAGGGCAGCAGTTCGGCAGACTTCTCAGTAAGTACCACTAGCGTGACTGCTCAACAGTCGGGCACAATCACCGCCTCTTTGGGTTCCTCAACCACGAGTACAACGCTGGTCGTCGCACCTGCCTTCTCGTTTAGCTCGTTTGCCTGCTCGCCCGCCAGCGTCGCAGCCGGAAAGTCCACCCAGTGCACTCTGCAGTTGAGCGATTCGTTCACCGCGGACGTATCCATTCGGCTGGCGGACACAGACCGTTCCTTCACAGTGCCCGACCCCGTTACGCTTCGCGCGGGCCAAAAGTCACTGACGTTTAGTGGTTCGACCAAACCCCGCATCGCACCCGGCGTTGTGACCATTACCGCCACCTTGTTTGCCAAGTCTACCCAGACGAGCGTAACCATTCAGGGAACCAGTTCGCCTGCGATCGCCGTCCCCGGGACCCTGACTTCCGTCGGTGGGACGGCTGTCGAGTTCGAGGTGGCCGGCTATGACCCGACGGATACCCCCGTCACCCTCTCCGCCACGAAACTTCCTCCCGGCGCTCTCTTTGACAGCGTCACCGGAGAGTTCTCGTGGGATCCCGGCGGAGCGCCCACCGGCACTTATCCTGTCGAATTCGCCGCCATGAATGGCCTCGGTCTTTCTTCTTCGTCGACGGTCGAAGTGGAAGTAGTTCCCGGCGAGCCCGCGCTCGACAAGCTGATTCATGGCGCAACGCGCAAGCACGAAGGGGCCTGCTCGCCAGGTTCGCTGGCGACGCTACGGGGGACCGGCCTCGGCAAAGAAGTGCAACTGTCCATCAACGGCGAGCCAGCCACGGTGATCGCCGGATCCGCCCGGGAGATGACATTCCAGTGCCCGGACCTCGATCCCGGGACGACCCTGTATTTCCAAGCGAAGCGCGGGATGCATTCTTCCAACACCCTCGACAGCATCATGGCGGACGCGGCACCCGGGATTTTCTCTCTCGATGGTAGCGGCGGCGGTCAGGGCATTGCTCTGCTCGGCGACACGGGAAAGGTCCTGATGCTGCGTTCGCCGGAGGTGCTTAGCCAGCCGGCGACACGACAGGACCTGATCTCGCTTCTGGCGACAGGTCTCGGACGCGAGGCCTTCGATTCGCCAAACCGTGTGCACGTTCTCCTGGGTCGATTCGTGGTAACCGCTGAATCGATAACGGCGGCAGCGCCTGGCATCTGGCAGGTGGTGGTCAGGGTCCCGGAGGAGGCGCCGTTAGGAGACGCCGTGCCGCTCCGCCTGGTGCTGGCGCGACCCGGCGAGCGAACCGTCGACAGCAATCTCGTGAGCATTGCGCTCGAAGCGAGAAACCCGGAAGACCGGTAAGCTCGGGCTTTCCTCGCCGATGCGGGGGAAGCTGCGCCTCGGCAATCTCGACGCCACCCTCGCGGTGCCCGCGGTCATGAGGATCACCACGGCCGGCCCGGCCCAAACGGAAGGATCGCGCCGGTATCATGAATATCGGAGAAAATCATGATCCGCCGCAGGGACCTCATTGCAGGCAGCCTCGCCGCTGTCTCCGCTCCGGCACGGGCGGCTGTCGCCCCACCCGCCCGTCTTCGCGACCGCTTCTGGCTGTGGGGGCACGAAGCCGGCAGCCACAACCAGGGTTGGGATATCCCCAAGCCGTCGCGCATGACGCCCGCTGAGGCGGCGTTCTATCTCGACATCCCGAACCTGATCCTGGTTCGATACCACGGCAAGCCCGAGCCGCCCTTCGATCAGTACGCCCTGGCGCTCCGCCCGCTACGGGAACTGGTGTGGTCGGTAGTCGGGGCCGGCGGCGCGACCGGAGCCGCGGAGCGGGACGCCGTCTTCTCGCTCGCCTCCCGCGCGCCCAACGTGAGCGGCGTCATGATGGACGACTTTTTCGATACCCGGAGTGGCCCGGTGCGCGGGGCGCTCACGCTCGAAGAACTGGACGCGCTGCAGCAGCGGCTCAAAGGCGGGGCTGCGAAGCTGGATCTCTGGGTGGTGCTCTACACGCATCAACTCGACGCGCCGGTAGCGGAGCACCTGAAGCGCTGCGACGTGGTCACGTTGTGGACCTGGAAAGCGCAGGAGTTGCCCCAGCTTCCGGCGAACCTGGAGCGGGCCGAACGGCTCGCCCCCGGCAAGCGCATCGTCCTGGGCTGCTACATGTGGGATTACGGGACCAGGAAGCCCATGCCGGTGGATGCCATGCGGGCCCAATGCGAGCAGGGGCTGCGCTGGCTGGAGCAGGGCCGGATCGAAGGAATGATCTTCCTGGCAAGCTGCATCGCCGATCTGGAACTGGAGGCGGTAGAGTGGACGCGCGCCTGGATCCGGGAAGTCGGCGGCCGGAAGGCGCCTCGGCGCGGACGGTGACCGCAGCTATGCTAGGGCAATGCTAGGGCTGGGCCCAGCGAATCAGGTCCGGGCAGGGCCGCGTCAGCGGATCATCGCAGTGGTTCGGACTAATCCGCAACGCATATCCGAGCCGGCCCGTCTGGACCGGTACCAGATCGCTCGAAAAAACACTTACCGTTCCCTGGCTCTCCGTGGCAGGCAGCAGGGTGACCTCCGTGTCCTCCAGCACGCCGTTGGGTCCCACCCGGCCCACGACCACTTCCACACGAACGTCTTCCGGGGTCAGGCCGGCTAGTTCCACCGCCGCGCGGACGTTCACGCTACGACCGGCGGTGACGGCGTCGCTGGGCGCTGGACCCGCATCTACAAACCGCACCCGGTCCCAGTTCTCGCGCACTTGGGCGTTCCAGCGCGCTCTCTGCCGCGCTTTTTCATAGTTGCCGTCGCGCATCTCCCGCAGCCCGCGGTGCGCGGGTTCGTACAACTCGCTGTCATACTCACTCACCGTGCGCCGGCAATCGAAGCGCGGGCTGATGGACATGAGCGATTGCTTCATGCGATGCATCCACTCCCGGCTCGCGCCGCGGTCGCGCTGCTCGTAGTACATGGGCACGATCTCGTTTTCGATCAACGAGTAGATGGAACTCGAATCGAGATCGTCCTGCCCCTCGCCATACGGAGTGCGGGTCCCGATCGCCCAGCCTCCGGAGGTTTCAAATCCTTCATCGAACCAGCCGTCGAGGATGGAGTAGTTCAACACGCCGTTCATCCCGGCTTTCATGCCGCTAGTGCCGCAGGCTTCCTCGCCCCGACGCGGAGTGTTCAGCCAGATGTCGACCCCTTGCACCAGCTCTCTGGCGACCTTCATGTCGTAGTCCTCAATGAAGACGAGCTGGTGCCAAAGCTCCGGGTCGCGCGACAGCTGCACAATCTCGCGGATGAACTGTTTGCCTGGCTGATCTTTGGGATGAGCCTTTCCCGAGACGATGACCTGCACCGGGAAGTCCTTGTTGCAGAGAATCTTCTTCAGGCGGGCAATGTCGCGGAACAGCAGCGTCGCGCGTTTGTACGTGGCGAAGCGGCGGGCGAATCCGATCGTCAGCGCGTTGGGATCGAGCACCTCCCCGGCACGCCGCACCTCGGTCGGGGAAGCATTGCGGCGCGTCGCGGCCTCCACCTGCCGTTCCCTGACGAAACTGATCAGACGCCGCTTGCGGCGCCGGTGCACTTCCCATAGCTCCTCATCCGGGATCTCGGAAACCAGTTCCCACATCTGCGGGTCACTGCCGCGTTCACGCCAGTCCGGCTGCAAATACTGATCGTACAGCTCCGCCAGATCACGATTGAGCCAGCTCGGCAGGTGGACTCCATTGGTGACCGAGGTGATGGGGATCTCCCACGTCGGCAGATCGGGCCAGAGATTGGACCAGAGGTTCTGCGAAACGCTCCGGTGCAGACGGCTGACGGCGTTGCGGTAGGAGGAGGTCTTCAGCGCCAGCACCGCCATGGAGAATGGCTCGGAGGCATCCCGCGGGTCGCGCCGGCCGAGGGACATCAACTGGTCGAACGAGATCCCGGTCGAGCGGCAGAAATCCTGAAAGTAGAAATACATCATGCCGGGGTCGAAAATATCGATGCCGGCCGGCACGGGGGTGTGCGTGGTGAAGACGTTGTTCGCCCGGCAGGCCTCGGCCGCTTCCTCGAAGTTCAGCTTGTTCAACTCCATCAGGAGCCGGATGCGTTCGAGCGCCAGAAACGCGGAATGACCTTCGTTCATATGGTAGACCGAAGGAAGCATCCCCTGGGCGCGCAACGCCCGCAGGCCGCCAATCCCCAGAACAATCTCCTGCCGGATGCGCGTGTCGGCGTCGCCGCCGTACAACTGGTCCGTAATGGCCCGGTCCTGAGGAAGGACGTTGTCGGGGATGTTGGTGTCGAGCATGAACAGGCTCACCCGCCCCACCGCCATCTTCCAGACACGGATCCAGAGGGTTCCCGTCGGCAGCGTGACGGCGATCTTGAGATCCTGGCCGGAGGCGTCGCGAACCGGCTGCACCGGCAGCGAATAGTAATCGTTCAGGGGGTTCTGTTCCTGCTGCAATCCATCGGCGTTCAACGACTGGCGGAGATAGCCGCGCTGGTAGAGCAGACCCACGCCGACCAGGGGGATGTTGCAGTCGCTGGCGGACTTCAGGTGATCGCCGGAAAGAACGCCCAACCCTCCCGAGTAGATCGGAAGGCAGTCGGCGAGGCCGTACTCGGCGGAGAAGTAGGACACCAGCTTCCCCTCCGGAGAAACCTCGATGGTCCGCATGTGGGCGTCGAAGCGCTCGCAGGCGTGATAGTAAATGGCCAGATACCGGGGATCAGAGGCCGCCCGATCGAGAGACTCCTGGGAAACCCTCCCAAGGAGGAGAACCGGGTTGTATCCGCTTTCCTGCCAGAGATTTGCATCCAGACGGCGGAAAGCAGAGCGGAGAATCGGCTCCCACGTCCAGAGCAGATTGTAGGCCATTTCGGACAACCTCGAGATGGCCGCGGGCAATGCTGGCTGGATCAGGAATTCCCGGATCGGCAGGATTTGATATGACATTTCAGGCGCTCAAAAACGGACAATGAAGAACCCACGCCACGCAGGTGGGCACCGCACCTCCGCGAAGAGGCGAAGAGGCGAATACTCGAACGACGGACATTCACTTGTCCCGTCGTGACAGTATAGCAAACCTACTTTTTCTGGCTTTCGAGAGGGATCTCGACGGGTCCCTGCGCGAGGCCGGTGATTCGGATCGTCTTTGGGCCGGTGGGCTCGGCTACGGTTGGCCGGGCAGCGGGTACCCCCACCGGGGGCCTGGCCGTCCCGGCGACGGACGGTCCGCTGGCGGGTAGTCTGGCGCGCACCGCGGCGTCCAACTCGGCCTTGGACAAGCGAAGGGCCAGATGGACGTTGTTGCCGCCAGGTTGGATTCGAAGGTTCTTGAGCATTTCGGCTCCGTCGACAGATTGGCCTCTGGCCCGCGATTGAGACGCAGCCATTGCCAGCATGGTCTGTAGCATCCCGGAGATGGCCTGAGCAGACTCGGTCGTGCGAGTCTGCAGGTTTGCCTGGAGGACCATGCCGTCGGCGAACCCCATGCCCAAGTCGATCGCCACGACGTCTTTGAACATCTGGGTGGCCGGTGACTTCCCCATGTTTGCAGTGGCTTCCGGAGGGACACTCATGATCATCCAAATGTCATGCCTCGATGCCAAGGCGGCGCAACGAAGCGCCAGGTTGCCCGAGGCGGCGCTCACCTCGCGGCGGCGGTCGATGGCCCCCATGATCTGCCGGCGCTCGCCCAGGACCAGGGTGGAGGAGTCCAGAACGGCCAGGCGCGTCGGCGCCGGCTTGCCGCCGGACATCCGCAGCAGTTCGATTTCCTTGTAGACCTCGGCCACACCCTTCTTCTCGCCGACCATTTCGCGGATTGAGGCAAGGTTGAAACGGCCCTTCACCACGAGCAGTCCCGGCATGTCCTGGCGTTGAAGCGTGCCGGGCCTCCGGGCGACCTGATTGGCCAGGGCTTCCGCCGGAGCGGCGAAGAAGATGGAATCGATGTCCCGCGTCAGGACTTCCTCGAATTTCGCGAAGCCAGGAAACGGGGAGGCGCTCTGACCGGCCATCTGCGATTTAACCTGGCTTTTCATCTGCTCGGCCAAGCTCGAGTCCAGGAGGCGGCGCCATTGAACGCCGGCGACCAGGCCCGAGTTTGGCGGAAGCATCTGGAGGACGCGGGGGTCCAATCCGGCGCCCTCGGAAGGAGCGACGGGTTCGGCCTGGCAAACAGACAACACCAGGGCGAGCAGGAATGTGATTGCGCGAGTCGGCATCTCTTGTCTCTCCGTCAGCGGGCCAATTGAGCACTCCTCCGGGAAAGGGCCTCGCTCACTTAATGTAAAGATCGGCAGGACGCGGCGACGGCAATAGACCTTGTGAAACCGAGCACAAAGGTGTGCGTTACGAAGACATCCGGTTACGCCCGAGAGGACGGGGCAGCCGCATCCAGCACTTCCCGCACCTTGGCGCCGAGCGCCTCCTGCGAGAAGGGCTTTTGAAGGAAGGGGGCGCCACGCTCGATGAGTCCATTGTGGATCACCGCCTCGTCCGGATAGCCCGACATGTACAGCGTGCGCAGGCCGGGACGAAGCGCCATCAGGCGCTCGACCAAGTCCCTCCCCCCGACGTCGGGCAAGACCAGATCGGTGACCAGAAGGTGGATCAGGATGGACGCGTCCGAGCAGACTGCTTCGGCTTCCATTGCGTCTCGAACGGCAATCACCTGATAGCCCAGGGTGGACAGAAGTTGTCCGACCAGTTCACGCAAATTGGGGTCGTTTTCCACGAGCAGGATGGCCTCGTCGCCTCCGGTGAATGGCATGGGTTCTTCCACTGCGGAGGGCGGGGCAGGGGCCGCCACCGCGGGCAGATAGACCTTGAAGCTGCTGCCCACGCCCGGTTCGCTGTAAACCCAGATCTGACCGTGGTTCTGCTGCACGATGCCGTAGACTGTGGACAAACCAAGTCCCGTACCCTTGCCCAGTTCCTTAGTGGTGAAGAACGGTTCGAAGACACGCTCACGGGTTTCCGCATCCATGCCGACGCCGGTATCCGTAACGGCCAGCAGGACGTGGGGACCCGGTGTGGCCGAGACGTGGGCACGGGAGTATCCGGCGGAGAGAATCACGTTGCGGGTTTCGATGGTCAGCCGGCCGCCGGACGGCATGGCATCTCTGGCGTTGACGACCAGGTTGAGAACGATCTGTTCGATCTGGACAGGGTCGGCATGGATGGTTGCCGTATCGTCCGCGAGGCAGTGGGTGATCTCGACCGAATCGCCCGCGAGACGGCTGAGCATGGGAGCCATGTTCGCGATCAGGGCATTCAGATCCACGAACCGGGGTTGGGCGTTCTGGCGGCGGCTGAAGGCCAGCAATTGACGGGTGAGGGAGGAGGCCCGTTCGGCCGCCTGCATGATCTCGCGGGCGTAGATGCCAGGCCGATCCTGGTTGTCCAGGCAGCTCAACAGCAATTGGTCGTAACCGGTGATGACGGTCAGCAGATTGTTGAAGTCATGGGCGATCCCGCCGGCCAACTGGCCAACGGCTTCCATCTTCTGGGCCTGCCGCAACTGGTCTTCTAGCCGGCGGCGCTCGGTCTCATCGGTGAGAATGGCGACGGCGCCGGCGAAGGTGCCCGAAGGTCCGTGGATCGGGGCGGCCGATATACTGACGGGAACCAGCGAGCCGTCGCGGCGCTGGCGGATGGTACTGACGGCGAATGAACGCCCTTGTGCGAGCGTATTGAATAGCTCGCCCGCCTCTTCGACGCGGTCTTCCGGAATAAAGGGCGGGCGCGTCGCGAGCACCTCGTCCTCGTTCCATCCGAACATCCGTTCGGCGGCGGAGTTCCACTTGGTGATCATGGAGCCCCTGTCAAAGGCTATGATGGCAAGCGGGGAAGTCTGGATCAGGGTGCGGAGAGTTTCGTTCGCCTGGCGAAGATCGTCCTGGGCTTTCTTCCGGTCCGTGATGTCGCGGAGGTTGCAGACGTAGCCCCGGACGGCGGCATCCTCGAGCAGGTTGCGGCCGATGGCTTCCATCACTCGCCAGGAACCATCCCGCCGGCGCATCCGGCAATCGAATCGCTGGGGCGCGCTCGAACCGTGCTCGAGTTGGAACGAAAAGGTCTCGCGCACCCAATCGCGGTCGTCCGGATGGATGAACTCAAAGGCGGTCTTGCCGAAGATTTCCTCAGCCCGGACATCCAGGATTCGCTCGACGGACGGACTGGCATACTGGACGCAGCCCGCCTCGTCCAGGATCACAATCAGGTCGGACGCATTCTCGATCAACGAGCGGAAGCGCAGTTCGCTTCTGCGGATCGCGTCCTCGATGCGCTGTTTCTCCGTGATGTCGCGGATGACCGCGGTGAACTGGTGGCGGCCGAACTGGGTGAACTCGCCGATGGTGGCTTCGAGGATCAGGACCGCACCATTGCGGTGAGTACCCGACAGGCGCTCGGTTTCGGTGCCGAGGTAGCTTTGGCCGGTGCTGAGATCGACCCAGGCGAAGCTCTGCAGGAAGCGGCGCGGGCATTCGGGCAGCAGCAGCGTGATGGGCCGCCCGATCATCTCTTCGACGGTATAGCCAAAGAGCTTTTCCGAGGCGTGGTTGACAAAGACAATGTCGCCGTGGCCGTCGAAGGTAATGATGGCGTCGGTGGCCGTCTCGGCGACGATGCGGTATCGCTCTTCACTCTCGCGGAGCCGCTCCTCGGCGCGCTTCTGTTCCGTCAGGTCGCGGGCGATGCCCTGAAAGCCGACGATCTCGCCGTGGTCCATCACCAGTTGGACATTCTGGCCGAGCCAGACGCAGGTCCCTTCGGCGGTGACCACCGGCATCTCGAAGTAGCTCGTCTTGCCCCTGGATTGGAACTGCCTCCAGTAGAAACGGCGCACGGTGCGCCGGAAATCGGGGCGGATGAACTCCAGATAGTTGCGGCCAAGCAATTCCTCGGCCGGAAAGCGCAGGACTTTGGGAGCCGAGTTGTTGAAGAAAGTGATCCTGCCGCGGAGGTCGGTCTTGTAGATGATGTCGCGGGCGTGGTCGACGAAGTACTTGTAGCGGCGCTTACTCTCGCGGAGGGCTTCTTCCGCGCGCTTGTGCCGCGTGATATCGGCCAGCACCATCCGGATGAGGCCGGAACCTTCCGGGTCCATGCGCGCCGAGGCCTTGAGCCAGACCAATCTGCGGTCTGCCTCCAGCATCCGGAATTCGAAGGAGCACCGCCGGCCTGGAGTCACTTCCAGCCGCAGACGGCTGAGGACATCGATGCGGTCATCCGGGTGAAGGTGAGTTTCGAAAAAGTCGGGATCGGCGATCCATGCGTCGACCGGGTAGCCGAGGATCATTTCGGCCTGGCCGCTCACTGAAATCACTTTGAGGGTGTCGGCTTCTACCTCGCAGACGCACGCCCCCAGATCTTCCAGCACCTCCCGCAGGAGTTCGTCTCCGCGAATCGCCTCGTGTTCCCGTATTGGGACTGAGAACATCGTGTCTCCCGACTGTTGAATAATATCTCCGTGGGGGCCGGTTGTCATCGGAGTCGAACCCTTACCCGCAGAATCAGTGTACCAAGGAAATACCGACTCTGGCTCTGCCCAAGAACCATTAGACTTCACCTATCTTCAATATTATGTGTAGAATACCGGGAGCATCCGCCACTTGCCCAGGTCGGCTGCGACGGTGCCGGCTGCGGTGCCTACCCAATATCTTGGGTGCTCGCGCTGGACACCGCTAACGACAGTGGGTCACACGCTTTACTTTTGCCGCGATCGCGTTTAGTATAGTGACATCCCCCGAGCGACGGACATGAAGGTGCCTCTTGCTACAGCTCAAACGGGTTGAAATCCAGGGATTCAAGTCATTTTGCGACCGCACGGAGCTGCGGTTCAACGGGACCGGCATCGCCGCGGTTGTCGGTCCGAACGGGTGCGGAAAGTCTAACCTGAGTGATGCCATCAGTTGGGTGCTGGGCGAGCAGTCCGCCAAGTCGCTCCGCGGAACCCGGATGGAAGACGTGATTTTTGCCGGAACGCGAGACCGGAAACCCTTGGGGATGGCATCGGTCACCATGACCCTCGTGGACCCGGTAGCGAGCGGTCAGATCCCGTCAGACCTGCCGAAAGAGCCCGGAGGCGACGGCAAACATCCGAGCGAGGTGACGATCACGCGGCGGCTGTACCGGTCGGGTGAGAGCGAGTATCTGATCGACGGGCGGGCGGCGAGGCTACGGGATATCCAGGAATTATTCATGGGGACCGGGTTAGGCCCGGAGAGCTACGCGATTATCGAGCAGGGGCGCATCGGTCAAATTCTAAGCTCGAAGCCACAGGACCGGCGGTCGATCATCGAAGAAGCGGCGGGGATTACCAAGTACAAGACAAAACGCCGGCTTTCGGAAGGCAAGCTGGAGAGCGCCAAGCAGAATCTCTCGCGGGTTTTCGACATTCTGGAAGAAGTCACGCGGCAGTTGAATTCGCTGAAACGTCAGGCGGCGAAGGCCAAGCGGTACGGCGAACTCAAAGCGGAGATGGACGGCAAGCTGCGATTGGTGTTGGCAGGCCGCTTCCAGGCGATGAACGGGCAGGAACACGCGGTGGCGGAACAGAAAGAAGCCGCCGCGCTGGAATTCGACGAGAGGACCGGGCAGCTTACCGGGAAAGAAGACGAGCACGCGCGGCTGCAAACCGCCTGCTTCGAGGTGGAGCGGCAGCTCACCGAGACGCGGGCGCGGCTGTCGGAGCTGAACATCGAGATGGAGCGCGCCAAGGGCCGGCTGGATTCGCAGGCCCGGCAGAGCGCGGCGATCGATCAGCGAATCACGCAGGGCGAGGCGGAGGCGCAGCAACTCGAAGCCGGGTTGACGGCGCTCGAGGCGGAGATCGCCGCCCAGCGGGAAACGCTGCTGCAGGTCGAGTCGCAGACCACCGATGCGCGAGAACGGAGCCTGGCGGCGAACGAAGAGCGGGAAGTGCTCCAGAACCGCGTGCGGGATCGGGAAAAGGCGCTGGAAACGGGGCGAGTAGCCGTGCTGCGGCTGCTGGGCGAGGCCTCGACGCTGAAGAATCAACTGGCCCAGATCGACGAATACCTGGCCGGGATCGAACGCGAAACGGCGCGGGCGAGGCGGGAAGAGGAAGTCGCCGCCGGCGACCTGGAGCGGCTGGAGAAGGCCAAGGAAGAGATGTCGCACACGCTGTCGCGGCAGCAGATGCAACTGGAATCCATCCAGGACCAGCGGCGGTTGCTGGAGGAAGATCTGGCGACGCACCGGCAGATGGCGCAGAACAGCCGGCGGCAGGTGGAGCAGTTGCGCGGCGAGACGTCGCAGTTGAAGGCGCGCAAGGAGTCGCTCGAAGGGATCATTTCGCATCGCTCGTATACCACCGAATCGGTCAAGCGCGTGTTCGAAGCGATCGAACGTAGCGCGGTGGACGACTTCAAGCCCCTGGGGGTGCTGGCGGATTTCGTGGAAGTGGACCGGACGTACGAGCGGGCGGCGGAGGAGTTCCTCCACGAGGAACTGGAGTACATCGTGGTGCCGAACTGGAACCACGCCGAACGCGGGGTCGACCTGGTACGGAGCGACCTGGACGGGCGGGCGACCTTCCTGGTGCATCCGGACAGCAACGGCTCGCACGATCTGCCGGATCGGGCGCTGCCGGAGCCGGCGATCGGGCCGGAGACCGGCATCGTCGCGCGGCTGAGCGACGGCCTGCGGCTGGTGAACGGGCTGAAGGACCGGGCGCAGGACCTGCTGCCCCGGTTGACCACGTGCTTCCTGGCGGAGGACCGGGCCGCCGCGCAACGGCTGTCGGCCCAGTATCCTCATTTGTACTTCCTGCTGCCGGATGGCGTCTGCTACCACGGGTATGCGCTGAGCGGCGGCACCAAGAAAGGCAGCGGACCGCTTGGGTTGAAGCGCGAGTTGCGCGAGGTGACTTCGGCCGCGGATTTGAAGCAGCGCGACCTGGACGAGCAGACCCGGCGGCTGGCGGAACTGGACGCACAGATCGCCCTGCTGAGCGAGGATCTGGAGAAGTTGCGGCAGTCGCAGCAGTCGTGCGAAAAGGACGCGGTAGCCCTCACGAGCGAGATGCGGAAGCTGACCGAGGAACTGGCGCGCGTCAACTCGCGGCTCTCGGTGGCGAGGGTGGAGTTGGAGAGGCTGCGGCAGGAGAAGGAGCGGTCGACCACCGAGCGGCACAAAAACCACCTTCTGCTGGAGGAAAAGGAGCAGTTGCGAGGGAAGCAGGAAGGAGAGTTGGAAACTGCGCGGCAGCAGTTGGAGGAATTCGAGGCGGAGTTCGCGCGGGCGCAGGAAGAACACGCCGTGGTTCGAGTCCGGCTGGCCGGCCTCGAAGAGCGGTTGCGGGCCGAGCGGTTGTCGCAGGGCCGGTTGGACGCGCAGTGGAAAGAGGGAACGCAACGCCGGCAGTACCTGGTGCGGGAGATGGAGCGGCTGGGCGTCGACCGCGCGCGGCTGCTGGCGGACAATATTGAACTTGACCGCAGAATCGCGACGCTCTCCGAGGAAGCGCTCGAAACCGAGTGTGAAGTGACGCGAATGGCCGCCGGCGAGACCGAAACGCGGGCGAATCTGACGGCGGCCGAAGAGGCGATCAAACTGATCCGCGGGCAAGTGGATGAGGTCCGGGAACGGCGAACCCAGTTGGAAGTGGCCCTGGTCCAACTGCGGGCCGACCTCAAGTATCTCGACGAGACCAGCCGCAAGGAGTTGGGCGTGGCGGTGGCGGATCTGCTGGCGCAGGTCACACAGCCCGAATCCGCGGAGGGAGAGGCGCCGGTCCCCTTCGAGCTGACCGCGGAGTTGCTCGAAGAGGCGGAGCAGTCGCACCAGGAGATCAAGGGACGCATCGAGTCCATGGGCCCGGTAAACCCGCAAGCGCTCGAGGAGTTCCAGGAGACCCAACAGCGGTTCGACTTCCTGAACGCGCAACGCCAGGATCTGCTCGATTCGATCCGCGATACGGAGAAGGCGATCCAAGAGATCGACCTGGTGTCGCGGCAACGATTCAACGAGGCATTCGAAGCCATCAACGATCACTTCCGGCAGACCTTCCAGATCCTGTTTGGGGGCGGGACGGGCGAGATGCGGCTGACGGACGCCGAGAACGCGTTCGAGTCGGGGATCGATATCGTCGCGCAGCCGCCGGGCAAGAAGCTGCAAAACATGCTGCTGCTGTCGGGCGGCGAGAAGGCGCTGACCGCGATGGCGCTGCTGATGGGGATCTTCCGCTATCAGCCAAGCCCGTTCTGCGTGCTGGACGAAGTGGACGCGCCGCTCGACGAGGCCAACATCGGACGCTTCACCAAGCTGGTAAAGGAAATGTCGTTCGAAACGCAGTTCGTGATCATCACGCACTCGAAGAAGACGATGGAGTCGGCGCAGTCGATGTACGGGGTCACGATGCAGGAGCCGGGCGTGTCGAAGCTGGTTTCCGTGAAGTTCAACGCGATCGCGCCGAACGGGAACGGAAACGGCGTCAAGGCCGCACCGGCGCGATAGCGCCCCGACCGTCCTCGCAGCCCCGACCGTAAGGGGGGGTGCTGTGCCAACGAGCCCACGGCGTGAGAGGGTGCGGAGACACTCGAAAGGGTCGAACAGCCACCGCTCCCTGACGGTCGCCATCTTCAGAAGGGACCCCACGGCGTCAGCCGCACGGTTCTTCAAGGGACTGTCCCGTTTTTCACCTCCCCTGAGGGAGCGCTGGCTTCAGGGGAGGCGGGCGCCGAGTGCTGTATACTTGGGTTTCAGAGTGTTTTGACGCGGCAGTTCCCCGGCCAGTGAGTTCACTCGAGTCACCACACGCGAATCTCCCGGCGCAATTATTCTGGCGCCGGTCCCGTGGCAGAGTCTTTTCGAATGGATTACTGTTGGAATTGCCGGTCAGGGTTGCATTCGGAATTCCCTTCTCCGGAAAGGACTGTGACACCGTGGCCTGGAATTCTTGATCTGGATTCCGGCGTCCCCGCATCACATTAGTGAACAGTCCGGAGTTCGCGGTTCGAGAGGGCTTTTCATGAGCGCCATCGCCATCCCACGACCGAACGTCGCCACCAAGAGCATTTCGCAGCTGTCCGGATTTTGGGACACTCCCATCGGCAAGAAGGCAGTGATGGCCGTCACTGGCGTGATCCTGTTTGGATTCGTCACCGGACACATGATCGGCAACCTGCAGATCTACCTCGGCCCGGAGAAACTGGACGCCTACGCCAAGGCGCTCCACAGCCTGCCCGGCCTGCTTTGGGGCGTCCGCCTCGCGCTCCTCGCCGCAGTGGGGCTGCACATCCTGGCCTCGGTCCAGTTAACCAAACAAAGCTGGGCCGCGCGGCCCGTGGGGTATCGCAAGAAGGAGGCCATGGCGGCCTCGTATGCCGCCCGCACCATGCGGTGGAGCGGGCCCATCATCGCCGCATTCATTGTCTATCACCTGCTGCACTTCACGGTCGGGTCGGCGCATCCCCACTTCCAGGAACTGCAGGTTTACCGCAACGTTGTTACCGGGTTTCAGGTGATTCCCGTGTCCATCGCCTATATCGTCGCAATGATTCTTCTGGGCATGCACCTGAATCACGGGCTGTGGAGCATGTTTCAGTCGCTGGGCATCAGTCACCCCAGGTACACACCGAAATTCAAGGTGTTCGCTCAGGTGTTTTCCGCGGTGATCGTCATCGGTAACTGCTCGATTCCGATCAGCATCATGACGGGGCTGGTGAGGTAAACGGAAATGGCAACGACAGAGGTGTCTCCCTTATTGAAATCCCGCGTGCCGTCCGGACCCATCGAAACCGCCTGGGACCGGACCCGCTTCGAAATGAAGCTGGTGAACCCGGCCAACAAGCGGAAATACACCGTGATCGTGGTTGGCACGGGCCTCGCCGGCGGTTCGGCGGCCGCGACGCTGGCCGAACTCGGCTACAACGTCAAGTGCTTCTGCTTCCAGGACAGCCCGCGCCGCGCGCACTCCATCGCCGCGCAAGGCGGAATCAACGCCGCCAAGAACTATCAAAACGACGGCGACAGCATCTACCGCCTGTTCTACGACACGGTGAAGGGTGGCGATTTTCGCGCCCGCGAGGCCAACGTTTACCGCCTGGCGCAGATCAGCGTGAACATTATCGACCAGTGCGTGGCGCAAGGCGTGCCGTTTGCCCGCGAGTACGGCGGCCTGCTCGACAACCGCTCGTTCGGCGGCGCGCAGGTCTCCCGGACCTTCTATGCCCGCGGCCAGACCGGGCAGCAGTTGCTGCTGGGCGCCTATCAGGCTTTGGAGCGGCAGATCGGCGCGGGGCAGGTGCACATGTTCCCGCGCACCGAAATGCTCGATCTGATCGTCGTCGACGGCGTGGCGCGAGGGATCGTCACGCGCGATCTCACCTCCGGCAGGATCGACGTTCACCTCGGCGACGCGGTGGTCCTGGGAACGGGCGGGTACGGGAACGTCTTCTACCTGTCCACCAACGCCAAGGGCTCCAACTGCACGGCCATCTGGCGGGCCTACAAACGCGGCGCGTTGTTCGGAAATCCGTGCTTCACGCAGATCCACCCGACGTGCATTCCGGTTTCCGGCGACTACCAGTCGAAGCTCACCCTCATGAGCGAGTCGCTGCGCAACGATGGGCGCATCTGGGTTCCCGTCAACGCGGGCGACAAGCGGCCTGCCGCGCAGATTCCCGAGAACGAGCGCGATTACTACCTGGAACGCCGCTACCCGAGCTTCGGCAATCTTGTACCACGCGATGTGGCTTCGCGCGCGGCCAAGGCCGTCTGCGACGAGGGCCGCGGCGTCGGTCCCGGCGGCTTGGGCGTATACCTGGATTTCTCGGACTCCATCCGCCGGTTGGGCGAACACACCATTCGCGAGCGCTACGGCAATCTGTTCGACATGTACGAGCGGATCACGGGCGACGATCCGTACAAGGTTCCCATGCGGATCTACCCCGCGATCCACTACACGATGGGCGGCTTGTGGGTGGATTACCAGTTAATGTCCACGATTCCCGGCCTGTTCGTGACCGGCGAGGCGAATTTCTCCGACCATGGCGCCAACCGCCTGGGCGCCAGCGCGCTGATGCAGGGCCTGGCGGACGGTTACTTCATCATTCCTTACACGATCGGCAACTACCTGGCCAACGCGAAGCAGGTCCAGGTGACCGAAGATCATCCGGAATCGAGGGCGGTGGTCGAGGGCGTCAACGCCAGAATCAGGAAGCTGCTTTCGATTAAGGGCAAGCGGACCGTGGATTCCTTCCACCGCGAATTGGGCAAGATCACCTGGGACAACTGCGGAATGGGCCGCAACAAAGCCGGGCTGAGCGAAGCCCTCGCGCAGATCCCCGCGCTGCGCGAGGAATTTTGGAAAAACCTCAACGTGCTGGGAGGCGGGGAGGAACTGAACCAGTCGCTCGAAAAGGCGGGGCGTGTGGCCGACTACTTCGAACTGGCCGAGTTGATGTGCCTGGACGCCCTGGAGCGGGATGAGTCCTGCGGCGGGCACTTTCGCGAGGATCACCAGACGCCGGAGGGCGAGGCGATGCGCGACGACGAGAATTATTGCCACGTCGCCGCGTGGGAGTACATGGGCGACGGCAAGCGGCCTCGACTGCATAAGGAACCGCTGGAGTTCAACTACGTCAAGCCGTCCCAACGAAGCTACAAGTAAGGATTCCGGACATGAGACTGATCTTGAACGTCTGGCGGCAGAAATCACCGAGCGACCCGGGGCGCATGGCCCGCTACGAGACCAGCAACGCCAATCCGGACATGTCGTTCCTGGAGATGCTGGACGTGGTGAACGAAGAACTGGTCGCCCGGGGCGAGGAACCGATCGCGTTTGATCACGACTGCCGTGAGGGCATTTGCGGGTCGTGCGGCTTCATGATCAACGGTAAAGCCCACGGCGGTCACAAGGGCACGACGGTCTGCCAACTGCACATGCGCCACTTCAAGTGCGGCGACGAGGTATGGCTGGAGCCGTGGCGCGCCAACGCGTTTCCGGTCATCAAAGACCTGGTGGTGGACCGGGGAGCGTTCGACCGGATCATCGCGGCGGGCGGGTTCGTTTCGGTGAGAACCGGAAGCGGCCCGGACGGCAACGCGATCCCGATTCCGAAGGACGCCGCCGAACGCGCCATGGACGCGGCTCAGTGCATCGGCTGCGGCGCGTGCGTGGCCTCGTGCCCGAATGCGTCCGCGTCGCTCTTCGTGGGCGCCAAGATCAGCCACCTGGGCGAACTGCCGCAGGGCCAACCCGAGCGGGAACCGCGCGCGCTTCGCATGGTGGCGCAGATGAACCAGGAGTTGTTCGGCAGTTGCACCAACCTCGCCGAGTGCGAAGCGACCTGCCCGAAGGAAATCCCGCTGGAAGTGATCGCACAGATGAATCGGGATTACCTGGTGTCCAGTTGGAAACACCGCTGACCGCCCGAGGTCGCAGTCCGTTCCTTGCAAGGGTCGCTTCACGTGCGGCCCCGAGCGTAAGCCGTGGGGCTGCCGACACCCTTCACTACTCCCGAATCGTCCGCACCATCAGACGCCCGACCGCAAGGAAGGGCTAGCGCTGGCCTTGATTTCCGCACACCTTCCAACCATGGGTTGCCTTTCTGTGCCGCAAAAGTAACCCTGGGAATCCGGACCTTCCCCACAGGCTGCTAGAATCCTTAATCAAGATGAGCGACCTTGCACGCATCGGCGTGGCCATCGAAAGCGGGCTCCTGAAGAAGTTCGACAACCTGATTCAGAGCCGTGGCTACACCAATCGTTCAGAAGCCTTTCGCGATCTGATCCGCGAGGAATTGGTCGAACAGCGCTGGGAACAACCGGACGCCCGTGTGGTAGGCACGGTGACCCTGGTCTACGATCACCATGTCCGTCTCTTGAGCGAGCGCCTGACCGACCTCCAGCACGATCACCACGAGTCGATTCTCTCCACTCTGCATGTCCATCTCGATCACGACAACTGCCTGGAAGTCCTCGTGGTGCGGGGCAAAGCGTCGAACGTGAAGAAGATCGCCGATGCCCTGATCTCGACCAAAGGCGTCAAACACGGGCGTCTGACGATTACGACTTCGGGCCAAGGCCTCGGATGATCCTCGGCAACGGCATCGATCTGGCGGAAGTCGACCGCATCCGGGAGGCGATCGAGAGACATGGCCGGCGCTTTATCGACCGGATCTACACGCCGGCGGAGATCGCGTATGTCGAACGGAAGGCCAACAAGTACGAGCGCTACGCGGCTCGCTTCGCGGCCAAGGAAGCCGGCATGAAGGCCCTCGGCACGGGTTGGAAGCGCGGCGTGCGATGGCACGATTTTGAAGTCGCCAATTTGCCTTCCGGCAAACCGACGCTCCAACTGCACGGGGTCGCTGCCGAGATTGCCGGGCGGCAGGGCGTCAACACCATCTCGCTGTCGATGACCCACACCCGGCAGTTTGGAATGGCCTTCGTGGTGTTTGAGGATTAGCCCGAGCGTTGGGAGCCCACGGCGTGAGAAGATGTAAGAAAATCAAAAGCGGCCTTTTCAACAGCTTTTCCACGCCTGGAGACCTTGCCAGACGCCCTACAACGCGTTCTGCGACGTCGACAAGGGATTTCGCCCCCCCCCCCGCACACACAGAATTGGCGAAGTCGATTTTCTTACATCTTCTGAGCCGTGGGCTCGAAATCTGATTGACCGCGGCGACACGACCGCCTGCCCTACTGTATGACAGAGGTGACCTTCTGTTGGGCGTTGCTCTGGCCGA
>JBJXGR010000066.1:0-22117 GCA_046160045.1 Bryobacteraceae bacterium
TGAACCTCGACTCGCTGCGAGTGGTCCGCTACGACCCGGCCACCGGGTCCGCAGCACAGCGATTCCCTCTTCCTGATCGGCGACGAAGGTATTCGAGAAGGCTGTCTGGTGCCTATCCGCCCTCTCACGATGCCGCGCTGTTCGGCGCCCTCCCGATCGCGCTAGGGTATGGCGACTCGGAAGCAACGCGCGACTGATCGAACCGCGTGCCCCTGGCGGTAAACTGGAGCAGTGGATGCTTTGCGCCCCTTAACCGGTGCCGCCCTAGCCCGGGCGATCGAGCGCCTGCGGAATCCGGCGCCCGGAGGGAAAGTGGCTGCAGCGAAACAGTTCGGCGTCGACCTCACCTTGCTGATTGAACAAATCAAACTGAGTCCGGCCGAGCGCGCCCGGCGCATGCACGCGTTGGCGCAAACTGCGGAATCCGTGCGAGGCATAACGCGCAAGCGTAGATCATGAACGTCGAGATTGCCGTTCAGCGTCTTTGCGACGCTGGAGTGGAGTTCGTCGTGATTGGGGGGTGGGCGGCGATCTTCCATGGCAGCGTGTATATCACCAACGACCTCGATATCTGCTACTCGCGGGACAAGGAGAATCTCAGGAAGTTGGCCGAGGCGCTGGCTCCATATCATCCGCGCCCCCGCGAGTTTCCCGACACTCTGCCGTTCGTTTGGGATGCGGCCACACTGGGCAGTGGGAGCGTGTATACGCTGACCACGGACCTCGGCATCATCGGCCTTCTGGCGGAAGTCTCGGGTATTGGAACGTATGCCGACGGTCGGGTAGCCGGTCTTCTGCCGCCAGAGGAGTTGCCCGGGCGAACGCGGTCGTCGAGCGCCGAGTCCCCCCGCCCGATCAACCGCGAAGGCGTTCGAGCAGTCCCACCCCCATCCGAATGTCCGCGAGCCGTTGGGCGTGGTCGGGGATCTCGCGCTCGATGCACATCGGACCCTTGTATCCGATTTCCTTGAGCTTGGCTACAAACCGCTCCATGCCGACCGCCCCCTTGCCGAGAGGCTGCTCGACGCCGAGCGCTCCGGCCACGTTCTTGTCCGGCCAGTCACCGTCCTTGGCGTGCACCGAGGCGACGTGCCGCGCCAGAATGCCGAGAGCTTCGATCGGATCGCCCGAGCCGTAGAGGATCATGTTCGCCGGATCGAAGTTGATCGCCAGGTTCTTCCGCTCCACCCTCTCGAAGAACTCGAGCAACACGTTGGCCGGTTCCTGCCCCGTCTCGAGCGCGAATGTCTGGCCATGGCTTGCGGCGTGATCGCAGACGCGGCGTACCATGTTGCGAACGGCGACAAAGTCCGGGTCCGCCGTGTCCTCCGGCACAAATCCGATGTGCGCGGCGATGGAACCGACGCCCAATGCGGCCGCGAAATCGCTAAGCGCGATCATCCGCGCCTCTCGTTCGACGCGAGTGGCCTGCGGAATGAAGCCTACCGTGCGCTGTACGGTAGGAATATCAGCGTAGTCCTCTCCGATGAACGACGCGAAGGCAGTGACCAAGGCGAACTGTTCGGACTCGCACACAGCCTTCCAGGCCACGGCTACCGCCGGATTGATCTGGAGGTCGCCCGGCACCCCCAATTGGCCGCAGCGCACGCCCAGGCTCTTGACTTCGCGCAACCGCGCGACGGGATCGGGGCCCGCCCAGAACATGACCCCGATTTCCAGATCTCTCAAAGCTCGCATGGGATTGCCTCTCCGTTTCGTCTTCTCGACTCGACCATGGCCAGCGTCACCTTGACTGCGTTGGCCGAATCCTCGGGCGGGCACAACTCGGGTTGCCGTCCGGCGATGGCGCACTCGGCGAAGTATTCGATCTCCGCCCGAAACCCGTCCTGCGAGGGCAGATCGAGCTTCGTCTCCTCCCCGGCGGAAGAATACAGCGTGAGGGGCCGGCCGGCCGAACTGTATTCGAGCGTGCCGCCATCGGCCACCAGCGTGAACTCCATAGAAAAAGGATAGGCTTTCGGATGATGCCAGCCGCCCGTGATCAGCACCGACGGCCCATTCGCATAGTGCAGGTGCCCCGAGATCCAGTCGACCCCGGCGGGCAGGTTCTCATACCCTTCCGCCGTCACGGAATCGGGGACACCGAACAGGTGCAGGGCGTAATCCACGTCGTGGATCAGCAGATCGAATACGCCCCCGCCCGACTTGGACGGGTCGGCGCTCCACCCCGACCACGAAGGCGCGGCGCACCGCCGGCGGAACAGCGCGGAGCGCGCCGTGCCCAGGCCTTTCATCTGCCGCGCCGCCGCCTGGTACTCCGGGAAGAACCGCAGCACCTGCGCTGTCATCAGGATGCGCCCCGCCTTTTTGGCCTCCTCCAGCATCCGGTCGCAGTCGGCGCCGGAAAGCGCCATGGGCTTTTCCACGAGCACGTGCTTGCCCGCGCGCAACGCCGCGATCGCGATCGACGCGTGCAGATCGGTCGGCAGGCAAATGTCTACCGCTTCGATATTCGGGTCTGCCAGCACCGGGCCGACCTCGGTGTACTTGCCCATGCCCGAAAAATCCATAACCTCGCCGCTGGTGCCGAGATTCCCCTGAATTCCCGAAAGGTCGCCAGTCAGTTTGCTGGCATCGGCCGACACCACGGCGGTCACCGTGGCGATGCTGCTGTTCTTGATGGCTTTGACATGGGTGCTGCCCATGAAGCCCAGACCCAGGACTCCGATTTTCATTTCTTGGTTGCCTTTTTTGCGCCTTTGCCGGTGTCGGGTCGATCGTCGGGGATGAACCCGTCCCGATTGGGCATTTTCACCTTCGGCAGCGATTTCGCGTCCATGCGTTCGTCCGCCCTGATAATTCCGTTGAGATACAGCATGCGCGCCGTCACGGCGTACACCTGGTGGTCCGTCAGCATGCCCGGCTGATTGAACGGCATCGCCCGGCGCGTGTAATCGAAGATCGTGGTCGCGTAGGGCCAGTAGCTGCCGACGGTCTTGAGCGGTTTGGCCGTATTCAGTGTGCCCTGACCGCCGACGACGGCCGGTCCTTCCTCGCCGCCCTCGCCTTTGGCCCCATGGCATCGCTGGCAGCGGCGCTCGTAGACGGCCGCACCCTCGGCGGCCGTACCGCCGCCCGGCGGTAGATTGGCACCGTCTGGCGAGACCGAGATATCCGCCGCCCGCACCTCTTCCGCGCTGGCCGCGCGGCCCACTCCGTATTTGGGCGCCTGCGCCACCAAGCCGGTCGAAAGGATAGCGACTCCCAGAACAATCCCGTTAAGCTGACTGTACGCTGCCATCGACGGCCACCTTCCACGGCTTGATGCCGTTGTTGTGATAGTTGGAATTGGTGCCGCGCGCGGCGATCAACTCCTCGACCGTGGGCTGGACATATCCGCTTTCATCGGTGCACCTGGAAGCGATCACCGCCTCCTGCCCGTCCCACGTCCACGGCAGGCGGAACCGCGTGAACGCGATCCGATGACGCGGTTCCTGAAGTTCCGCCGCCTGCCACGTCTTGCCGCCATCAGTCGAGACATCGACCTTGTCAATCCGGCCGCGTCCGCTCCAGGCCAGCCCGCTGATCTCATGCGATCCCGCGCCCTTCAGCTTCTGCCCGCCCGACGGAGACGTGATCAGCGATTTGGCGTCCATGACCAGAGTAAACAGCCGGGCCTTGCCATCCGCGAGCAGGTCCGTGTACTTCGACGTTTCGTCCTTCGTCATGTACGCCTGGTCAGCGACCTTCAGCCGGTGCACCCACTTGACGTTGATGTTACCTTCGAAGCCCGGCACCACTAGCCGCAGCGGATAGCCCTGCTCCGGCCTCAGGGCCTCGCCGTTCTGCCCGTAGGCCAGGATCGTATCCTCCATGGCTTTCTTGAGCGGAATGCTGCGCGCCATCTTGCACGGGTCGGCGCCCTCGGCGATTACCCAACTGGCCTCGGACTTCAGGCCAAGCTCCTTCAGGACGGTGGAGAGAAGAACGCCCGTCCACTCGCTGCAACTGGCGAGTCCGTGGGAGCGCTGCAAGTCCGCACCGCGCTTGGGCCCCCAATCTCCGCCGCCGTTGCCGGAGCACTCGAGAAAATGGACGCGCGAGACGGATGGCAGCCGGCGCAGATCCTCCATCGTGAACACGGTAGGCCGTTCCACCAGGCCATGAATCAGCAGCTTGTGTTCCTTGGGATCGATCGCGGGAACACCGGAGTGATGCCGCTCGAAATGCAGCGATGCCGGCGTCAGGATCCCGTAGGACTCCTGCAGCGGCGTGAAACTGGCGGCGGCTTCGGGCGTCTTGGATTCCCGGAACTTGCGCAGCGTTTTCTCGAATTGCGACCGGTCTCCGTAGTCGCGGACCGGCTTGCCAAGCCGGTTCGGTTCCTGGTCGGCGGCAGGCTGGCCGTCTTTCTTCGCGCACGCGGTGAGCGTCGAGCCGAGCGCCGCCGCCCGCAGAAATCCGCGGCGGCCCGGCCGGGTGGGGGCATCAGGATGTTTCATGAGTCTCCACGGCATTTTACATCGAGACTGGACATCGCCGCGCCGGTTGGCGACAATCGAAACTCGCCATGGCCACATCTGACTACTCCGCGCGGGAACAATGGGGCTGGTATCTCTACGATTGGGCCAACTCGGCGTTCTCCAGCACCGTAGTGACGCTGTTCCTGGGGCCCTACTTGACGGTCCTCGCCAAAGCTGCGGCGGGAGCGGATGGCTACGTTTACCCGTTCGGCCTCAAGGTCGATCCACGTTCCTATTGGGGCTATCTGATTTCGCTCTCGGTGGCCAGCCAGGTGGTGGTGTTGCCCGTGCTCGGCGCGATCGCCGATTTCGGACGCCGCAAGAAGCAACTGCTGGCGCTGTTCACCTATCTGGGCGCGTTCACAACGATGGCGATGTTCTTCACCCAGGGCACCGGTTATCTGCTAGGCGGGGCGCTGTTCCTGGTCGCCAATCTCTGCTTCGGAGCCGCGATCGTGATGTCGAACGCCTTCCTGCCGGACATCGCGCCGCCGGAAGATCGCGATGCGGTCTCTTCCAAGGGCTGGGGGCTCGGCTACGCCGGCGGCGGAACGCTGCTCGCGCTCAACCTGCTGCTGTTTGCCAAACACGAAACCTTCGGCCTGACCGAAGCGATGGCCGTACGGCTTAGCCTGGCGTCGGCGGGTGTCTGGTGGGGCGGCTTTGCCTTGATCACGATGGCCCGCCTCCAAAATCGCGGTCCGGCACGTCATTTGCCGCCAGGCACGACAATCTGGACGGTGGGGTTCCACCAGCTTTCAGAAACCATCCGGGGCATCCGGCACTATCCGCAGACCGTTCTCTTTCTGCTGGCGTACCTGGTCTACAACGACGCGATCCAGACCGTCATCACGCTTTCCGGCCAGTTCGGCGCTGACGAGTTGAAGATGCCCATGTCGCAGTTGACGCTGGCGATCCTGATGGTCCAGTTCGTCGCGTTCGGCGGAGCGTTTGCGTTCAACTGGCTCGCCGCGCGGATCGGCGCGAAGAAGTCCATCATGATTGCCCTGTTCATCTGGACGCTGACGCTGGCCTACATTTTTCTGTTGCTGCGGACACCGGGGCAGTTTTTTGGAATGGCGGCCGTGGTCGCACTCGTCATGGGCGGCAGCCAGGCACTCAGCCGGTCTCTCTATTCGCAGATGATTCCCAAAGGCAAGGAAGCGGAGTACTTCAGCATCTACGAGATCAGCGACAAGGGAACCAGTTGGTTAGGCCCGCTGGTCTTTGCGATCGCCCTGCAATGGACCGGCAGTTACCGCTCGGCGATCCTGTCATTGGTGATTTTCTTCATCACCGGTCTGTTCCTGCTGGCGCGGGTGGATGTCCGGCGCGCGGCGGCAGAGGCGGGTAACAATCCGCTATGACGATCTGGACGGCCTGGACTTGGGATCAGGCATGATGCTCTCCATCCGCCGACCTATGATTCCGCATCGCAGGGCCTGCCGATTCCCGGCGAAGGATTACTCCGTGTTCTGGCCGACCACCAGCCGAGTCTCACAACGCTGCACGCATCATCCTACCCGGCTGAGCGGCCTCGCACGAGGTCTACGGAGCCGGCGACGTAAAATGAATCGCGTCGCCTCTCACGTACAGAAGCTTAAACTCGCCGGAATGGGAGAGGGTTTGCTGCGCAACCACGACGCCGTCCGCTCCGAGCTGGCACGCCTGCTTCTGCAACTCGGGCTCCGCCTCCTCATAAACCGCGCGCCGGCCCATCGTCAGCTTATTGCGACGCACATAGACGTGGATTCGGCCAAGCGCCTCATGCGCGCCCTCCGGAGCCTTCGCGTCAAACAACTGGATCGCGCAGTTCTTCTCCCGAGGCGGCCGCTTGATTCCGGTGCGTTCGACATTGCTGCGAACGCCCGAAAACAAGCCCCCGAGCGCGAGAGCCAGCACCAGGCGCCCCATTTCAAGAGCCTTTCTTCAGATTGCATGCCGTTTGCGTAAGCACGGCGTTAGTCCACGATTTCTGCCCTGCCCGTCCTACGAAGCCTTTCTTGGTTTCACCGCTGACACGCGTGCCCTTCTGCCCACCTTCTTCGGCCTCGGCAAAGTGTAATACGACTTTCTCGCCGCCCGAACCGACAAACACGCCAACGTGTCTCTTCTTATTAGCTTCGACATCATTACCGGCGTCCTTTTTCACTTCGAATTCCAGGGCGTTCAGAGCGCCGATCGCCGCCTCCTTCACCTTGGCGAGTGAAGCCGGGAAAAAGCGCTCCTGCTTGCCCTTCTCCTTGCCGGATCTTACTTCGGTGTCTTCACAACCGGGCAATGCTGCCGGCTCCTTTCCTTTCTCTTTGTCCTTTTGAGCTGCTGGTATTCCTGATCCGATGGTCAATGAAGCCACGGCCGCAAAGCAGCAGACCAAAAACCTGCGCATAGACATGTTCCAAGTCTCCTTAATAGGAATTGCCGATGTGCCGGTTATTATACACCCGTGAGCAACGCTTGTGTGCTCTCTGCCAAACAAGAACCAGGTTGGGAGTCGCGAGCCACCACCATCGGACGAAGCGCTGCCACGGCAAAGTTGTCGGTGGCGGCCAACGCTCTCGGGCGCATAAACGTCTTCCGCCACGACAGGCGATTTGGCAACGTTCATGATCGCGCCGTTCATGGCCCTGAACTCGACACGATCACCGGGACAAGTGCCGGCCCTGCGCTGAACGGCCATCGGCGCGGTCCAGCTGGTCTTCCTTACACAAGGGAGGTCGTTGTGGACATCGGTGCTACCTACCACCAGTGAGAATAGCATCGGAGGTGTGACCTCGATGCGCTCGACCGAACGCCGAGCGTTGCCAACACTCTTTCACGAAGCGATTGCGATCTCGCCCGCCGCCGGGCGCGAAAGGCGCCAGCCGCGAGGTTCCTGCGACAGGCGGCGCATCCAGTAGGCGGCGAAGGCGCGCTCGCCCAGGTAGTTGCCTAGCGTCACCAGCGGGGCCAGGAGCGCCAGCGGCAGCAGCGCAGCCGTCCACCACCGCTCGCGCGTCATGGACCAGCCGATCTCCAGCACGGCGCGAGTCAGCTTCCCATAGTCGCCCGAGTCGCCTGCCACGCGCGCTGTGCCGGAGCGCAAACCGGCCAGGAACTCCGCTTTCGTGCGCGCCCCCGGAACCTCGGTATAGGTGCGTCCCGCGCATCCGAGCGTGTGAGCGTCGCTGCCGCCGATCGCGCGCTGCCGGCCGCGGCAGGCGAACCGGCGGGCCATGCGATTCGATGTCTCGAGCATCTGCCCATTGCGCGTTTCCACCAGCGGAAAGATCTCCTGAAACAATCGGTAGTCGTCGAGAGATCGGGGACCCGTCAGGCTCGAAAACAGATGGTTGATGCTGAACAGCAATTCCTGTTCCTGCAAATACGCCGCAAGCGAGGCGAAATCGCCGCGCCGGCGCTGCAACTCCGCATGTTGGCGCTCGGTGATGTCGTAGACGCCCATGTGGAACTCATTGCCCGAGGGGGTCCGGCAGGTGACTTCCTCGCTCAGAAAGAAATTCGGGAACCGGCGTAGGGTCTCCGCCGCGTCGATCGAGTCATGATCGGTTACGGTCAGCAAGTCCATTCCCCGCCGCGTCAGGACTTCCCGCAGCGCCAGCGGTTCGTTATAGCTCTCGCGGCAGACGGCGCGGAGTCCCGGTACCGTGCACATGCCGGAATGCGTGGTATGGACGTGCATATCGCAGCGCATGCAACCGTTCTACCGTCCCCGCGATTACAGGACCATGACGGCACGCAGAAACATTTGTTATGCCTCATGTTTTTTTTCGGCCGACGCTATACTTGAAACTGGTGGAATTGCCGTCGCGCCTCAGCGCATGGAACCGCCCGTTTGAAATGGCACGCTTTGCTCCTCCAGGACAAGTCCTGAACGGAATGCACCTGTACGCGACCGGTGAAGGCTCGCCTACCGTCGTGCTGGATTCCGCGCTGGGCGGCACTTGCCTGACGTGGACGCACGTTCAGCCGAAGGTCGCTGAGTTCACCCGGGTGTGTGCGTTCGACCGCGCGGGTTTCGGTTGGAGCGTACCCTCCCGGCGGCCGCGGACGGCAGCGAACATGGTGGAGGAGTTGAGAAACCTGCTGCGGCAGGCGGGCGTCGATCCGCCCTATGTGCTGGTTGGCCACTCCTTCGGCGCGCTGAACGCCCGAACCTATTACGCCCGTTATCCCGACGAAGTGGCCGGCCTGGTGCTGGTGGATGCCGCCCACCCTGAAGAATGGCTGCAAATGAGTGTCAACAACCGGCGACGGCTGGAAATGGGAATCACACTCACCCGCCGGGGAGCGTGGCTCGCCAGACTGGGAGTTGCGCGCGCCGTGGCCGCCCTGGTCAGCACCCGAGCGGTGGAATATGCCCGGACCGGCGTCCAGTGGGTCACCGGCGGCACCATCACCAGGGAGACAGGCGACATCATCCTGGCTCCCATCGCAAAGCTGCCCCGGGACCTCTATCCCGTGTTTAAGTGGATGTGGGTGCAGCCCAAGTTCTTTGAGACACTGGCGGGCCAGATGGAGAATATGGAGGAGAGCGCGGGCCAGGCGGCTGAGGCTCAGTCGTTCGGCGACCTGCCGCTTGTGGTTTTGGGAGCGCCGGATTCGGATGCAGGGCGGGAACCGCTCCATAGGAGGGCCGCGACGTTGTCCAGCCAGGGCAAGTTCATCTTCGCGGCCCGCAGCGGCCATTGGATTCCGATGGACGAACCGGACCTGGTGGTAAACGCAATTCGGGAGGTCTGCCAAGCGGCGCGTGCGTTCTCCAGGACATAGAACCTTCGTACTTTTCGTACTATGTCTGAGAAGAATCACGCTGTGTCGGTACTCTTAGATTACGGGGCGATTTTGTCCTATCTGTTACAGCCTGTCCCGTAAAGGTGGTAGGAAGTTGTGAACTGCGTGTTAAAATCGCCTCGGTTGGGGATATGACGTGAATGCGAGTCCTGATTACGGGGGCCCAAGGGTGCATCGGGGCGTGGGTAGCGAAGTCCCTGGTGGATCGCGGAATTGAAGTTCTTCTTTATGATCTGACCGCTGAGCCGCTGCGCTTGCGGATGATCATGCCCGCTGCCGAGGTTGCCCGGTTGAGGGTGGCCGTCGGGTCCGTTGAGGACACCGAGCATTTGAAGAGGCTCGTCCGCGAAGAGGAAATCACACACATCGTTCATCTGGCGGCGGTCCTGATGCCGTTTTGCCAGGCACAGCCCGTCCGGGGCGCCATGATCAACGTGATCGGCACGCTGAATGTGTTTGAAGCGGCGCGGGATGCCGGACGGCCGGTGCGGGTGGTGTACGCGAGTTCGGCGGCGGTTTGGGGACCCGAGGAAGCTTACGGCGAGGGGAAATTGAACGACGACGACCCGCTGAAACCGGCGACCCACTACGGAGTGTTCAAGCAGGCCAACGAGGGCAGCGCACGTATCTTCTACCAGACCAACGGCATCTCGAGCATTGGGTTACGCCCTTGGACAGTGTATGGGGTTGGGCGCGATCAGGGCTTGACGGCCGATCCGACCCTGGCGATGCGCGCGGTGGCGGCGCTCGAGCGATACCAGATCCGGTTAAGCGGATACATGGACTTGCAGCTTGTCGAGGACGTGGCCGGGACGTTTGTCGAGTGTCTGCTATCGACTGTAGAAGGCGCGCATGTGTTCAACATCGAGGGCTGGGTGACCAGCATGGGGGAATTGGTTAACGCCCTGGAAAAGTTGCGCCCGGAGGCGCAAGGCTTCATCACGTTCTCGGGTCCGCAGGTGCCGGTGGCCTTCCGGGTCGACGGCTCCCAACTGCGGTCGAAGATAGCGAGGATTCCGCGAACGCCGCTACAGGAAGGCATTCGCAAGACCGTGGAACAATTCGAGCGGCTGCGCGCAGGTCAGGCGGCCGCCGCGAGGTAACAGTGAGGTTGTCCATGACGGCATTTGCCGCGGAACGGCCCAGACTCTTGATCGTCGACGACGAAGCTCCGATTCGCAACCTGCTTGGCGAATACATGCAGGTGAGCGGCTTCGACGTGCGGCTGGCAGGCAGTGCGGTGGAGGCGCTGACGCTCCTCGACCGCGAGCCGTTTTCGATGGTGCTGTCGGATGTGCGCATGCCCGGGATGAGCGGGCTGGAGTTGCTGGCTGTGGTCCTGCGCAAGTACCCGGCAGTGGGAGTGATGATGCTCACCGCGTGCGAGGACCTGAGCATGGCGGTGAGCGCCATGCGCATCGGCGCGCTCGATTACATCCTCAAGCCCTTCCGGCTGGCCGAGATCGTCGCCTCCGTTCGCGACGCGCTGGGCCGGAAAAAGAACCAGATCGACCAGGTGCAGCGCCTGACGTCGCTCGAGCAGACGGTGACGGAACGCACGGTGGAGTTGCGCCACGTTCTGGAAAAGCTCGACGATGCTTCCGAGACGACGCTCGAAGCGCTGGTGTCGGCCCTCGACGCGCGGGAACATGAGACCCAGGCCCACTCCAAACGGGTCAGCGAGTGCGCGATATACCTGGGGCGGCAAATGAAGATGGACTCCGGGCAACTGGAGGTCATCCGGCGAGGGTCGCTGCTTCACGATGTGGGCAAGATCGGGATCTCCGACGCCATCCTGCTGAAGCCGGGCAAGCTGACGGAAGCGGAATGGGTGCAAATGCAGAAACACCCGGAGATCGGGTACTGGATTCTGGACGGCATCGAGGCGCTGCGGCCGGCCTGCTCGATCGTGCTCAGCCACCACGAGCGCTTCGACGGCAGCGGGTATCCCAACCGTCTCCGCGGGGAACAGATTCCCCTGGGTGCGCGGATCTTTACCGTGATGGACACGCTCGACGTGATGACCTCCGACCGGCCTTACCGCAAGGCAATGAGCTACGAGACGGCCCGCAGCGAAATCACGGCGTTTGCGGGCACGCAGTTCGACCCGGAAGTGGTGAAGTACTTCCTACGGGTGCCGCCGGCCGTCTGGCAGGATATCCGCTGCGCCGCGGCGCGCTCCCGGCGGGGGCAGAACGGGTGCGCCAGGGCTAGCGCGGTGGTCTGAGCCTGGCCGACGTCGATTCGACCCCGCGCATGACCCGCAGCACGTTCTCACCGTAGATCTTACGGATCCGTTGGGGGCTGTACCCCTTCTCGAGCAGGGCGCGCGTGAGGTTAGGGAACTTCGAGACGTCCTCCATCCCGACCGGCACACACTGGATGCCGTCGAAGTCTGATCCGATGCCGGCGGCGTCCTCTCCAGCGATCTTCACCACATGATCGATGTGGGCAACGACATCGGCGAGCGTCGCGCGCTCCACTTCCGATTCGCCCTTCTTGCCCCGCAGAGTGGGATTGGTCCACGGCGACGAGTCAGCGGAGACCTGCGACAGGAACTCGCAGCCGAAGTTGATCTGAATCACGCCCCCTTTCTTTGCAAGCGCAATGATCATGTCGTCGCTCATGTTGCGGCGGATCTTCGAGATCGCGCGGCAGGAGGAATGAGAAGCAATCGGGGGCGCTTCGGACGCGGCCATCACGTCCCAGAAGGTCTGGTCCGAAACGTGGGAGATATCCACCATCATGCCGAGGCGGTTCATCTCCTTCACCACAGCTTTCCCCAGGTCATTAAGTCCCTTGTTGGGAGCGCCGGCCGTCCCGGAGGAGTCGGCCCAGTGATTATGATTGGAGTGCGTCAGCGTCATGTAGCGGACGCCCAGGCCGTAAAAGGTGCGCAGCAGGCGAGCACTGTCTTCGATGGCGTGGCCGCCTTCGATGCCGATCAGCGCGGCGATCTTGCCGTCGCGGCGGGCTTCCACGATCTCGCCCGCGGTCAGGGCCAGGCGGAAGTGCTGGGGATGACGTTCGACGATGTCGCGGCGGATGGTGTCGATCATCTCCAGCGCCCGGCGCGCAGCCGTGCCGTTGCGCGCGTTCTCCGCCGGGACGTAGGCCGCGAAGAACACCGCGCCAACGTTCCCTTCCCGCAGTCGGGGAATGTCGGTGTGGAGGGGCTTGCCTTCGAACCGGGATTGCCTCCCGCCCAGGTCGAGGCCCCGCACCGTGAAAGAAGTGACGTCGTTGTGGGTGTCGATCAGGAGGGCCGACTGGTGGACCCGGCGGACCTCCTCTTCGGAAACGACTCGCGCCTGCGGCAGCGCGAGGGCCGGCACTAGGAGGATGGCCAACCCGCGCATCTATTGCAGATCGACGGTGCTGAAGAAATAGCCCAATTCGACGGCCGCGGTCTCCGGCGCATCGGAACCGTGGATGCAATTGCGCTCGATGCTGGCGGCAAACCGCTTGCGCACGGTGCCTTCGGCGGCGTTGGCGGGATTGGTCGCGCCCATCACTTCACGCAGCTTTTTCACTGCGTCCTCGCGTTCGAGCGCCATGACGATCACAGGTCCCTCGGTAATGAACTTCACCAGGCTCGGAAAGAACGGCCGCTCGCGGTGTACGGCGTAGAACCCTTCGGCCTGCTGCCGGGTCATCTTGAGCATCCGCAGGCCGGCGATTTTGAAGCCGGCTTCTTCCAGCATGGCCAAAATCGCGCCCGCCTGGCCGGCGGCGACGGCGTCGGGCTTGATGATCGAAAACGTACGTTCCACTTGACTCATAAACGGCTTTGGATCTTTTCCCCGATTTCGGCGGGCGTCGAGCACACCGTAATCCCGGCGGCCTGCATCGCGGCCATCTTGTCCTTCGCGGCTCCGGTGCCTCCCGAGATGATGGCCCCGGCGTGCCCCATGCGGCGTCCCGGGGGCGCGGTCTGGCCGGCGATGAAACCAACCACGGGCTTCTTCACGTTCTCCGCCATGTACGCGGCCGCTGTCTCCTCGGCGTTGCCGCCGATCTCGCCGATCATCACGATGGCATGCGTGTCCGGGTCTCCATTGAAAAGGCGGATGGCGTCCACGAAGTCGGTGCCGATGATCGGATCGCCGCCGATGCCAATGCAGGTCGACTGCCCGATTCCGAGTTTCGTCAACTGCCCGACCGCCTCGTAGGTCAGGGTTCCGGAGCGCGAGACCACGCCCACGTGCCCTTCGAGGTGAATGTGGCCGGGCATGATGCCGATCTTGCATTTGCCGGGCGAGATGATGCCCGGGCAGTTGGGTCCGATCAGCCGCGTGGACCTGCCCTGCAGGTACTTCCACACGCGCACCATGTCGAGCGCGGGAATGCCCTCGGTGATACAGACCACCAGCGGCAGGCCCGCATCGGCTGCCTCCATGATCGCGTCCGCGGCAAACGGAGGCGGAACGAAGATCACCGAGGCGTTCGCCCCCGCTTCTTTGACCGCCTGCGCGACGGTGTCGAAGACGGGCTGGTCGAGATGAGTCGTGCCTCCCTTTCCGGGAACCACGCCGCCCACTACTTTGGTGCCGTAGGCGATGGACTGCTGCGCGTGGAACGTGCCTTCCTTGCCGGTGAACCCCTGAACTATGAGGCGAGTATTCTGGTCGACGAGTACGCTCATGGCTTATTGCTGGGACAGTTGGACGACTTTGATGGCCGCATCGCGCATGCCATCGGCTACGGTGAAGTTCAGGCCGGACTCGACCAGGATCTTCTTGCCAAGTTCGACGTTGGTGCCTTCCATTCGCACCACCACGGGAACGCTGATGTGCAGTTCCCGCGCCGCGGCCACGACGCCGCTGGCCAGGGTGTCGCAGCGCAGGATGCCGCCAAAGATATTGATCAACACGGCCTTGACGTGCTTGTCCGACAGCAGAATGCGAAACGCGTTCTTCACCTGCTCGGCGCTTGCGCCGCCGCCGACATCGAGGAAATTGGCCGGGCTTCCGCCGGCATGTTTGATGATATCCATCGTGCCCATGGCCAGGCCCGCGCCGTTCACCATGCAGCCGACCGTTCCATCCAGCTTGATGTAGTTGAGGTTGAATTTGGAGGCTTCGACCTCGAGCGGGTCCTCCTCGTTCAGGTCACGCAACTCGATCAGGTCTTTGTGCCGGTACAGAGCGTTGTCATCGAGGTTGATCTTGGCGTCGAGCGCGAAGACCTTGCCGTCCTTGGTGGTGATGAACGGGTTGATCTCGGCCAATGAAGCGTCGAGCGCATCGCAGGCGCGCGCCAGGGCCATCATGGCGGTGGCGGCCTTTCCGGCAAGGGCGCCCGCGAGACCCATGCCGAACGCGAGTTTGCGCGCCTGGAACGCCGTCACCCCAAAGCCTGGCTCGATGGCTTCCTTCAGGATCAGTTCCGGGGTCTTGGCCGCGACTTCTTCGATCTCCATTCCGCCCGCCGACGACGCCATGAACACCATCTTGCCGATCGCGCGGTCGAGCACGATCCCGAGATAGAGTTCGCGTTCGATCGGGAGCGTCTCCTCCACCAGCAGTCGATGCACCACCCGGCCTTCGGGACCGGTCTGGTGGGTGATGAGCGTCATGCCGAGAATTCTCGACGCCACCTCTCGGGCTTCGGCCGCGTTCTTGGCAACCTTGACGCCGCCGCCTTTTCCGCGGCCGCCTGCGTGGATCTGGGCCTTCACCACCACACTGCCGCCAATCTCGTTCGCAGCCGCCTCCGCTTCATCGACGGTGAAGCACACTTTTCCGCGCGGCACAGGGACCTCGTACCGGGCCAGCAAGCCCTTGGCTTGATACTCGTGGATTTTCATGGAAACCAGTTATGCTAGTAGGTCGCTTGAACAAGCGCCCAGAAGCTTCACTATATCATGCCCATTCTTGATCAACTGCATCGGGTCTGTGACCGGCATCCGCTCTCGCCCGACGAGGCCCAAGCGGCGATGGAATCGATCCTGAGCGGGGAGGCCAGTCACGCCCAGATCGGAGCCTTTCTGGCCGCGTTGCGAATGAAGGGCGAGACCGTGGAAGAACTCGTGGGGTTCGCACGCGCGATGCGAAAAATGGCTCAACCGGTCCGCCCTAACCCCGACGGCCCGCCGCTGGTCGATACCTGCGGGACCGGTGGCGACAACGCCTCGACGTTCAACATCTCTACTGTCACGGCCCTCGTGCTGGCAGGCGCCGGGCTGAGGGTGGCCAAGCACGGGAACCGGTCGATTTCGAGTCATACCGGCAGTGCCGATCTGCTGGAGCGGCTGGGCGTGAAGATCGCGCTGACGGGCGAGCAGATGGCGCGATCGATCGACGAAGTGGGCATCGGCTTTCTGTTCGCTCCGGCGGTGCATCCGGCGATGAAGAACGCCCAGCCGGTCCGGGTGGAGCTGAAGATGCGGACGGTCTTTAATCTGCTCGGACCTCTGACCAACCCGGCCGGCGCCAAGGTGCAGCTAGTGGGCGCGCCCAGCGTTCCGGCGGCCCGGATGATGGCGGAGGCACTGGCGGCCCTTGGACTGGATCGCGGCTTCGTCGTTCATGGCGCGGATGGGCTGGACGAGGTCTCGACGACGGGAGCCACAGAGGCGTTCGAGATCGAGCGGGGGTTCGTGCGGGAACGGGTGTGGTACCCGGAGGATTTCGGTGTGGCTCGGGCGCGGCTGGCCGATCTACAGTGCCCCGATCGCGACTCCAACGTCCGCATTGCCCGGGAAGTACTCCAAGGGGGAGCGGGCCCGCGGCGGGAGATCGTCCTGGTGAACGCCTCGGCGGCCCTGGTGGCGGCAGGGGTCGCCGATAGCTTTCCACAAGGTATTGAGCACGCAGCCCGGGCCATCGACTCCGGCGAGGCCTGGGCCAAGGTGCTCGCGTTGGCCGAGTTCACCAGGAGCGTATAGTCCTCGTAGCTCTTGTGGGGCCGGCTTCAGCCGGCGGCGCGCTTCAGCGCGCCCTTTTTTGGGCTTATCGATGTCCCTCAACGAAGCCCCCCCACCCGCGTGCCCGACACTCGAGTTCCCGGGCTCCGAACGTCCGGCGCGACCCAGCGCCGGCGGCACTCGGGATCCTTCAGAACATCGAAGCTGTAATAGTCCCGCCAGGCGCCGCTTGCGGACAGTCGCTCGACCGTGCTGTTCACTTTCTCCCGTTCCGTCAGGCCTGTCATCTCCCGCAACGTCTCCTCGATCACCAGCACCCAGAACACCGTGAGGGTCTCGTGGTATCCGCGCTCCTGATTGTTGACGCCGCCTTTGGCCACGTTGAACAGGGGGATCTCCCGCCGTAGACGTTCCAACGCCGCCGCCGCGCCGTGTCGAAGCACGTAGACCGCCGCCAGCGCCACGTGCCCCTGATGCGTGAATCGCGAAGCCTCCAGCGACCGGTCCTCAAACGCCTTCACGAAAGCTTCCATCTCAAGGTCTGATGCGAACGACACTATGGTTTCCCAAGCAAATGGTTTCTGTTACTATTGAAACACAAACTGTCATGGATAGACTGACCTCCTCTGACTGGAAAACGCTGCGCCTGCTCTCCGCCAACGGCCGCGCAACCTGGGCGGAACTGGCGGCCGCGCTTGGAGTGACGGCGCCCGCCGCCGCAGACCGGGTGCACAAGCTGGAAGAGCGGGGCTTCATTCAGGGCTTTACCGCGATTCTGGATCCGCGCGCGATGGGTTATACATTATTGGCGTTCATTTCGGTCTCCCTGGAGCGGCCGAAGTACCGTTCGTCGCTGTTGAAATGGGTGCAAAAGCAGGGCGAGATTCAGGAGTGCCACCACGTCGCAGGCGACGACGACTTCCTGCTCAAGGTCCGCTGCCGCGACACAGCGGACCTGGAGCGGGTGCTCGCGCAGATCAAGGACCAGGATGGGATAGCCAGAACCCGGACCATCGTCGTGCTCTCGACGGAGAAGGAAAGCGTGGCGCCTCCGCTCGGAAAGCCGCAGGACTGACGGTGTGGGCCGAGCCGCTCGCCACCCGAAACTGAGCCGCGGCCGTCCCCTTCAAGCCGCGACCGTCCGCTTCAAGCCGCGACCGCCCCCTCTTCAGAGCCGCGACCGTCAGGGAGCGGTGGCTGCGTTTTTTTCACAAGCCGATCATGAGCTGACGCTCGCAACTGGGATGGAAATTACCGCCTTTTGTGCCCCGATCGTCGCTAAGCAGTTGTCATTGTCATTGAGTTACATCCCGTCCTGACCGGTTGGCTATTTTCGAGAGAACCCTTGAGCTGAGGGAGCGGTGGCTGTAGATCGTCGTTCGTTCCTCAGCGCCACCGCTCGCTCACGCTCGCGGCTCAGAAGGTCGCAAGTGATGAGCGCCCGCGTCTCCGCGTTCGTAACCGCTACGCCACCACCTTCTTCGCCCGCAGCGCCGCGATGGCCTCTCCATCCAGTCCTAACAGTTCACGCAATAGCTCGTCGGTGTGCTGTCCCGCGGAAGGAGGGGGCAGCCGATAGCTCACCGGCGTCTCCGAGAATCGGATAGGGTTGGCAATCAGATCCACGTCGCCCGTGGCCGAATCCGGATGCGGCATGCGAATCCGCATTTCGCGGTGGCGGACCTGCGGGTCCGCAAACACCTGGTCGATCCCGTTCACAGGGCTGCACGGGACGCCTAACTCGCCCAGACCCTTAATCCACGCCGACTGTGTCTTGCGCTGGGTCATTTCGGCGACCAGCGCATTCAGGGCTTCCCGGTTCCGCAGCCGGTCCGCGTTGGTCCGGTAGCGCGGATCGTCCGCCACTCCCGGCGCCTCACCGAACTCGCACAGCTTGCGAAACTGCGCGTCGTTGCCGACCGCGAGGATGAGGAATCCACCCGAACAGGGGTACACGTTGTAAGGAGCGATGTTCGGATGCTCATTGCCCATCCGCCGCGGGACGTCTCCCGACATCAGGTAGTTGACGCCGACATTGATCAGCCAGGCCACCTGCGTGTCGAGCAGCGCGAGATCGATATACTGCCCGCGCCCCGATTGATCGCGGTGCCGCATCGCGGCCAGGATCGCCACCGTGGCGTACATGCCGCACATCAGGTCGGCGATGCCGACCCCCACCTTCATCGGCGGCCGGTCCGGTTCACCGGTCACGCTCATGATCCCGCCCAGCCCCTGCGCGAGCAAATCGTATCCGGCGCGCGAGGCATAGGGGCCGCTCTGTCCAAATCCGCTGATCGAACAGTAGATCAACGCGGGATGGTGTTCGCGGAGGTGCTCGTAGCTCAGGCCGTAACGGGCCATGTCCCCGGTCTTGAAGTTCTCGATCAGGACGTCACAGCGCGCGGCCAACTGTTTTGTCAAGGCCTGTCCTTCAGGCGTCGCCAGGTCGATCGCCACGGACCTCTTGTTGCGATTCGAGCTGAGATAGTAGGCGCTCTCGGCCGTGTCCCCGCCGTCTTTCCCCTTCAGATACGGAGGTCCCCAGTGGCGCGTGTCGTCTCCCGCTCCGGGGCGTTCCACCTTGATGATGTCGGCGCCGAGATCGCCCAGAAGCTGTGTCGACGTCGGTCCGGCCAGGATGCGGCTAAGGTCGAGGATGCGGATTCCGGCGAGCGGGCCTGCCGGGGATGGATGGCTCATAACCTCCCAGTTGTACTAGAAAGCGCCGCCTGCCGGCAGGTCCGTTTGCACGCCTGAGGCCGCCGCGCCGTCATACAATGTGAACTGAGAGAACCATGAATCCGAACGATCGCTCCCTCCGGCGCCGCCAGCTCGGCTTCTCGTTGATCGAGTTGCTCATCGTCATTGCGATCATCCTGATCATTGCAGCGATGGCGTTGCCGAAACTCAACAAAGCCCGCATGCAGGCCTTTGAAGCCGGCGCGATCAAGGCCATCACGACGATCCACACCGCGCAGACGCAGTATTATTCCCAATTCGGCCGCTACGCGAAGACGCTGACGGAACTTGGGCCTCCTTCCAGCGGCAACCCTGGGGCCAGCGGCGCCGATCTGCTCTCGCAGGACCTCGCTGCGGGCGAAAAGGGCGGCTACAAATTCCGGATGCAGGTGACGGAGACCGGTTATACCGTAAACGCTGATCCGGTCGCGTTCAACAACACTGGAGGCCGGACCTTTTACTCCGATCAGGCGCTGACGATCCGGCAAAACTACAGCGCGGAACCCGCGAACGCCACCAGTCCCGAGATCAAGTAATCGTCCCCAGGAATACCATCGTCCGGGGCGACCCGATGCCGGCACCTACGGAGCCGATCCCGTGGCGGCCTCGCCATCCAAGGCAACCCCAGAAACCGAAAACTGCTGGATAATGAAGCGAGGCCGCTATGACGATCGAGGAAGCCATTCTGGATAAGGTGCGGTCGCTGCCGCCCGATAAGCAGCGTTCGGTGCTGGACTTCGCCGAGACGCTGACCGGCGGGAAGAAAGTGCCCCTCCGTAGCCCCGAAGGGCTTTGGGCCCATCTGAAGATCTCCATCTCCGAAGAAGACGTCGCGGAGATCCGGCGCGAGATGTGGAAAGACTTCCCTCGCGAGGATCTCTGATGGCATCGGTGGTCGCGGACACCCACGCGATCCTCTGGCACCTTTCGAGTGATCCACGGCTATCCGCCGTTGCCCGATCGGCCATGCGCGACGCCGTAGCCTCCGGAAGCCCGGTCTTCGTGGCCTCCGTCTCTGTGGTGGAAGTCATCTACCTCGTCGAGAAGGGACGCCTCGACCCGGAGGCGCTCCGCGTGCTGAAGGTTTCCTTAAAGGATCCGAAGTTCGGCCTGACGATTGTGCCGCTCGATTTGTCCGTTGCGGAGGCGCTGGAGGAGATTCCGCGCCAACTCGTGCCCGATTTGCCAGACAGAGTAATCGCGGCAACGGCGCTCGCCCTGAACCTACCCCTGGTCAGCAAGGACAGGCGGATTCAGGCCGCGCAGATTCAGACCCTCTGGTAACCCTGGCCCGGGGCCGGGTCGCGCACTCCAGCAAATCTATCCAGGCGGCCGGAATTTCTCCGCCTTCACGATCCCCTGTCCTTCTTTGATCGTGACCAGTTGATCGGCCGCGACAGCGCTGAATTTCTCCGTGCTCCCGTTGGGCCACCGCACCACGACATCAGCGACGGCCGCGGTTCCCAGCCCGAAGTGCAATCGCAGGTCGTTCACCGAATAGAAGCTTGACTGCGAGAGCACTTCCTGCGCCTGTTGTTTTCCGCCGTAGGTCACCGTCACGCGGGCGCCGATCGCGGTGCGATTCGATTTCGTGCCGATCAGCTTGGTCTTCAGCCAATGGCCGCCGGCGGAAACGTCATTGCGCAGCAGGCTCGGCGGCTCGTTCATATTCATGATGAGGATGTCGAGATCTCCGTCGTTGTCAAAGTCGCCGAAGGCGCATCCGCGGCTCGAGTGGGCCGCGGCGACGCCTGGCCCGGCCTGCTCGATCAACTCCTCGAACTTGCCGCCGCCCAGATTGCGGAAGACCACGCGCGGCGTTTTGTAGGGGTACGCCGGGACCTTGGCTTCCACCTCGGGATAGACGCTGCCGGTCACATAGAAGAGATCGGGAAGGCCGTTGTTATCCAGGTCGACGATGCCCGCTCCCCAACCGATAAAGCGGGTCTCGACCCCCAGTCCGCTGCGGATGGTCACGTCCTCGAAGATCGCCTTGCCGCTGTTGTGATAGAGCACGTTGGTGTCGTCGGCGAAGTGGGTTTTGAAGATGTCGAGGTTGCCGTCGAGATCGTAGTCGCCGATCCCGAGGCCCATGCCGGCCTGTTCCATGCCGTCTTCGTTCAGCGCCGCCCCGCTCTCCAGACCGATCTCGGTGAAGGTGCCGTCGTGGTTGTTGCGGAACAAGAAACTGGGGGTGGAATCGCAGGCGACATAGATGTCCGGCCAACCGTCGTTGTCGAAATCGGCGGCGACGGCGGTCATGCCATAACTGCCGCGGGCCTTCGCAATCCCCGTCTCTTTGCTGACGTCGGTGAAGGTCCCGTTGCCGTTGTTGCGATAGAGCGAATGCGACCCGGGAGGAAGACCTCGCGGGCCGCAATTGACGGGAACGCCCTTCCAGTTGCAGTTGTCGGTCTCGCCGGGCTTGGGCACGGATTCGAGCTTGAAGTCGATGTAGTTGGAAACGAACAGATCGAGATGGCCGTCGCGGTTGTAGTCGAGGAAGGTGCAACCGGCGCCCCAGCGGGTCCTGGCGTCGAGCAAGGCGGCCTGTTTCGTCACATCGGTGAAGGTCCCGTCGCCGTTGTTGCGGTAGAGAACATTCTGGCCCCAGTAGGTGAGGAACAGATCGTCGAAACCATCGTTGTTGTAGTCGCCGATGCAGACGGCGGAAGCCCATCCGGACCGCGCCAGGCCGGCCTTTTCGGTGACATCGGCGAACGTGCCGTCGCGGTTGTTCCTGTAGAGCCGGTTGGTGGAGCCCTTGACGCCCTGGAGCGTGGTTCCGCCCAGCACGAAGATGTCGAGCCACCCGTCGTGATCGTAGTCGATAAAGGCGGCTCCACAACCGATGGCTTCGAGGATGTAGGTCTTCCGGTCGGTTCCTCCGTATACGGTAGGCGCCGTGAGACCCGCCTGCCTGGCGACATCGGTCAGTTTGGCGCGAAAGGGAATGCCGGAAGGCTTGCCACGCGGAGTCGGCTGCACGCCGCGGGAGGCAACGCCTTGGGAAAATGCGGGAGAAGCGGCAAACAGATTCAGCAGGGCCCGGCGGGTCATCTCACCTCGATCTTATCGCTCACTTGCCCGCGAAATGGATCTCGAGTTCATCCATCGAGAACTTGCCCGTGACCTCGTCCGAGAAACCGACAAAGCTAAAACCGTAGCTGTCGCACTCGTGCAGCACGTGGTCGAGCGAAGCCGGTTTGTCCGGGTGCCGGGACCAGCTGCG
>JBJXGR010000067.1:0-20187 GCA_046160045.1 Bryobacteraceae bacterium
GTGGTTCGCCTCATGATGGCAGTATAACATATATATGCTTACCGGCCGCTCGACGCTTCAGGATCATCTGTCCTGCTACAGTCGAAAACGGTGTTTTCCTCCCGCCTGAACTGGCAGGCCCATCCTAACGCCCTCTCACGTCTGCTCGCAGCCAGGCGCGTCGCCGGCCAGACCGTTGCCGACCTGACCCAATCGAATCCCACGCAGGCGGGATTCGAGTATCGCGGCGCCGGGATCAGCCGGGCTTTGGCGGATACCCGCTCGCTCGTTTACGAACCGGCGGCATCGGGGATGGCGCCCGCCCGCAATGGGGTTGCCGGCTACTATGCGGAACGAGGCGTCACGGTCTCGGCTGATGACATCGTCCTCACCGCCAGCACGAGCGAAGCCTATTCCTACCTGTTCAAGCTGCTTTGCAACCCCGGCGACGAGGTCCTGGCTCCGGTCCCCTCCTATCCGCTCTTCGAATACCTGGCGGCGCTCGAATGTGTGCGGGCGGTTTCGTATCCGCTGGCGTTCGCCAACGGCTGGTTCATTGATTTCGACATGCTGCTCCGGCAGGTCTCACCGCGAACTCGCGCAGTCGTGATCGTGAATCCGAACAACCCGACGGGATCGTTTCTCAAGAAAACGGAATGGGCCCAACTGCGGGAGATCTGCGTCGAAAACCATTTGGCCATCATCTCGGACGAGGTCTTTGCCGATTTCGCCTTTGCGGACGACCCTCAACGGCAGTGGACAGTCGCCGGATCGGACGGTCCGCTCGCCTTCGCGCTCAGCGGTCTTTCCAAGATCGCCGGCCTGCCGCAGATGAAACTCGGGTGGATCGCCGCCGGCGGCCGCCAGGACCTCGTGCGGGACGCGGTGAGCCGTCTGGAGCTGATCGCGGACACCTTCCTTTCGGTCTCGACGCCGGTGCAGCACGCCCTCCCCGCCCTGTTCCCGGTCGGCAATTCCGTGCGGCGGCAGATTCGTGAACGGTGCGCGCGCAATCTGGCCCGGCTCGGCGACACGCTTCCTCGCACTACGGGCGCGGAGGTCCTTCCGGTCGAGGGCGGCTGGTACGCCACGATTCAGGTTCCGCGAGTCCGGACCGAGGAGGAATGGGCCCAGGTTCTGCTGGAAAGGCATGGCGTCCTGGTCCAGCCCGGCTACTTCTACGACTTTCCGCGTGAGGCGTACCTGATCGTGAGCCTGCTGACTCACCCGGAGGTCTTCGACCAAGGCCTGCGGGCGCTCGCCGCGGAGGTTGGCGAGACCCGTGTGCCCATGTGATTCTCTTTCCCGCGTTGCTATCGGAGGGTGCTAAATTCCTTCGCGGTGATGCCGAGCTGGTCCAGAATTCGATAGAACAATGGCGGACCGATTGGCCGGCCGCCATGGGCTCGGATTGTGGTCGCGCGCCCGTCGGGGTGAATCCAGCGTTCGTGGCTACCTGTCTGACGCACTTTTCGGAAGCCGAGACTGCTGGCGGCACGCCGGAACTCGTCCGCTCGTGCAACTAGGCATGCACGATTTCTGTTGAGTCGGCCGGCAGAGTTTCGCCCCGCTCGCCGTATTCTTTCGAGATCAACCGGAATACACTTGCCAACTCGACGAGGGCCTCTTCGGGAGTCTGCATCAAGGCGTGACAACCGGGGATTGACGGGATTTCCGCCACCCATCCTTCAGGTTGGTTCCGATACAGAACCACTTTGTATTCGTCGAAGCCCATCGGTCTTTATTGTACTCTCCCACTTCATCCCCAGACTGAATCCCGAAAAGCAACGCGATCTCAGCGCAGGGTCTTCCGGCGCGCCGCGATTAGCGCGTCGTACACTTCCGCCTTGCCCAAACCGCGAGCCCGCGCCACCTGCTTGATCGCCTCCATACGCGGGATCCCCACGCGCTCCAACTCCTCCACGGCGTCTTCCACCGGTCTCTCGTCGGGCGCAGCGGATTCCGCTTTCCCGACGAGGACGGTGAATTCCCCGCGGATGGAGTCGCGGGCCGCCAGCACGTCGTGAATCTCCCGCGCGCTCCCCCGTAGAAACTCTTCATGCAGCTTGGTCAACTCCCTTGCGACCACCACTGGCCTACCCGGAAGCACCCGTTCGATGTCGTCGAGCGTTTCCAGAATCCGATGCGGCGCTTCGTAGAACACGAGGGTGCAGGTCTCGCCGCGAAGCGTCTCCAGCCATTTCCCTCGCTTGCCGGCCTTGGGTGGCGGAAAGCCGCTGAAGCGAAACTCGTCGGTCGGCAAGCCCGAGGCGGCCAGCGCCGTCAGGCACGCGGAGGGGCCGGGAATGGGCTCGACGGCAATGCCGCGTTCGATCGCCGCCCGGACCAGTCGATATCCCGGATCGGCCACCAGCGGCATCCCCGCATCGGAAACCATGGCAATCGACGAGCCCGCTTCGAGTTTGTCGGCCAATTCCGCCGCCCGCTCGGCCTCGTTGTGTTCGTGATAGCTCACAAGGGACGTCGCGATCGAATAGTGGTCCAGCAGTTTGCGGGTCTGGCGTGTGTCTTCGCACGCGATCAGGTGGACCTCGCGCAACGTACGCACGGCGCGGTACGTGATGTCTTCCAGATTTCCGATGGGCGTTGCCACCAGGTAGAGGCGGCCGGACATTCCTTTGAGTATCGGCTATTCGATCGTCATCTTCACCGGCTGTTCGATCAACCTCGGAGCGAGGCCTCCTGTCAGGAGCATGACGCTGAAGCGTCCCGGCTTCATACTATCCGGGACCTTACATTTGATGGCTTTGTCGGCCTGCTCCACGATTGGCATGATCGTGTCGTTCTTGCCGTCGGTCAGGTAGACTTTTTCCACGTTCGGCTTGGCGAGCGACTCTCCGTTGACGGTCACGACAGCGCCGGGTTTTGCGTTCGCCGGCTCTACCCCGCTAACTTTCGGCGTGGTCTCCGCGGCGAAGATTCCGATCCCGCAGATCAGCAAAAGACAAAGCGTGGTCTTTCTCATCCGGCACCTCCTGCCGCCAAATGCTATGCCTTTGCGAGCCGAAATGCAAGCACGTTAGCCCGAGGACTGCCGCACTAACCGCGCCAATGCCTCCCGCAAGGGTCCCGCTTCGGCGTGATTCGGACCCAGGTTGTTCATCTCGTAGGGATCGCGGTCGAGGTCGTACAACTCGTCCATTCCCTGGAGTTCCCGATACCGGATGTACTTCCATCGATTCGTGCGTACGGCCTGATAACCCATCTTGCGAATCCTCGGAAAAACAGTGTCCGAAAAGTACTCCACCAGAAAGGAATCGCGCCATTGGGCCTGTCTTCCCTGCAGCAGGGGCACGAGCGACCGTCCGTGGATCTGGGCTGTCGCGCGGACACCGGCCAGTTCGAGCAGCGTCGGCGCGATGTCGAGGCTCAGCGCGAATCCATCCGGCTTCGACCCTGCGCGAATCAATCGCGGGTACCGCATCACCAACGGAATCCGGATGGTCTCCTCATACGCCAGGCGGCGCTCTCCCGCCAGGCAGTGCTCGCCGTAGAAATAGCCGTGGTCCGACGTAAACACGAACACCGTATCGTCGAGCTGCCCGCTCCTGTCTAGGGCGGCGCGCAACTCGCCTACGCTTTCGTCGATGGCTTTGGTCATCCGCATGCGATTCAGGATGGTGGCGTCGTCCGTGCCGGTCCCGGGTGCCAGCGGCGGCAACCCCGGTATCGCTTGCCGCAGCGCCGGCTTGTCCGCGGGCGGGCGATTGTAGTTCGGCCGATGGGGCGCCCGTGCACCGGCATAGAGTGTCTTGTGCCGCGCGGCCACGATGAAATCCTCCGCGCCCGCCTGCCGGTTGACGCTGCCATCGGCCGCCTGCTGGATGTTCGGATGAATCGCTTTGTGCGCCAGGTACAGGCAGAAGGGGCGGGTCCGCGGTTTACGTAGGATGTCGGCCGCGAACTCCGTCAACACATCGGTGACGTAGCCTCGAGTTCCGCGCGTTTGGCCATTGACGTTGACTCGCGGATCGGTCGAGTCCCCCTGACCGCGGAAACTGATCCAGTGATCGAACCCCGGCCGCGGAGAGTCGTCGTTGCCCATGTGCCACTTGCCCAGATACGCGGTCTCATACCCGGCGGCCTGCAGCCGTCTGGGGAACGTCATCAACTGATGGCTGCGCGCCGAGCGGTCCGTGTTGTCGATGATTCCGTGAGTGTGGGGATACTGGCCGGTGAGGAAACTGGCCCGGCTGGGCGAACACAATGGAGTGGTCGCGAACGCGTTCCGGAACAGCGCGCCTTCCCTCGCCAGGCGGTCCACCTGGGGCGTCTCGGCGAACGGATGACCGGAACATCCCAGTTCATCCCAACGCAGGTCGTCGACCAGGACGAAAACAAAATTGGGGCGCCGTGTTTGAGCCCCTGCAAGCGGCAGGCCGGTCAACAGGGTGCGGCGGGACAGGCGGGACATCGTGTCCCGCCATCATAGTACAAGTGAAATTACTGGACGATCGCCGCCGGATTCGACAGCTCGCCGATTTCCGGAATCCGGATGGTGATGACGTCGCCCGGCAACACCGCGGCGCTTTCCGGCACGATGATACCTGTACCGGTCGACAGCACTGAAGCCGCCGGCACCGTGTTGGCCCGCAGCAGGTAACCGATCAACTCTTCGAGCTTCCGGTGCAGCTTGCGCGTCGAGACGCTGCCATCGAACACCGTCTCGCCGTTGCGCGTGATGGTGCAGGTCATCTCGAGCTTGTAGGGGTCCGTCAGCGCATCCGCGGTCACGATCACCGGCCCCAGGGAGCAGCACGCGTTGTAGACCTTCGACTGCGGCAGATAGAGCGCGTTCTCGCGCTCGATGTCCCAGGCCGAAACGTCGTTGCACAGCGTGTAGCCGATGATGTGGCCCTTGCTGCCCAGGACGACGGCGAGTTCCGGCTCCGGCGCCGTGAACTTCGAATCCGATCGGATCCCCACGGGTTCATTCGGTCCCACGCAAACGCGCGCCGTGCCCTTGAAGAAGATCTCCGGCCTGGGCTCACGGTACACGTACGCGTACATGCCTTCACGTGTGCCGTGCTCGGCGTCGCGGAAGGACGCGCTCATCTCATAGGTGCAGCCGCAGGCCCACACTTCCACGGGATGAATGGGCAGAACCGGAGTGGCCGGCTCGGCGTGATGGATCGCCATCTCCGACGCCAACTCTGTAATGGAAACGTGCTCGGTTTCCGATCGGCGGATCAGGTCGGTCACCGTATGTCCGGGAATGGGACGTGCATGGCCATTCTCGAACACCGCCGCTGTGACGGCGTGGTCAAATTGAATCTGTCCAAGGCGCATGGTTCAGTACTTGAGATAGACGGTCTTGTAGTCGGTGTAGAATTCGAGCGCGGCCGGCCCTTGCTCCTTGGGTCCGAAGCTCGAATCTTTGGTTCCGCCGAAGGGCAGTTGGTATTCCACTCCCGCGCTCGGCAGATTGACGGTCAACAGCCCCGCCTCCATGCCGTACACGTAGTCGAACACCCGCGACAAACTCGTCGTTTGGATCGATGCCGACAGCCCAAACGGAATGTTGTTGGCAATCCGCATCGCGTCGGCGAAATCCCTGGCCCGCATCACTGCCAGCACCGGCCCGAAGATCTCTTCCTTCGCGATGGTCATGTCTTCCGTCACGTCGGCGAAGATCGTGGGCTCCACAAAATAGCCTTTGTCGTAAGGGCCGCCGGTCAACCGGTTGCCGCCGATGCGGGGCTGGCCGCACTCTTTCTTTCCGATCTCGATGTAGCGGAGGTCGGTTTCGAGTTGCCCTTCGTCCACCGCCGGCCCGATGTCGATGCCCGGCTCCATGCCGTTGCCCACTTTCAGCTTCCGGGTCCGTTCCACAAGCGCGTCCACGAACTTGCCGTAAATGGAATCCTCGACGATGGCCCGGCTGGTGGCCGTGCACTTCTGCCCGGTCGAGAAGAAGGCGGCGTTCACCGTGTTCTCCACCGCGGCGTTGAAGTCGCAGTCGCCCAGCACGATGGTCGGGTTCTTGCCGCCCATCTCGAGCTGAATGCGCAACCGCCGCTTGGAGGCTTCCGCGTGCAGCCAGTTGCCGATTTCGCATGACCCGGTGAACGACACCGCCTTGAGCGGCCTGGCGTTGATCAGCGCCTGTCCCAGGGTTCCGCCGGAACCGGCGATAAAGTTCACGACGCCCTTCGGGACGCCGGCCTCATGCAGTGCTTCGACGATGCGCCATGCGCTCAGCGGCGACGCCGATGCCGGCTTCACGATGATGGTATTGCCCGCGATCAGCGCCGGCGCCATCTTCCACGCCGGAATCGCGCTCGGGAAATTCCACGGCGTCACCAGTCCGACCACGCCGATAGGCTTGCGGATCGCGAACATGTGCACGCGATCCCGCTCGCTCGGCACGATGGCGCCCGGCATGCGCGAGCCTTCGCCCGCGAAATAACGGAAGATGTTGATCGCCCGCCGGACTTCGCCCTTCGCCTCCGGCAGTGTCTTGCCTTCCTCGCGGGTCATATCCGCGGCGATCTGGTCGAACTTGCGGTCGAGGATGTCCGCGGTCTTATACAGCAGATTGCCGCGCGCAGGACCGGCCATCGCCGCCCAGGCGGGAAACGCCTTTTCGGCGGCCTCGGCCGCATTGGCGACGTCCTGGACGGTGGCTTTGGCAAACAGGCCGACCACCTCGTCGGTATTGGCGGGATTACGGTTCTCGAAGGTCGACGTACCGCCGACCCACTCCCCGTTGATGTAGTTCAGGAAGGTTGGAGCGCTCATGGGAGGATGACGTTTTGGACACTTGATTATAGCCCCTTCCTCCACGCAGCGGTTCCCGCTGGAGAGGTAGCCTGATATCAATCACTTGGCCGGGCGCGCTATCGTGGTCGGGTGGCCCCGCCGTTCGACGAGTATGCCCGGCGCGTCCAGGACCGGATCGAGGGGCATTACGGGGTCGCGGTGGTGACCCGCGACATCCCCGACCCGCTGACCGGCGATCTGGACGGCAGGTCGATCCACGTCGACTACCTGCTCACCCCGGAGGAGCGATTGTTCCTGTTGGTACACCTGTTCGGCCACACGGTGCAATGGAACACCAGCCCTAAGGCCCGCGAGATTGGCCAACCGCGCCAGATCCCGGTTCCGGAGGACCTCCTGCCGGCGCTGGTAGCCTACGAGCGCGAGGCCGCCGGCTACGCGCTCGCGCTGGTTCATGAGGTGGGCATTCATGACCTCGATCAATGGCTGGCGGACTATTCGGCGTGCGACGAGGCGTACCTGCTGCACTATCACCGGACGGGAGAGAAGAAGCCGTTTCGTAGCTTCTGGAGACAGGGCTCCCCGCCAGTGAGAGCCACAGCGGTACCGCCTTTTTCAGTGGACGCCGAGGTCGGACGGCATCGTGATCTAGCCTAGCTATAACCAAGGGGCTGCTCGCCTTTGAAATCCCACGGACTGGCATGAAGTAACCGTGAAGTAACAATGTTCCATGCCGGCGCGATGGATCAGCGATCTGAGCCACGGATTCTCAGATCTGCGCGGCTAACAACTAGCCTCGGGCCGGGCGAATCAAAAGGGCGAATCCACAAGGGCGAATCCACAAGGGTTGACAACGGCCGAGGCTGCTGGCTATCCTTCTCTCGCGTGCCGCTCCTTATACCGAGACCCTACGCCTCTCCTGTCGCGAAGATCGTCAAGCTCTCCGATGAGGCGGTTGAGGAGTTGATCCGCGCCCTTGCAGCAGCCCCGATTTCTCGCGACGCCAGGGACGCCACGGCATCCATAGCGCAAGCGGTGCCAAGCATTCCGCTCGAGGATCTGGGGAGCATCGTTGATGCCCTATACGCGTTGTATCGGGTAATGGAATTCAGCGACTCGCAGATGCCTGTGTTCCTGTCTGACCTCGTGGAAGGTATTCGAAGGATCTCTCCTTCCGATATCGCTGGAGCAAAGCTCGATGATTTCGGAGGTCTTCGTCAGAGATTCGAACGGTTGCTCAGTATCGGACGCTTGAAGGCGCTGTCAAAAGCGTTTAGGCTGCAACGCGAGGGGGAGCGGCTTTACTGCGGGGCTAAGATTCTCTCCGATATCCGCCCGGTTTTTGAGGGGGATGGTTCCACAAGGCCAGACCATGCCGTCATCACGCATACCCTGAAGATCGAATACCATGAAGGAGAGGAACACCGAGAGTTTCTTGTGGTGCTGGATAACGAAGACCTGGTCGCTTTGCGCGGTGTCATTGAGCGAGCGACCCTCAAGGACGCCACGTTGCGAAAGCTTTTGAAGGAATCAAACCTCCAGGACCTGGGGTTGTAGAAGAATGCCAGAAACACAACCGTGCAACCGGTTTTATCGCTGGGGCTCACCCAAAGGCATCGAAAAAAGCAGATCGGCTGCGATTCAGATTTGGAGCGGTCGCTGGCGGCCAAGCTCAATAGAATGCACGGAATGGCGTTCGAGCGACGATCGTTTGAACTTGCACGCCATCGCGGATGCAATGTTCACGGAGCCACGCTCATCCGCACAAATATTGTGGTCGCAGCTTGCGGCGAAGATCGCAGTCCATTCAGAAGCAGATCTGTTGTGTCTGCGCGCTGAACGGCTGCGACCGGAGTTCGAAACCCTTGCCGAGCGATGGCGACGCGATACGCAGCACCTGTCGCTGATATCCAGGAAAGTTGCGCATCCAGCGTACTTCAGAATCATGGGTATGGGAGAAGCGGTGGTGCCTTTGTTGCTGGAAGCGCTTCGAGATAAACCCGCACACTGGTTTGTGGCTCTTCAAGCCACCGCCAACGCCAATCCTGCTCCGGACGGAGCAAGCCCATCGACAGCGCGACAAGCATGGTTGGATTGGGGCAGAGCAAACGGGTTAGTGGAATGAAGAGTCTAAATGGATCCCGATATCCAGAGGGACTTTCCCGATCTCACTGACGACAACCACACGGAAACCAGTCCTGAGGACTTTGAATATAACTGCCTGGCTTTTGTGCTCGGAGACCTTCGCAACTGGTGGGAACCTCCAGGCCTCTTCGGGCACTATTGGCCTGATGGATTCTCAGCGGATGTTACGGTCGATACCGCTGTATCCATCCTGAAGCTCCATGGCTACATTGATGAAGTAGCAATCGGGACCACGCCCGATGTCGAGGCGGTTGCCGTCTATGCGGAGGGAAGTGAGTGGACTCATTTCGCAAAATTCTCGCACAACATGTGGTTCAGCAAACTGGGAGGGGGCAAGGATATCTCCCATGAGCGTCTTGAGAGTCTGGAGGGGTACTTTGGGAAGGTTGTGAGGGTTTTAGCCAAGCAAGTCCGGGAGCCGCAATGAAGACCAACCTAGAGGCGAGCCTCCCTGCTGGACGCTGCTAGGCGATTGCTAGACGGAGTTTGAAAGCTTCGATAGGTCCACTCTTCGCGAACTCACTGTCCGAAAGAAAACCCAACTCAAGGAGGCAAAGGAGTGACTGCGGAGGGCGTCTCAAGCGCTGTGCGGGCTGTTTCTCTTTGTATGATGGCCTCCTGGGCGTCTCTCAAGGTCGCGAGATGCGAGATGTTCCTCGCGGGCGGCGAAGCCCTTCTCTTTTCCCTTCCGAGATCGCCACCGAGTGGGAGCTATAGCGTTTTGTTCAGTGCCCGACCGGGCGGACGTTGCGGCCGGTCCGGTTGCGCGATGCGTCTCCCAGGTCCTCGCGCAGTGCCTCGGCCAACTTTTCCAACCGCCGGACGACGTCCGGATGCTCCGCCGCGACGTCCCTCGACTCGCCCCGGTCGGCCTCCAGATCGAACAGCCGCGGCGGGTCGAACGCTTGCTCTTTGGCGAAATGGAGTTTCCACCGGCCGCTGCGCACCGCTTCCAGCCGCTCGTCGCGATAGAAAAAGATCACCTCGTGCGGTGACGTCGCGCCCGGCTTCGAGGCCAACAGCGGCCAGATGTCCCTGCCGTCGATGATCCGATCCCTCGGTTCGTGCGTGCCGGCCAGGCGCGCCATCGTGGGCAGAAGGTCCATCACCGTGGCGGGATGATCGCAGGTGCGGCCGGCCGGGATCTTCCCCGGCCACCTCGCGATGCACGGAACCCGCATGCCGCCCTCCCACGTCGTGCCTTTCTGTCCGCGGAACGGGCCGCAGGAGCCGCTACGGTACCCGCGCTGCTCGCCCTCCCAGACAACCGCCCCGTTGTCTGAGGTGAACACGACGAACGTGTTCCCGTCGACGCCCAACCGTTTCAGCGCGCCTAGCACCTGGCCGACGCTCCAGTCCAGTTCCTCGATGACGTCGCCGTAGAGGCCGTGGGCCGACTTTCCGCGGAACTCCTCCGACGCCGCGATGGGGACGTGCGGCATGTGATGCGCCAGATACAGGAAGAACGGCCGCTCGCGGTGGCGGCGGATCCAGTCGACCGACTCGTCGGTGTAGCGGCGCGTGAGATACCGCTGGTCAGGTCCCGCCACGACGGGTTCCTCGTTCCGAAGCAGAGGCAAAGGCGGCGACGTAAAGTTCTGCTGCCGGTATTCGAAGTTCCCCATGTCGTTGCTGTAGGGAATCCCAAAGTAGGAGTCAAAACCCTGGCGCGTGGGGAGAAACTTGCGGTGATGGCCGAGATGCCACTTCCCCACGCACGCGGTTGCATAGCCTTGCCGGCGCAGGATTTCGGCGATCGTGATCTCATCCGGGTTCAACCCTGTCGTTGAGTAGGGAAACAGGACACGATGACCCAGCCCGAGCCGAACCGGATGACAACCCGTCAGGAGCGCCGCCCGAGTGGGAGTGCAGACGGGCGCGGCGGTGTAGAAACTGCCGAACCGCACGCCCTCGCCAGCCATGCCGTCCAGGTTCGGCGTGCGAAACCCGGTCGCCCCATAGACGCCGACGTCACCATATCCCAGGTCATCGGCAAGGATGATCACAAAATTCGGGCGCCGTCTGGATGCCCCCCGGGCGGCCTGCGACCCCGCCGCCGCGGCGAGCCATTGCCTCCGCGAGAATAGGTGTTTCACCCCAGAACCTCTCAGTCGTACCGTCAAGAACCCAGGGTACTTCAACACCCCGGCTCGGTACCTGTTGATCTTGAATCTACGAGAGCGGCGGCTCTATCGTTCGAAGTAGTAGTAGGATCCATGACCGGAGAGACAACGCCAACGAAGCGTGGTTTTGCCCTGCGTCTTGTCCACAACCTGACGAGACTGGCGGGGACGCTGCTGCTGGCGGGGTTTCTCGGCGCGTGCCTCATTTGCCTTGCACCCGGCCTGACGTCCGACGAGTCCGACCTCGATTCGCGTCTCAGCAACGCCACCATCCAAACGCTGGCAGCGCGCCGGGCGGAACAGAGCAACGTAGTCGTGTTCTACGCACACTATCTCCAAGGAGCGGTGCGCGGCGACTTCGGCACTTCGCGCCTGTTTGATACTTCCATCGGCCAATTGCTCGAGGAACGGGTTCCTGTGACAGCCTCCTCCGTGGTCGCGGGTCTGATGGCGGCCTGGACGCTAGCCCTGGTCCTTGCCGCCATCGGGGTCATGAGCCGGCATCGGGTCTGGGAGGCGGTATTCGCGGCGTCGGCGGGGCAATTGCTGTGCATCCCGGCGGCGCTGTTGGGCGTGCTCCTGTTCCTGGCGGGTGCGCCGCCGGCGGCCGGAGTGGGCGCGGTCATCTTCCCCCGGTTGTATCGCTACTCGGCCGGACTGCTGCACGCCGGCATCGGCATGCCGCATGTCCTGGCCGCGAGGGCCCGAGGCTTGGGCTCGTCGAGGATTCTCCTCTGGCATGTCTTGCCCCCCCAACTGCCGCAGTTGATCGCGTTGGCTGGAGTCTCCGGCGCGGCGGCGCTCGGCGCCGCGGTGCCGATTGAAGTCATCTGCGATTCGCCCGGTATCGGCCAACTGGCGTGGCGGGCCGCCCTGGGACGGGATCTGCCTCTTCTGGTGACGCTTACCTTGATCAACACGGCGATCGTGCTGGCCGCAAACGCCTGCGCCGATTTGTGCCTGCACTCGCTCGACAGGAACCCGGCATGACGGCGCTTCAACGACTGGCCGCCGGCTGTCTGGCCGTGATTCTGACCGTCGCTCTCTTCGCCGGGCCGCTGGCCGGACGGTCGTACGAGAAGCAATTCCGGGAGCATCCCAACGAGCCCCCATCGTGGACCTTTCCGTTGGGAACGGATGAACTCGGCCGGGACCGCCTGGCGAGGCTCCTGTACGGAACGCGGGTGTCGCTGCTGTTGGCTCCCGCTGCCGCGGCGCTGGCCACGCTGCTCGCCGCAATCCTCGGAGTCAGCGCGGGCTATTTCGGAGGCTGGTGGGAGCGCGCCGCAATGACGGTCGCGGACCTGTTTGTCGCCCTGCCGTGGATATTCGCATTGATCACGGTGCGGGCGGTGCTGCCGTTGAACATCTCGCCGTGGACCTCGGTGACGGTGACCTTTCTTCTGTTGGGAGCGCTGGGCTGGGCGTCCAGCGCGCGCGTAATCCGCGCCGGGGCGCGCGCGGCGAAGAGCGCTCCGTTTGTCCTCCAGGCCCGAGCGTTCGGTTCTTCGCCGCTACGCCTGCTTTCCTGTCAGATCCTACCGAACCTCAGGCCGGCCATCGCCGCGCAGTTCTGGATTTCGATTCCCCTCTTTTTGCTGGCGGAAGCCAACCTCGGGATGCTGGGCCTGGGCGTCACCGAACCGCTCCCGTCGTGGGGCAACCTGCTGGCCGAGCTCACCAACCCACGTCTGGTTGTGGAACAGCCCTGGCTGCTCGCGCCGGCCGGCCTGTTGGCGACCGTCCTGGCTTCGTTCCACCTGATCCTGTCGACGGAGGACCTGACGCGATGAGGTGCTGGGCGGCTTTCTTCTACGCCGCGGCGCTCGTGGCCGCGCCGAGATCTGGCGGGGAGCTGCGGCTGACCCTGCGTTCCGACCCCAAAACGCTCGACCCGTTCCTGGTGGCCGACGAACACTCCGAAACCGTCCGCTTTCTCACGGGAGGCGTCTTGCTGCGGGTCAATCGGAAGACCCAGCGCGTGGAACCGGAGTTGGCCCAATCCTGGAAGGTATCCGAGCACGGCAGGCGAATCGTCTTTGAACTGCGTCGCGGAGTGAAGTTCTCCGATGGGTCCCCAATGAGCGCGGACGATGTCGCGTTTACCATCCGGCACCTGATGGACCCGGAGTTGCGATCGCCGACCGGCGACTCGTTCCGGTCCGGGACCGGCAGTGTTCAGGTCGACGTGCTGAATCCGCAACAAGTCTCGCTGAGGTTTCCGGCGGCGGTGGCCGGCATCGAACGTCTCTTCGACCAGGTCGCCATTGTCGCGGCGTCGGGACCGGACCCGAAGCGCGTTCTCGGACCGTTCGTCGTCACGGAACGGAAAGCCGGCGCCTACCTGCGGCTGTCGCGGAATCCAAACTACTGGAAGAAGGATCGCGAGGGGCGCGCGCTGCCCTACCTCGAGGGCATCCGCTTCGATATCCAGCAGAACCGCGAGACCGAACTCGTACGGTTCCGGCGGGGAGAGACTCACGCCGTTTTCTCCATCGATGCCGAGATGTTCGAGCGCCTCACGCGGGAAGCCTCGGGGACGCCCCTGGATGCCGGTCCGTCGTTCGAACCGGAGATGTTGTGGTTTAACCAGGTGAGGGCCGCCCCACTGCCGGATTACAAGAAGGCGTGGTTTCAGTCGGCGGAGTTCCGGCGCGCCGTGTCGCAGGCGATTCAACGGGAAGACATCTGCCGGCTCGCATTTCGCGGCCATGCCGTCCCGGCGGCGGGCCCGGCATCGAGGGCGAATCTGACCTGGTTCAACCAGAAGGTGAAACCGCACCCGTTCGATCCGAACGGAGCCCTCAATCGGTTGAAGCAGGCCGGATTCCGCCTGGAAAACGAGACGCTCCGGGACTCCGCTGGTCATGCGGTCGAGTTCTCCATTGTCACCAACTCCGGCAACCGCGCCCGGGCGCGCATTGCGGCGATGATCCAGCAGGACCTGGTGAAACTCGGAATCAAGGTGACTCTCGTGCCGCTCGATTTCCCGTCGCTGATCGAGCGGATATCGAAAACGTATCAGTATGAAGCTTGCCTGCTCGGCCTGGTGAATATCGATCCGGATCCCAACGGCCAGATGAGCGTCTGGTTGAGTTCGTCCGCGCAACATCAATGGAATCCCAATCAGAAATCGCCGGAGACGCGCTGGGAGGCGGAGATCGATCGTCTGATGCGAGAGCAGGCGTCGACTGTCGATCCCAAGCGGCGGAAAGCTGCGTTTGACCGTGTGCAGGAGATTGCGTCGGAGCAAGCGCCCTTCGTTTACCTCGTCGAGAAGAACTACCTGGCGGCGGTTTCGCCCTCGCTCCGGAATGTCGAACCGGCTGCGCTGCGTCCCCAGATTCTCTGGAATGCGGAAATGTTGTATCTGGAGACTAAGTAGTATCCGGTGTTCCCCTTAGTCGAAATTGGTACTCGCCCCGGCAGAATGTAACTCCCAACATCTTGTAGAGGACGATCGGCAGGCGTAGAGTGAGCATGGGGACGGGTTCATCCCACTTGAGAAGTGCTGAAATCAATGGCCACTCGTGGATGGAAAAGCGCTGAATGATGTCGTTGAAGGCAAAGCTTTATGTCTACCTGATGACGCTGTTGGGCGCTGCGGCCCTGGTGTCTGGCTTCGCCCGCTGGGAGTCCCGCGACCCAATCCGATTTCTGATCTACCTGGTGTTCGGCCTGGCGACCTCGAGCATGAAGATCAGCCTGCCATCCATCTCCGGGACGCTGTCGGTCAACTTTCTGGTCGTCCTGTTGGGAATCGTGGAGTTGAGCGTTGGTGAGACGCTGATCCTCGGCTGCTCCTCATTTGTGTTCCAGTATTTATGGCGCACACGGGAGAACCGGGAACCGGTCAAGATCCTCTTTAACTGCGCCAACGCCGCGGCCTCCATTTTGGTGGCAGATCGGGTTTTTCATGCCAACTGGCTGCGTGACATCGCGAACGTCCAGTTCCCGCTGATGCTCGCGCTCACGGTTTGCGTGTATTTCCTGATGAATACCGGTTCGATTGCAATCATCCTGGCGTTGACGCAGAAGAAGCCCCTCATCCGCATCTGGCTGGACTGCTATTTCTGGTCGTTTCCTTACTACCTGATTGGCGCGTCGATCGTGGCGCTCTACAGCTTCGTCAATCGGCTGATGGGATGGCAGGCGCTGGCGCTGGTGCTGCCGGTGATTTACGTGATCTACACCTCGTATCGGGGATATCTGGCCAAGCTGGAATCGGAGAAACGGCACACGGAATTGAAGTCGCAGTTCCTGGCAAACATGAGTCATGAGATCCGGACACCGATGAACGGAGTGATCGGGATGACCGGGTTGTTGCTGCAGACGCCGCTTTCCGGGGAGCAGCGGGAGTACGCGGAGTCCATTCAGATATCCGCCGAAGCGCTATTGACGGTCGTCAACGACATCCTCGACTTCTCCAAGGTGGAGGCGGGGAAGCTGGACCTGGAGAAGGTTCCGTTTGACGTGCGGAAGGTCGTCGAGCGCACCCGCGAGACGGTGGCTCAGGAGGCCGCGAAGAAGGGCCTGAAGATTCTGATCTCGGTGGACGAGGCGCTGCCTGGCTTGGTGAGGGGCGATGCCGGCCGGCTCCGGCAGATCCTGTTGAACCTGGTGAACAACGCCGTCAAGTTCACCAAGCACGGCTCGGTAGTGATCAGCGTGCGATGCCGGGGCGAGCAGAGCCGGCGTATTTATTTTGAAGTCGAAGACTCGGGAATCGGAATTTCGCCGGACGATTGCCGCCGCCTCTTTCAGCCGTTCACGCAGTTGGACGGTTCGTCGACTCGGAAGTTCGGCGGGACGGGGTTGGGCCTGTCGATCTGCAAGAAGCTGGTGGACCTGATGGGGGGCGAGATCGGCGTGACCAGCGAGCATGGGGGCGGCTCGACGTTCTGGTTCTGGATTCCGCTCGATCCTGTGGAGCAGTCCGGAACTGTTCCGGTTCCGGCGAGGGTGGAAGCGCTCGACGTCAGTCCGTCTCTGCTGGAAGCCCGGATCCTGGTGGCGGAAGATAACGCCGTCAACCGGCGGGTCATCGTCAGGTTACTGGAGAAACTGGGCTACATGGTCGATTCCGTTGCCAATGGCAAAGAAGCGGTGGATGCCATGACGTGCGTGACGTATTCGATCGTGTTGATGGATTGCCAGATGCCCGAAATGGACGGTTACCAGGCGACCCGGCTGATCCGCGAGAATGAAAAGCTGCGGCACACGCCGATCATCGCGCTGACGGCCTCCGCCATGCGCGGCGATGAGGAGAGGTGCCGGGAAGCCGGCATGGACGACTATCTTTCGAAGCCGATCGACCCGGTCAGAATCGCGGAGACGCTGCGCCTCTGGCATGCGGCCCCGGCTTCCCTGCGTGTTACGGATGGCGCCAATGCCGAGATGCGAACTGGACAACCCGTCATCAGCCAGCTTGTGCACTGATCCTCGGGGTGCGGCTGGTTTGCTGGACCTCCGGCTCTCGGCGGAATATGGATCGGGCGGAGTGGTGCTGCGCGAGGCCGCACTCGAGATCCGGGCGGGCGAGATCGTCGGGCTTGCCGGCGAAAGCGGATCGGGCAAGAGCACGCTCGCGCTGGCCATTCTGGGTTTGCTGCCTCGCGGTACGAAGGTCGAAGGGCGCATCCTGTTGCGCGGGCGAAACCTGTTGGACTGTACCGAACGCGAATGGCGGCGGATTCGCGGCCGGGAAGTCGGCCTGGTGCTGCAGAGCGCCTCGGCGCTGAACCCAAGCCTCCGCCTGGAAACTCAGCTCCGCGAGGCGTGGGAGGCGCATTCGACGGCCCCCTGGCGCGACGAGCGAAAACGGCTCTTCGAATTGTTTGCACGCGTCGGGCTGCCGGGTGACGAAGCCTTCACAAAGCGGTTTCCTTCCCAGATCAGCGTAGGGCAGGCCCAACGAGTCCTGATCGCCATGGCCCTCCTGCATCGACCCTCTCTCCTGGTCGCCGACGAGCCCACCAGCGCCCTGGACCTGATTACCCAAGCGGAACTGCTAAATCTGCTCCGGGATCTCAATGAAGAACTGGGGACCTCGATTCTCTTCATCTCGCATGACCTGCTGTCGGTCTCCCGGCTCTGTCACCGCGTCGCCATCCTGTACCAGGGATCGATCGTGGAATCCGGGGACACCCTGCGGGTGTTGACCCATCCCGAACATCCCTACACACAGCGCCTGGTCCGCGCGCTGCCGCAACTGCCGCCCCGCTGAAGGCTCACTGCATCATTTCCAACACGGCCTGAATCAGGCGCGGCGCCGCTTCCGGCCCGATGGAATTCACCTCGCCGTACCAGCGTTTGGGTGCGTTCTGCAACCACGGTGAATCATTGTCCCACTCGGCCTTGGGGATGATGTAGCCGATCTCGTCGTTCGCCAGGCCGAACAACATGCGGTAGGGTGCGGTCATACGCTGCTTCAGGGCCGGTTCGATCGGAGCGTCTGGAAAATCGGCGCCCAGGTACCGGACGGTCCCGCCGACGCTGAGTTCCGGATAGAGTTCTCCCGGAATCAGCGCGATCTCAAGCACGGGCTTGCCGCCCGCGCTCATCCGAATGAAGCCGACCGGGGTGTCGCCTTTACCGTCGGACATGTTCTTACGGTCTCGAAACACACCGATCCACGAGGCGAGACGGAAGCGCCAGTTCTCTACGGGCACCGAAACCATCCGCTCGCGAAAGAGAATGCGGTCGACAGCTACCGGTTGCGACTGCCGGGCGGCTTCGGCGGCGAGTTCGGCCACGCGGACGCCAATGAGTTCGGCCTTGCGAAAGCTGTTGTTCGGAGCAGGCCGGCCGGTCGCCGGATCCGGGATCTTTGCCCCGAGAGACGATTGCATCCCGCCAACCGCGCCGTTGATAAACACCGCCTTCCCGCCGAGGAGCGATTCCAGCCGCGAGCAGAGATAGCCGACGTAGTCCGCCGTGATGAGTGTATTTTTCGAGCCGACGGTCTCGGGATGATTCGCCCAGTTGACGAGCGTCGCGATGGGCTTGCCGTCCAGGGTTGCGGCGCTGAGAGCGATCACTTCCGCATCGTGCACGACCGGCGGGCGGTTATCGTGAATGAACGAATCCAGCTCCGGCCGCTCGATGCGCGCCAGGGTCACGCGGGCCGGTTGCAGCCGAGCGAGCGCTTCTCGCGCGGCGGCGACGGTTTGGTCCACGACGAACTGGTTGTAGGCCTCATGAATGCCGCTCGAGATCAGCCGAGGGCCCCACAGACCCATCGTGTCGGGCGCTTCGTGGTCGTGCAACGCCGCCACGACCACATCGGCGTCAATCTGCCGCCGGATCTTCCGCGTGTCGTCGAAAAACAGACCGATCGAGTCGACTCCACACAGCACCAGCGGACGCCCGCCTGCGGCAAGTGCCAGGCAGCGCGCATACAGGGGATCATGGACGCCGGTGGCGACGCGGTTCTGGCCGAAGCCGGCGAGGTACACCGGGCCGTGGCGTTGGAAGTCGGGCGTGACGTCGCGGTGGGCAGCGCCCGCGCGGAGTTGCGCCCACGCAGGAGCGGCCAATCCGGCAAGAAGGAGGAAGAGGACGCGCATGAAACCTGTTTTCATCGTAGACCGCCGGCTCACGTCATTCGAGCCCACTCGGCGGCATCGAGATCGACGATGTCCCCGGCGGCGCGCAACTCGCGCTTCAGACGCTCGCGCATGGAAGCGATGCGAGGTTGTCCGGACGCAGCCGCGGCAAGGTTGTTCATCTCCCAGGGGTCGTTTTTCAGGTCGAACAACTGGGTGGTTCGCTTTCCGGCCACGTTGTACTCCAGCAGTTTCCAACGCTCGTCGCGAATGCCGCGCTGGAGATTCGCGTAGCCGAAGACGATGGCGTCGCGGTGCCGTGTTTGGGGATCGCGCAGGACTGGACCGAGGCTCCGGCTTTCGATCTCGCGGGGAATGGGGACTCCGGCAAGATCGAGAATGGTGGGACAAATGTCCATGATGTGACACAGGGCCAAGGACCGCTTTCCTCGCGGCAATCCAGGGCCGCTGATCACCAGCGGCACCCGCAGGCTGTGCTCGTAGAGATTCTGTTTGCCGAACAACCCGTGCCGGCCCACGGCCAGGCCGTTGTCGCCGGCGAAGACGATAAAGGTATTGTCCGCTTCTCCACTGGCTTCCAGAGCGTCGAGAATGCGGCCGATGTTGTGGTCGACCTCGCTGATCATCCCGTAGTAGTCGGCGATGTGGCGGCGGACGACGTCCGGGGTTCGGGGGTAAGGAGCCAGCAGTTCGTCGCGAATGTCGCGCACGCCGATGTCGAAGGGGTGCTCGGGCTGGAAGTTAGGCGGCAGTTGTACGCGAGCGGGGTCGTACAGCCGCGCAAATCGTTCGGGCGGGGTTCGCGGGTCGTGCGGCGAGGTGAACGCGACGTAAAGCAGGAAGGGTTTGGCGCGGTCGCGCCGGCGCAGGAAATCCATCGCGGTGGTGGCGAAGGCCGCACTGGAGAACTCGTGGAGCGTGCGGCTGGACTCCTTCGGGTAGCGCGCGCCGGGATCGTACGGGTGGACGGGCGCATGGTTCTGGTCGGTCATCCCTCCGAAGAAGATGTTGCCGCCGTCGGCGAAGCACTCGTTGAACAGCTTGGGGCCGTTGTGCCACTTGCCGGTAGCGAACGTTTGCCACCCGGCTTTCCGCAGTTCGGCGGGGAATGCCCGGTACGGCCGGCGTTCGAACCGCGTGTCGTCCGGTTTGGCGATGAAGTTGGCGTGGGCATGCCATAGGGTGAGGCCGGTCATCAATTGAGCGCGGCTCGGGACGCAGACGGCGCCGTGGGTCCCGCTCATGGTGAAGGCATGAGTAAAGGAGACGCCGCGGCGGACGAGGCGGTCCATGTTGGGGGTCTGGACCTCGCGGTTGCCCAGGGCGCGGATGGTGTCGAAGCGCTGGTCGTCGGTGAACAGGACGAGGAAGTTCGGGCGGCGAGGCTGGGCGTGCGTGACCGCGGCCAGGGTGGCGGCGGAGAAGGAACGCCGAGTCAGGACGGAGGTTCGGGAGGGGCGGACGATGGGCATTGTGAAGTGTCTTCTCACTACCTACATACCGCGGAGGTGTGGGCGAGAGAAACCCTGATTCCCGCAAACGGCTGCAGGCACGAGGGAAATAAAATTCAAAAGGTTGAACTGGAACAGGAAGCGGAACAAATGGAACGTTCCACTTTGTTCCACTTTGGA